>SYHW01000026.1 GCA_005799065.1 Bacteroidota bacterium
AAGTAATAATCGCCATGGAACATAAAGGCGATTTTTGCATTGGCAGCTCCGCCGATATAATCCGAAACATTCACACGGATGAGCGAATTACGCGCAGAAGCCTGGTTCACCGCAATGCCAGAATTAAGGGTTAACGTATCGCCCCAAGTGGCACCGCCATCAGTTGAAAACAACACATAAGTTGCAGGCTGAGCTTGGCTGGTAGGACCAGCAAAACGTCGGTAATACTGATAAAACTCTAAATTCAAATACGGGTATTGCGCCGCATTAAAACTTGGGCTGATGAGCATCCCTCGATGGGGAGCAGGGAAAATGCCTTGTCCAAATGCACCTTGCACACCATTATTATCGAGCCAATCCGAGTCAAATACCATAAAACCATTGGCGGGTGTAGACGATTGCACCGTTAGATTAGCTGTGCCATAGGCTCCACGAGAACCCGTGCCCGTGTTGGGTGTAGTCGCCGGACCACGGTACTCCCAAACACCGGTGGTGTCGGGTGTAGTGCCGAGATTTAGACCCTCAAATCCTTGGTTGATCCAGGAAGACGCCCCTGCAGAAAAGTCATCCTGAAAGATAATCGTATTTTCAGGCGTTACAGAAGGAGAAACAGGGCGGTCATGCTGCTCCAAAGAAGCATCCATGCCACGGAGGTAAGGCAGCGGCTGAGCAGTTCGAACGCTTTGCTGGGCAAAAGCAACAGAGGCTGAGAAACCCATGGCCAATGCAAGAGGTAAAATTCTGATGTTCATAAATTGAGATGGTTTTGTTATAAATTGGATTGACAAATATAGACTTAAGTAATGAAAAATGCGCCATGAGTCGAAATCATAGATTGAGTATGGTATCAAAAAACGCCGTTGAATATGCCCTTCTTTGACATAATGCTGAATCCAAAAATTTCTGACGAACCTCCGCTCTGCCTTTTCTGAGCTCCTCCTTTCGTGATGCTAAATTGATCGCGTGATCAATATATGCGTTGATAGTTTCTTCGACCCAACCGTCAAGGTGCATGGCTCCAAGTATAGTTCTTCCAACACGAGATACATGGGTCTGCCCCATCATGCTAAGCACCGGAACACCCATCCAAAGCGCCTCGCAGGTGGTGGTGGTGCCATTGTAAGGAAATGTGTCCAATACAACATCAATTTCTCTGTAGTCATTCAAATGTTGCATTCGGTCAACACGATAATCCAGAAATTTCAACTGGCTTTTTTGCATCCCGGCTTTCGCCCAGAGTTGCTTGAAATTTGATCTCCATTGGCGGTCTTCCGTACCTTTACCTTTCACAATCAGGCGTGCCTGCGGTGCTGACTTCAGGATCTTGATCCAGCACCCAATCATTTCGAGCGTTATCTTTGAAGCTGCATTACTGCTTGCAAATGTGAAGGGCACTTCATCGGATGAAAATTCGCAATCCAGATTTCGTTCAGGCGGCGTGAAACATAAAAAACTAGGTGCCATATACAGTGGCCTCTCACTGCCCACAAAAACACCTTCAGGCTCGCATATTCGATCCGTTAGTCTGTAGTTTACATTGGGATGCATGAGGCTATGCGGATACCCCAAGGCAGTTACCACTATTGCAGTTGGGCGGTGTGCCAAAACATCCAATCGATTAAAGGCCGTATGACCCGACAATTCGAGAAGGATTTCAGCCCCAGTTGCACAAATTGCATCCGCAATTTTCGAAGATGATAAACCAGCAACACTATGCCATACAGTTGCCCTATTTTGAAAATAATTGCGTTCTGAATCATTTTCTGTCTCGGGATGGGTGTTGAAAACATGAAGCTCAACATGTTCTGGTCTGTATTCAAACAGCGCTTTTGCGAAATAGGCTACAGAGTGCGTCCGAAGATCACCACTAAGAATAGCAATTACTCTACGTTCTCGCGCACTGGTGACTTGGTTTGCAGCTTTACCCGAACTTTTGATCAGCATTTTCTTCTCTGGGTTCACTGAGCGTGATTTTTGATCAGTTTCATCCAAATGAAAAAGTGAGCGCTGTATAATGCGCCTATGCTCGTCAATCAGTTCATCTTTTGAGCAACACTGATGCAGCAGCATCAACAAATAATTAGAACCTATCACCTTGTGATGAGGAAATTGAAATGAAGCGCTCTTCAATGTATGCAATGCCTCGGGTAGTTTACCCATTTGTTCTTGGGCCGAAGCCAAGGCAACATATATCTCTGGCCAGTTCGGCTGCAGTTCGATTCCTTTTTTAGCGGCATGCTCCGCCGTTTGACTGTCATTGTCCGCTAAATGGCACTGGCTGATTCCCAACCATGCTTTGTAGTACCGAGGATCAATGCGAAGTACGTCCTTGTACATCTTTAAGGCATCAGTCTGATTGCCCAAAATTTGGAGAACGTTTGCAAGATTATAGCGAAGTGCGGGCGAAGCAGGCTCCAGCGAAATAGCTCTTTTAAGATGGATCGTCGCCATATTCGCCCGCCCTGTTTGCGAACAAATTAAGGCCAGGAACTGTAGGGCATGGGCATTTCTGGGCTGGCGTGTTATGAAATCCGTTAAGACTGGCTCTGCCTCGGCATATGCTCCACGAGCGATTTTCTCAGAAATCCAATCAAATCCTGGAAAACTCATCGAATCAAACCCAATACACCAATCCGACCCAACGGTTAGCGCCCGCTTCGAACGAGCCTTTGAATCGCAACGGCACCGGCGGCATGCCACTCCAAAAGATAGACCCCCGTGGGTACATCATGCAGATCAATCGATGCGCGGTGTTGGCCTGGCACTTGATAGCCCTCATGTAAACGCGCCACTTCGCGGCCCGTGAGATCGCGCAGAATACCCTCCACTACAGAAGGGCGGTCCAAGGAGTAGGCCACTGTGGTCGAGCCACTGCTGGGGTTGGGAAATACCGACTGCACACGAACAGGCATTGTTTCTTCCTCAACAGAAACCCGAGAGAAAAAGTGGCCAAATACCGGATTCACGGCTAAACCAATGCCGTTGGTGAACCAGCGTGTTTCTGATGGGGAGTAGATCACAGACGTGTAGGGCGGCAAAAAACGCTCATAGGTGTAGTCATCAAAAACCCGGACATCCTGGGCACCTTGGTTGGAAAAAAGCTCAGCGGCGGCGTAGTAGGCACCCGGCTGCAAAATGCGGTTTTGGGGTGCTCCAAACAAGGAAGCGGGCATGAGAATGTTCACAAATCCATTGGCTACATCCTGAGCGGTGAGGGTATACAAATCGCTTTCGATGAGGGAAGCGAAGGAGGTTTGCTGGGCATATTCGGCATTGGCCAAGCCATTGGTGTCGCGAACACTCACAATGATTTGGGACCCGGCGACCGAGGTCCCCAACCGAATTTGAATAGCCGATAAGGTGTCGGATGCAGACAACTCAAACAAACTGGCACAAATGAGACCATCTTCATCGCCTGTAAACGATGCCGTACCCAGGCTCCCTGAGGAAGCGACCACCGGTGAAACCACTGAAATGATGGTGTCGCGCACAGCAAAGGGCACCGATACATTATTATCCGCCGGATTGTCATCTAAACTATCCATGCTTAACTCAATATGGAGTGCATAAACACCCGTATCTACCAATAATGCCTGCGGGAAATTGGTGACCGATACCACTGTATCGCGGCCGCCCGAAACCAAACTGAGCGCAGTTGTGCTGTCGCGCCAGAGGGGATTGGCTGACCCCCGACCCACATGGCTGCGCATACGAATGCTCGATTGTGCGTTGGATCCAAAATTTTGAATCGCTCCCTCCGTCTGCCATTGGTCGCCCTGTTGGCCCTTCATCAACTGCCCTGTGAAGGTCAGAAAATTGACTGGGTTGATGGAATAGTTCTCAAGCGCAAGGTCATTGCTTGGCGGCACACTCAGCTGAATGTCATCGATACACCAGAACCAATCCCACGCACCCACATAATGGAATCGAATCCACAAATTCGGCTGATTTCCGGCGATCGACGAAATATTGAACCGAAGCGTTGATGGATTAGTGATCGTGGTATTAACCGGTACCGAATTCGCAGAATTATATAGTTCCGTCCAAGTCAATGAGTCGGTACTGATTTCAATGATATGATCTTCCTGAAAACGGCGGAAAAACTGCTGAACGCTCAACATCACTGCGGGCTGGCTGGCCAAACTGATGCCCGCTTTGATGATGAGGTAGTCGTCTTGCGTACCATTGTTGAAGGAATCCGAATTGATTAAGGCAAAGGGTGCGCCCGAGGCTGAGGCAATGGGCGGGAAATTCTGCGACACCAAGTTGGGTTCCATCGCCGATACCACTTTCCAAGAAGCACTTGCCGCGGCTCCAGGTCCACGCACCACAGTCATGCCCAGGGTGTTGCTGAAATCAAAGCTCCACAGAGGGTTTTGTCGATCCGTTGGATTATTTGACGTCGATGGGTGGTTTGTTTGGGATGGGTCATACAGTACATCGAGTATCGATCGTCCGACCATTTTCTTCTCGTGCTGACCATCATAAGAACGCATCCACTGGGCCCCGGCAGACGAATACGCGCCAATAAATAGCAAAATGAGTAGTGTTTTTTTCATTTTTTATAATATAAAACGAGATTAATTTACATAATTGAATGGAGTGATCTGATTGCTCTCAGCAACCCAGTTGCTTGAGCGATAAGGGGAACAAAAGCAATCGGCTAATAAAACGAAAACTTCACCTCATTCAGCCAACCGGCTCATACGATTCGATGGGCGGGCAAACACAAAAGAGGTTACGGTCACCGTGGGTGTTGTTGACCCGGCCCACCGTCGGCCAAAACTTTGAATCCCGTACCCAAGGCAAGGGGAAAACAGCCTTTTCACGTGGGTAGGGGCGCGACCAGTCGCCAACCAACTCAGATGCGGTATGGGGTGCTTGTTTTAAGACATTCATATCCCGGTCATAGATCCCCATTTCAATTTCGCGAATCTCCTCACGGATGTGCAACATGGCCTCACAAAAACGATCCAGCTCAGGCTTGTCTTCCGATTCGGTAGGCTCAATCATAATGGTACCCGCCACCGGAAACGATACTGTTGGCGCATGAAAGCCATAATCCATCAAACGCTTGGCCACATCCTCCACTTCGATGCCAGCCGATGCTTTAAATGGACGCAAGTCGATGATCATTTCATGGGCGCAGTGGCCGCCAGGACCCGTATACAATACCGCATAAGAACCCTTTAGCCGTGCCATGATATAGTTCGCGTTCACAATCGCCAGGCGGGTAGCTTCGGTCAGCCCCGACCCACCCATCATTCGGGCATAGGCATAAGGAATCGGCAGGATGCCTGCACTGCCCCAGGGCGCACCCGAAACGGGGGTGATGGCCGATTTTGATGGGTTCACTTCCACAACGGGGTGACTCGGCAAGAAGGGTGCAAGGTGGGCGGCCACGCCAATGGGACCCATGCCCGGTCCACCTCCTCCGTGGGGAATACAAAATGTTTTAT
>SYHW01000027.1 GCA_005799065.1 Bacteroidota bacterium
AATCTAATCATTGCCGATTAATTAACGAACATCAGACGAATAATTGTGCCAAGGTTTAAAAACCTGTCAGCTTGTCAAAATCCCCGTGTTATTCCCCCTACGGGTTGAGAATCTATTCAAAGGGCGTGCTGAATCCAGAAATGACGGGATTCATCTTGTCTTTTTCCGACAAGAGGGGTTGTTCTATGCCCCATTGAATATTGAGGTCGGGGTCATTCCATGCCAATCCACCTTCCGAGGCCTGGTAGTAGGGGGCTGTGCATTTATAGAGGAATAGGGTGTTGTCGCTCAGTGTTAGAAAGCCATGAGCAAAACCAGGCGGCATCCACAGCATGAAGTGGTTTTCGCCCGACAAGGTTACGCTGTAATGCTGGCCAAACGTCGGAGATGAGCGACGCAGGTCCACCACCACATCGAGCACAGATCCTTGGGCCACGCGCACCAATTTGCCTTGAGCGAAAGGGGGCCGCTGAAAATGAAGACCTCGAAGAATACCCTTAGATGAGCGCGATTCGTTGTCCTGCACAAATTCATCCGAGATGCCGATGCTGTGCATGGCCCCACGGTTGAAACTCTCAAAGAAGTGTCCTCTGGGGTCGTGAAAAACCCGAGGCTCCAAGAGAAGCAGGCCATTAAATGGTTCTTCAACAATCCGCATGGTGGTAATGGGATTCTATTTGATTGTTTGGAATCAACCCAACCACTGGTAGGTGAGCAAATAAACTCCAGCACCTGCCACATAACCAATCAGGGCATATAAAGAAATTTTCTTGGCATACCACATAAAATCGATTTTCTCCATGCCCATAACGGCTACACCGGCAGCAGAACCGATAATGAGCGCGCTGCCCCCTGTACCCGCACAATACGCCATAAAAGCCCACATCCAATGGTCTGTGGGATATGCCGTCATGTCATACATACCCATACTGGCCGCCACCAGTGGAACGTTGTCGACTACCGCCGAAAGAAGACCGATGATGAACACGATTACCTTCATGTTGCCCAAAGTTGAATCGAGCCACTGGGCAACATGCGTGAGAATGTGCGCACTTTCTAAGGCAGAAATGGCGAGTAATATGCCTAAGAAAAACAAAACGCTGGAGGTGTCAATTTTACTGAGGGCGTGAATGGCGGAATAGGGTTTCTTTTCTTCCTCATTCTTATCGATATGAATCCATTCCGAAGCCACCCAAAGCACGGCAAGTCCCAACAAAATGCCCAAATAAGGGGGCAAGTGGGTAACGCTTTTGAAAATGGGCACAAAAACCAATGCGCCTACACCCAAGAAAAGCATAATTCGGCTCCCTTTCACGACTTCTGCCTCATCTGCTGCCTCATAGTCGTAGGAGGCGCGGGTTACAGACCCCCGTAATTGCGCAGCCAATACGACCATAGGAACCACTAAACAAACAATTGATGCAAGAAATGTGGTTTTCATGATATGACCCGCGGTGATTTGTCCACCAATCCAAAGCATAGTGGTGGTGACGTCGCCGATGGGCGACCAGGCTCCCCCGGCGTTTGCCGCAATGATGACCATCCCAGCAAACAATTTTCGTTGTTGCGCGTCATGAACCAACTTTCTCAGTAGGCTGACCATAACAATCGCGGTGGTAAGGTTGTCGAGTACGGACGATAAGAAAAAAGTAACAATGCTGATGATGATCAACAAGGTTGAAGCATCTTTGGTCCGGATGCGGTTGGTGATGACTTTAAATCCCTGATGCGCATCGACCAATTCAACGATGGTCATGGCTCCCAAAAGGAAAAACAGGATTTCAGCCGTTTTGCTGAGGTGGTGTGCCAATTCGGCAGAAACAAATTTCTGGAAGAGTTGCTCGGTAGATAGCACGCTTAAATCAATTTGCTTGAGTTTTAGGCTTTCAACAAACTGAATCCAATGGGTATTGTTGAAGAACTCAGCCGAAGGGGGCAACAAGATGAAAATGCTCCAACAAATTACAGCGGTGAGCAGCGCTGGTGCCGTTTTATTGACCTTGAGCGGGTGTTCGAATACAATGGCTAAGTAGCCAAGAACGAAAGTGATTAGGAGGAGTGCATCCATAATTCAAATTTATGCCGCAAAAGTACCTTATTTTTGTGCAACTTACCCGCCTAAATCCGTTATTTTAAGGTTTTATGGCATACAAACGAACATGAGCAATCCATCCGATTCTACGGGCCATTCGACCTTCGAAGAATTGCAGTCGCAGATCAGCGAATATTTGAAAAGAATGGAGGAAAGTAACAATCGCGGTGAACCGCCTGGAGCCTTGAAGGACGCTCAAGACGGTTTAAATAAGGGCCCACATGACGATCCAAAAAACACGCTCGCCTCAGCAGAATTAGGTGCAATGGATGTTTGGGTGCAGCGGATGACTTTGGCCCTCAGCGATGCGCCGGATGAAGAACAGCGTTTAGCCCTTCGAAAAATAGCGGAATTTTTGGAAGGGGCCGATCATCGGATTTTGATTGTTCAAGGTGCGGCCGGTACGGGAAAAACCAGTTTAATGAAGGGCTTGGTGCATGGATTGCGAAAAGCAGGACGCAAGGCGTTTCTACTGGCCCCAACCGGGCGGGCGGCGAAGGTTTTGGCCCGCCGGTCCGGTAGCCCTGCAGCCACCATCCACAGCCACATCTATAAGCTGGATGAGGTTAAAGATGCTAAGGGTAATATCAAGGAATTGCGTTTCCAGTTGAAGGAGTATGATCTTTTGCAGCCGGCATTGTTCGTGGTAGATGAAGCTTCCATGCTCGGCCGGCAGCCTCAAAGCGATGGCGCTTTTCGTTCGGCTGGCGTTCTTTCCGACCTGATTCGTCATGTGTTTGAAGCACCAGTTAACAATAAGCTGATTTTGGTGGGCGATCCCTATCAATTGCCTCCGGTTGGAGAGTCCCGCGCGGTTGCGCTCAACGCTGAAACGTATAAACCATTTCAACTGGAATCGATTGAGGTTGGATTGCAGGTGGTGAAGCGTCAATCGGCATATTCTGCGATTTTGCAATTGGCATCGGCGTACCGCTCGGCCATGGAGTTTACCGATGGCAGCGGACCCATCTATCCCGAAACTTTCGACAGACCTGGGGCAGACTCAGGCATCACGGAGCTGCCTGATACGCGAACAGCTGCGGTTTTGTTTGCCGAAGCGTATCGACGTGATCCACAGGGGGTCATTTTCTTGTGCGTGAGCAACGGCTGGGCCAACACCCTGAATCGCCGCATCCGATCGTTGCTGTACCCCGATGCCGGGGCGCTGCCATTGATGGATGAATGGCTCATGGTGGTGCGCAACCATTACCTTAAAGCACAGGAATTTGTGGCCAATGGGGAAATGGTGCAGGTAAAGCATATGGTTGAACAGGAAGATCAAGTGGCTGGATTTCGGTGGGCCGATGTGCGGGGTGTTTACCAGGATTTATCGGGAGAGGACCGGAATTTATCGGCCACTCTTTTGTTGGATTTGTTGAACAGCAAGTCGGCCGGACTCGATACGGTATCGTGGCAGCGATTATGGGCGGCTCGACAAGGGGGAAAGGGGTATAACATGCGCGATCCGTATCTCAATGCGCTTCATGCCAAATACGCATATGCCGTTACAGGTCACAAGGCCCAGGGGGGTGAGTGGCCAACGGTTTTTGTGTTGATGGAGGGTCCTTATGGCACCCGCGATGCACATTTGAGGTGGCTCTATACGGCGGTCACCCGCGCGCGCGAAAACCTCTTCCTAGTCCCCCCCCGTTAGAGGTTTTTTCGTATCTTTGCGGTTTTCTTGTTATTAACGCCAAATTCTTTCGTCACTCGTCACAAAGCTTCGATTGTTACAAAATTTTGTTCGTCATAAAGCTCCGTTCGTCATAAAGCTCCGTTCGTCATAAAGCTCCGTTCGTCATAAAACCATGTCATCTGCCCGAGGAAGCTCTGCTAGTCCGCACCACGCCACCCAACTGTTTAGCGGTGATGCCACCCGCGCTTTGGGCGAACGCATCGCTGCCTCATTCGGGTCGCCATTGGGTGCCATGGAGGTGATGCGCTTTAGCGATGGCGAGTTTCAGCCGTGCATCAACCAATCTGTCCGTGGTTCGGATGTGTTTCTGATTCAAAGTACTTTCGCGCCGAGCGATAACCTCATGGAGCTGTTGCTGATGATTGATGCGTGTAAGCGGGCATCAGCCCACTACATAACGGCGGTGATTCCCTATTTTGGTTTGGCTCGCCAAGACCGCAAAGACAAACCGCGGGTGCCGATAGCCTCGCGCTTGGTGGCTGATATGCTTACCGCGGCGGGCGTTACACGGGTCATGACCATGGACCTTCACGCACCGCAAATTCAGGGCTTTTTCAACGTTCCTGTCGATCACCTCGATGCAACAACCATTTTTATTCCGTACATCAAGCAACTAAAGCTCGATAATCTCATCATCGCCGCACCCGATATGGGCGCGACGCCAAGGGCTAAATTATTCTCTAAATTGCTGGATTGCGACATGATTGTGTGCGACAAAACCCGTACACGGGCGAATGTGGTGGAGCGAATTAATGTCATTGGCGACGCGCGCGACAAAAATGTGGTGATTGTTGATGATCTTGTGGATACCGCCGGAACGATTGGAAAAGTCGCTGAGGAAATCATGAAACAAGGTGCCCTGAGTGTGCGTGCGGTGGCTACGCATCCTGTACTTTCGGGCAAAGCATACGATAACATCAACGCATCGGCCTTAACCGAATTGGTGGTGACGGATACCTTACCACTGCGTGGGGTTTCGCCGAAGATTAAGGTGCTCACGGTTGCCGACCTCTTTGCACGATCGATCCGCAGCGTTAAGGAATTTAGTTCCATCAGCCACCTCTTTGAAGTCACTGTCAAACAACTTTAATCCAATATTTAATTTTTAAACCCAATTCCATGAAAACCATCAACTTGAGCGGCTCCCTCCGTGGGGGCGTAGGGAAGTCAGATGCCAACCAGTTGCGCGCCGAAGGCAGGGTGCCTTGCGTGCTGTACGGGGGCGCTGAACAAATTCACTTCTGGGCCTATGGCTATGATTTGAAATCGGTATTGTTCACGCCGGATACGTACCGGGTGCATCTCGACATTGACGGACGGAAATTTGAGGCCATCGTTCAGGAAGCGCAGTTCCATCCCTTAAACGAGGCCATGATGCACGTCGATTTCTATTTATTACAGGCTGGCAAATCAATTAAACTTGAGTTACCGCTCGAGTTTGTAGGTGTATCGCCTGGGGTAAAGGCGGGCGGTAAGTTCGCAGCCCGTGTTCGTCGCGTTAAAGTGAAGGGTAATCCAGATCATTTCCCCGCTACCGTGCAGGTTGATATTTCTAAACTTGATCTTGGGGGTGTGGTGCGCGTTAAGGACATTCCTACCGAGAACTACGTGATTCTGGATGCCCCGAACAATCCTGTGGCCAGTGTCATCATCCCACGTGGATTGAAGGGACAGGCTGCTGGATAAAAATCACCCCCTCAGTAGGTCGTGAAATTTTTGGTCGTTGGTTTGGGTAATCCGGGTGCGGAATATGCCCAAACACGCCACAATATCGGTTTTATGATACTCGACGCGCTGGCGTCGGTTGGGGGTAATGTACCAGTCACTTTTGAAACAAGCCGATACGGTTGGCACGCGGAGCTGCGTTGTGCAGGTCACCAATTGTTGTTGCTGAAGCCATCTACCTACATGAATTTGAGTGGTCAGGCGGTGCGTTATTGGCTGGGTGTAGAGAAGCTGGGGGTTGAGCAGCTGCTGGTACTCACCGATGATCTGAGCTTGCCGGTGGGACGGCTCAGGTTGAGGGGGCAGGGAAGCGCGGGTGGGCATAATGGACTCGCGCACATCGAGGAAACTTTGGGAACTCAGGCCTATGCCCGTGTTCGTTTTGGCATTGGATCTGATTTTCCGAAGGGTAGGCAGGTCGAATATGTCTTGGGAACGTTCGGAACTGAGGAAAGGCCAGAGGTCACAGAGGGGATCGACCGCAGCGTAGCGTTGGTTCGGATGTACGTGGCGCGCGGATTATCGCACACCATGAGCCTGTTTAATAAAGGGTAGTCGGGAGAATCGTCGTTGATTTCGATAGAAATAACCGTTGACTTTAAAAGAATCAACGGAGAATCATGATGGACCCAGTCAGTGTTCGCTCAGCCTCACCTGGATTTTTATAGGTTAACCGATAGGTGTAGGTGCCATTCGGACAATCAGAATCCTTAAAGCTGCCGTCCCATGATTCCGATTGATCTACGGATGCAAATACTCTTTGCCCCCAACGGTTGTAGATTTCGATCTTGTATGTTTTCCACGTACAAATGGCGATGGGCTGGAAGCGGTCATTGACTCCATCGGAATTCGGCGTGAAGACATTGGGAATTGTTGGGATGCAAGGGTCTTCATCTTTCGGGCAATCGTCTATGGTCAATCGAAGTGAGCTGGTGTCATTACCGCAGGCAAATGTGGAGATGCAAAGGACATCATAACTGCCTGTCGATGAAAAGGTATGGGTCGGGTTGGGTGAAGTCGACATATTATTGGAACCGCTATTGGGGTCGCCAAAATTCCAATGGTAGGCGGTGACGGTTTGGCCAGAGCTGAGGGAGAATGCGTACTGCAAATCTGTACAGGTATCTGGTACTACTCGTCCGATTTGCGCTTGTAAATCACCCGAAAGAATATTTAGGTTCAGAATCCGTATGCTGTCGCAACCGCTGATTGTTGTAATGGTGTCGCTGTAGGTTCCACTTTGGGTGTAGAGGGTGCCCCAGGGCGCGGTATAATTGATGCAAGCGGTAACGTTCTGGGTGTTTACCGAGCCTCCCGGACTGATAACGATGGTGTCTTTTGCAATGAAGGGTAGGCAATTGACGGAGAATGCGTAGAATATTTCATAGGTTCCAGGTATACTGTTGTTGAGGTTAACCACACCCGTGGCGGCATCGATCGATAAGCCAGGAGGGTTAGCGTAGAATGTTCCGCTAGAGTTTCCTTGTAGTATGGGTGAAAGGGTGCCCGTTGAAGTACAGAATGGTCCGGGGGGGTAGTTGATGCTTGCAGAGGATGTGTTGTTAGGGCCGCAGCAATTTCCAGTTAGCCCACTCACACGATAAGGTGTAGTATCACTCCAGCAGCAATACTGAACGGTTAGTCCCCTCAAACTACCCCCGAATCGGGTCTGAAAATGGTCCACAACCTGATCGATGGTATTGCAGCCTCCTTGGTACGAATTGGCATCGCAGGTAGCCAGACATATGATGCCTGTATTGTTGCCGTTGGGCAAATTTAGTATGTTGTTGGGGTTGGGCGGACTGATGATCCCTACGGGTGGTGCAAATGAAATGGATGTTATGGATGGGTTCACCCCAGAAATGCTGGAGGCCGAAATGGGAAATCCACAGTGGTTGTTCAATTGGGCTGAATTGAAGCCAGCATAATAGACCTCAGTTACGCAGGCTGAGAAAGGGCCGGTGATGGTTACCTGAACGGGTTCGTAGGTGCAAATACCCAGGCGCAGGTTGGGTATGTTTTGGTCTATAATGATGCGGAGTTTACCGCCATCGTAGTTGGCAAACATCATCCAGTTGCCGTTGGAGTCGCAACTCACCGGGGGGTTCTGTGCCTGTGCCGGGCTGAAGAGGCAAAATACCCCGAGAAAAAGGCAGATAACAGTGCGTCGAATGAGATTATTTCGGACCTGAAAATGCATCAAATGGGTCATGAAAATACAAGTTGTATAATGATCAGGAGGCACTAACAACGCAAAAATGGGTGCTTTTGTTTGTCTATAGAATTAAAGCAGTTCGCCGGCAGAGGGTTGACGCGACCGCAGCCAATGGGGCTTGAGCAGGGCAATGAGCAAGGTAACTAAACTGAGCAGGGTGAGGGCGATACTGGAGGCAAAACTAATCCGCTCGCTGCTCAAGTAGGTGGCCGGCTCAAATCGAAATTCAATATTGTGGGCTCCGGCAGGTAATTCTAATCCCCTAAACGTATAATTAACCCTTTTGTGCGGCACAGGTCGACCATCTAGGTAGGCATTCCATCCTTTGTCGTAGTACATTTCGGAAAACACGGCAAATTGTTTCGTGCTTCCTGTGAAGGCGTATCGGAGGGTGTCGGGATGGTACGAAGTGAGCTGAATAGAAGCCGTGCTGTCGTTTGCATAAGAGGCTGCCAGTTCGGTCGATAATTCACGGTTGATGACTACGGTAGACCGCAGGTCGACCACGCCCAGGGTATCCACTTCTTGCTGTGGCGTTTGGCAGGGTAGTACGTTGTTGACCAACCAAGCTGGACCATAGGCTTGTGGGCGAAGCTGCGCCACAGGTGCCCCTCCTTCAGTGGGTATGATGACCCAGCGGGTGTTGAAGGCATTGAGAAGGCCTTCATTCATGGTTTCGAGCCATTTAACCTTCACATCTTCATAACGACTCAATTTGGCCGGGCTGTATCCACCCACTGATTTATGGAAATATGATGCGCGGTTTTCATTAAATGGATTCCGATTGCCCATGTCGAGTACCCTGAAGTGGGGGTTGGTATCTTGGAGGATGGTTTGGTCGGCAGCAGTGGGTTCGAAGGGCTGACGGGTTAAACGGGCATTTTGAAAATCGTCGGAATTCAAGTATCGTCGGTCGGTAACCCATAAGTCGATGGTGTTCGCGGCCAAAAGAATCCAAATCATGTTTTGGGTCGATAAACGCTTCTTCATGTGGTAGAAGAGGGTTGCGGCACCGATGGCAATTAGGAAGAGCGATTTGAATGCATCGCGGCGCACCATGGAGGCGCGGTCTTCCATAAGGGCATCTACTAATCCCGGGATGTTGTTGAAGTTGCTGTCGGCCTCTGTGTCGAAACCCAGGAACAGGCCAGGCATCACCAAGAAAATAAGGCAAAAACCTCCTGTAGCGATGCTGGCATAGCGCAATCCTTTATAGAGTTTATCTTCAGAAATTTGCCCCAATTCAATCCTTCGAAGCAAGAGCACGGCCATGACGGGTACGGCCAATGATGCGATGACCAAGCTCATGGCCACTGCACGAAATTTGTTATAGTAGGGCACGTGATTAAAAAACAGGTCGGTAACCAGTTCGAAGTTCTTTCCCCAACTCAGAACGATAGACAGTAGGGCTGCTGCGCCCAACCACCAGCGGGTGGGGCCCTCATATACGATGAGTCCCAACACAAACAGGAAGATCATTAAGGCACCGAAATAGGTGGGGCCGCCCACGCCCGGCTGATCGCCGAAGTAGGTTGGTGCATTTTCTACGAAGTTGGTTGCAGCCCGACGGTCTACACCCGCTTGTTCCAACACCTCATAGGTCTGGCTGCCCTTGCCGAGAGGACTCTGAGAGGCGCCACCATAGAAATTGGGGATCAGCAGGGTGAAGGTTTCTCCAACACCATAGCTCCATCTCAAGGCATATTCTTTGTCGAGTCCGTCTCCACCAGACTCTTCCCCAGCTTGCCGTTTTAATTCTGAGCCGCCGCGCATGGATTCTTTGCTGTATTCGCTGGTGATGGTGAACTGGCTATAATTCGCACCCACAGCCAGGCCTACTGAGGCTAAAGCGAGCACGGAGGCCGTGGCGAAACGGGGGATTTGCTTGCTCTTTATGGCCTTCACCGCTTCAACGATGCCAAAAATGACCACCAGCATTCCCATGTAGTATGTGATTTGATAGTGATAACTGGCCAGTTGCATGGCCATGGAAAAGGCCAACAGCGCACTGCCCGCCAGGAATTGTCCCCTAAAAAGAACCACTAAACTTCCGACTACCAGGGGCATGTAGGCAATAGCCCAGGCTTTGGTGATGTGGCCCGCATCGATGATGATGAGGTTGTAGCTCGATAGCGCATAAGCTAAAGCGCCGAGTATAGCGGTCCACATGCCCACCCCCATCATCAAAAGCATTAGATAGAAGCCTGCCATCAGCAAAAAAAGGCATTCGGCCGGCCTGGGCAGCCAGGAGGTGGTTATTGCGTGTACTTTTGTGATCCACATGCTCGGGTATTCCATTTGGATTTGATAGGCAGGCATCCCACCGAACAATATTCCGGTCCATTTGGGCATCACACCGTCCTGTTTTTTATAGGCCTGGAGTTCGCGCGACATGCCATCGACTTGGGTCATATCCTCCATACGCAGGGTTTTGCCCTCAAGCAAGGGTGATGCATACAGAAATGCGAGGCCCACGAAGGCAAGCATAACGAGCAGGTGTGTTCCGATTTTTTTTAGTGTTGGGTTCATGGTGATTTATTTAATTTCTTCGTAGTCGACATATTCTCCCTCGTCGGGGCGATAGCGGGTTTCGGGTGGGGGATTGCCTTTGATGTGTACACTGCCCTCCGGATGCTCTTGACGCTGCTGGGGCGTGGCCATACCCGACATATTGGTGAGGCGTTTTACAAGGTATCGCAGGGCAAATGGCAATAAAATCCGTCCCAGCAAGCCGAGCAGCCAAAGCACGAGAAATATGATGAGGAGAGTTTTCAAGAATGCCACGGGTCAAAAATAACCAAATATCATTTGGAGATGGTTACAGGAAGGATAAGGCGAAATAGGCTGCCTTGGCCGGGCGTAGATTCAAGCGTTATTGTGCCTTGATGAAGCATGGCAATACGGGCCGATAGGGGCAGCCCGAGCCCGTGTCCGGGTATATGATCGGCGCCCTCTTCCCTGCGGTCCTCCACCCTGCGGCCCTCCTCCCTGCGGCCCTCCTCCCTGCGGTCCTCCACCCTGCGGTCCTCCTCGTTGCGGCCCTCCTCGTTGCGGTCTTCCTCCCTGCGGCCTTCCTCCCTGCGGCCTTCCGATCCCGCTTGCGCGCCGCGCTGGAAGGGTTCAAAGATGATTTCTTGCTCTTCTTTTGGGATGCCCGGCCCACTGTCTTTCACTTCAACAATCAAATCTTCTTCTGAACGGGTCAATTTCACCTCCACCGGGCGTGATTGGCCGAATTTGAGGGCATTTTCAACCAGGTTGCGTAGGGCAATGATCAAGAGCGGTTCGTCGCCCTTGGTGCGGAGTGCCTCTTCATTTTCGAGTTTTTCGTCGATCTGCCAGCTCAGATTATGGAAATTGGGGTGGCTTTGGAGTGGTTCAAGGGCTTTAAACAGAATATCCGCTAGGTTGACGGGCATTTGGGGATGGCGACCTTCCCGCAGTCGTGTTTCCATATCCGCCAGCATGAGCAAATGATTGGTGGTGGTGGTTAGATCCTGTACTTGAGATTTTAAGCGATGGAGTTCGTTCCGAAGGGTGTCGTAATCGGTCTCCTTCATCAGCAGGACATCTATCCCCATGTGCATAGCGGCCAGTGGCGTCCGCAGTTCGTGTGAGGCATTGGATATGAGGTTTTTTTGTGCCTGAAAGGCTGTTTCTATGCGTCGGAGTAGATCATTGAAGGCGGTAACAAGATCTTCGAGTTCGTCGCGACTGCCTGTGGGGGATAAACGTGCTGATGGTTCTGTGCTGCTGATGGTTTTGGCGGATCGAATGATGTTCCGGATGGGAAGAAGCGCCCTGCCGGAATACCAATAGGCCAGACTCCACAGCAGCGGCAGGCTCAGCAACAGCACCCAGAGCAGGGTTTTTTGAAGGGTTTTAAGTCTTGATAGGCCTTCATCGTCGCGCGCTACACTGAATGCCACGAGTCCATTGTATTCGTCGACCATGTGTAGCCCAGCCATTTCCCGTCCATCGCTCAGGATGAAGTGGGATTTGGCATTTTTCCGAACGGCTTCTACGTCCTCTATTGAGGGCTTCCATCGCATGTTATCGCCGGGGTAGATCAGCTCGTTTTCAAAAGTGAACAAATAGAGTTCTGCGTTGGGGAGCACATCGGCGCGGTATTCCTGAAATGAATTTGTTCCTGATTGAGCGCCCTCAAATTCGAAGTGAATGATGGTGCGGTTGCGTGCATTGCTGAGCAGGAGTTGCGTGAATTGTTTGCGGCGACCGGCTGCTTCGAACCAATAGACCGTAGAGAAAGACAAGGCAAGCAGCCCGGCAGTAAGTGCCACCATGCGAAGGGTTAGCCTGCTGCGGATGCGCATGATGGGTTCATAGGTCGAATCGGTAGCCCATCCCGATTTGGGTATGTATGAGACGTGGATGAAAATCCTTGTCGATCTTCTTTCTGAGGAAGTTCACATACACATCCACAACATTGGTCTGCGTGTCGAAGTGGATGTCCCAGACGGCTGCGGCTATTTGTTGCCGACTAATGACTTTGCCCTGATTGCGCATCAAGTATTCCAACAGGTTGAACTCCTTGGCAGTTAGGGCAATTTCGATTTCGTCGCGAAAGGCCACTTTTCTGTTGAGGTCGAGCGTTAAGTTGGCGAGTTTGAGTTCTTCGGCGCTTGTTTCGACGGGTTCGGCACGGCGCAACAAGGCCCGGAGGCGGGCGTCGAGTTCGCGCAAATCCGGGGGTTTTACCATATAGTCGTCGGCCCCTGCTTCCAATCCCTCAATTTTCTGGTCTATACCCCCTAAGGCGGTCAATATGAGGATGGGTAATTTGGGATTCGATTGTCTGATGGCCCGACAAACATCCATGCCATTCATTCCGGGCAGGTTGAGGTCGAGTACCAAGAGGGGGAACTGACCCGTTATGGCCATATTCAATGCCCGCGTGCCAGTTTTGGCCAAGGAAACATCCCAGCCCATGAGGTCTAGTCCTTCCTTCAGACCAGTCGCCAGGTTAGCGTCATCTTCCGCTACCAGTACTTTAATTTTTGGAGCCCGCATAAGACCATGCAATTTAACGACTTAAGTACATGGATTTACGCTTGTAGAGATCGCGGAAATAAGGATCGCGTAAGTCTTTAATGAAACGGATAGCCTCGCCTGTGGATTTCATTTCCGGTCCAAGTTCTTTGTTGACGCCAGGAAACTTATTAAAGCTGAATACGGGCTCTTTGATGGCCCAGCCCGATAATTTTCGTTCGAAGGGGTGATCGGCCAATGTTGAGGATTCAAGCATGACATGCGTGGCGATATTAACAAAGGGCACATCATATGCCTTGGCCAGGAAAGGCAGGGTGCGTGAGGCGCGAGGATTGGCTTCAATTACATAAACTACATCATTTTTGATGGCGAATTGTACGTTCATCAGGCCGCGAATGTTCAGTGCGAAGGCAATTTTTCGGGTGTATTCCTCTATTTGGGTTACCACCAGTGGAGAGAGGCCGAAGGGTGGCAGGACCGCGTTGGAATCGCCCGAATGAATACCCGCCGGTTCAATATGTTCCATGATTCCGCAGATGGCAACATCTTTTCCGTCACAAATACAATCGGCCTCGGCCTCCATGGCCCGGTCGAGGAAGTGGTCGATGAGAATGCGATTGCCCGGAATTTTCCTCAACAAGTCTACCACCGCCGTTTCGAGCTCTTCCTCGTTGATCACGATACTCATGCCCTGCCCGCCCAATACATAACTCGGGCGAACCAGCACAGGGTAACCGACATTTCGGGCGATTTCGAGTGCTTCCTCGGCGGTTTCGGCCACTCCATAGCGGGGATAGGGGATGTCGAGTTCGTGCAGCAAGTCACTGAACCGACCCCGATCCTCGGCCAGATCCATGTTGGGGAAACTGGTGCCAATAATTCGAATACCGTGTTCGTGCAGTCGCTCGGCTAACTTCAGTGCTGTTTGTCCGCCCAATTGAACGATTACCCCAACGGGTTGTTCGTGTTCGATAATGTCGAGTAAATGTTCCCAGAAAACAGGCTCGAAATAGAGTTTGTCGGCCATGTTGAAATCGGTACTCACCGTTTCCGGGTTGCAATTCACCATAATAGCCTCATAGCCCGCCTCCCGTGCCCCGAGCAAGCCGTGCACACAGGAGTAATCGAATTCTATGCCTTGGCCGATGCGGTTTGGACCCGAGCCCAACACGATGATCTTCGGGCGATCTGTTCGAATAGACTCATTTTCCTGATCGTATGTACTGTAGAAATAGGGGGTTTTGGCCTTAAACTCGGCAGCGCAGGTGTCGACCATCTTCCAAACCCTACGCAGTCCGAGTGAAAGGCGTTTGGCCCGAACCTGGTCTTCCGTAATGGGATCACCCAATTGCTTGGCAATTTGCAGGTCGGAAAATCCATTTCGTTTGGTTTCTTCCCACAAGGCAAAGGGGATGGTGTCTAGGGTATAGGACCGGATGGCTTTGGCCAGGTCCACCAAATGCTGGATTTCGCGGAGGAACCACGGGTCGATGGCCGTGGCTTTTCCGACGGATTTGAGGGGCACACCCAATGCGAGGGCGTCATAGACATGAAATACTCGGTTCCAGCTGGGATGTTCCAGGCTGTGCATGATGGGATCGGGTTTGCGCTCCTCTTTTCCGTCGGCTCCCAATCCGGCCCTGCCAATTTCAAGGCTTTGGCAGGCTTTCTGGAGTGCTTCATTGAAGCTTCGCCCGATGCCCATGACTTCTCCCACCGATTTCATTTGAAATCCAAGCCGCAGATCAGAGCCCGGAAATTTGTCGAAGTTCCATTTCGGGATTTTAACGATGACATAATCGAGGGTAGGCTCAAAAAAGGCCGAACTGCTCATGGTGATTTGGTTGGGCAGTTCAACGAGGCGAAATCCGATGGCCAGTTTGGCCGCAATTTTGGCAATAGGGTATCCGGTGGCCTTCGAGGCGAGGGCCGAGGAACGCGAAACACGGGGGTTGATTTCGATGGCGATGAGTTCTTCGGTCTCGGGGTTCATGGCGAATTGCACGTTGCATCCGCCCGAGAAATGGCCAATGGCCCGCATCATGCGAATGGCCTGGTTGCGCATATCCTGAAAAGCGGTATCACTGAGGGTCATGGCCGGAGCCACGGTGATGCTATCCCCCGTGTGTATGCCCATGGGGTCGAAGTTCTCAATGGTGCAAATGATGCAGACGTTGTCGGCCGCATCACGCAGCAATTCGAGTTCGAATTCTTTCCATCCCAAAACGGCCTTATCGATCAACACTTCGTGGGTGGGCGAGGCATCGAGTCCACGGATGAGGGCCGCTTCGAATTCTTCTTTTTTTCTGATCACGCCTCCACCGGTGCCTCCCAGGGTATATGAGGGACGAATTACCAATGGAAACCCAATTTCCTCCGCGGCTTCCTTACCTTCGAGAAAGGAGTTGGCGATTCGGGAGGGCGCCACGGCAACCCCAATTTCAAGCATTTTTTTCCGGAATTCTTCGCGGTTTTCGGTGGTTTCGATGGCGGCAATATCGACACCGATCATGCGAACGCCGTATTGGTCCCAGATCCCCAATTCATCTGCTTCCTTACATAAATTCAGTGCTGTTTGCCCGCCCATGGTTGGCAATACGGCGTCGATCGGGCGAATGTTGAGGATGTGTTCGATCGATTCGACGGTGAGGGGCATCAGGTACACATGATCGGCCGTTACCCTGTCGGTCATAATGGTGGCCGGGTTGGAGTTGATGAGTGATACCTCAATGCCCTCCTCCCTTAGGGAACGGGCGGCCTGTGAGCCAGAATAGTCGAATTCGCAAGCCTGTCCGATGATAATGGGCCCGCTGCCAATGATCAATACGGAGCGGATGCTAGGATCTTTAGGCATAGCTTTCTGTGGCAAAAGGCGATTACAGAGCGTATATCTTTTTCAATCCTGTTCCGGTGCCAGGCCCCACTTTTCGGGAGAGCGCCAAAGGGATGAGAGGATCAACTCGCGCATAAAAATATACTCCTTGGGGAGCTTATCATACATTTTGCTGAATAGTTCATCATGGTTAACGACCTCGTTTTTCCAGGTTTCGCGGTCCACGTGCATGATGGCTTCAAATTGTTCGCGACTAAAATCAAGTCCGTTCCAGTTGATGTCGTCGTAGGTGGGCATCCAGCCGACTGGACTCTCCACCGCACCGGTGCGGCCCCGAACCCTACCGATAATCCACTCCAAAACCCGCATGTTATCGCCATAACCGGGCCACAGGAATTTACCGGAGGGATCCTTGCGGAACCAATTCGTGATGAAAATACGGGGAGGATTGCGGAGCTTTCTACCAAACTGCAACCAATGGTTGAAGTAATCGGCCATATGATAGCCACAGAAAGGCAGCATGGCGAAAGGATCGCGCCGAACCTTTCCTACCTCACCGAAAGCGGCGGCGGTCATTTCGGAGCCAATGGTCGACGCAGCATAAACGCCGAAATTCCAGTTGGCGGATTGATACACAAGGGGTACTGTGGTTGAACGGCGGCCCCCAAAAATAAAGGCACTGATGGGCACACCCTGTGGGTCCTCCCAGGCCGAGTCGAGGCTAGGACATTGTGCAGCAGGTGCGGTGAATCGGGCGTTGGGGTGCGCTACAGGTTGACCCGCTGCAGGGTCGTGTACCTGACCTTTCCAATTGATGGTGCCGGGCGGACAATCATGATCCATGCCTTCCCACCACACGTCACCATCGGGCGTGACCCCAACATTGGTGAAGATGCAATTGGCACGGATGGTAGCCATGGCATTTGGGTTCGTTTTGAAATTCGTTCCGGGCGCAACGCCAAAATAACCCGCCTCGGGGTTGATGGCATAGAGGCGACCGTCCTTACCCACTTTAATCCAGGCGATATCGTCGCCCACAGTAGTGATCTCCCATCCCTTCATTTCAGCGGGTGGGATAAGCATGGCGAAATTGGTTTTGCCACAGGCACTGGGAAAAGCCGCCGCCACATAGGTCTTGTCGCCCGCCGGACTTTTGGCACCCAGGATGAGCATATGTTCGGCCAGCCAGTCTTCGTCGCGCGCCATAACCCCGGCAATACGCAAGGCGAAGCACTTTTTACCGAGCAGCGCGTTTCCGCCATAGCCCGAGCCATAGCTAACGATGCTGCGTTCTTCGGGGTAATGAACGATGTACTTTACAGCGGGGTTGCAGGGCCAAGCCACGTCGGTTTGTCCATCCACCAGTGGGGCGCCTACCGTATGGAATGCTTTCACAAATGGCTTTTGGCTGCCCAGTTGGTCGAGGGCGGCACGGCCCATTCGCGTCATGATCCTCATGTTGGTGACCACATACTCCGAGTCTGTGATTTCAACACCGATTTGTGCGATATCGGAGCCCAATGGCCCCATGCAAAACGGAATCACGAACATAGTGCGGCCTTTCATGCAGCCTTGGAGGAGTGGGCGAAGGGCTTCCTTCATGGCGGTGGGGTCCATCCAATTATTGGTTGGACCGGCATCTTCTTTGCGTTTCGAGCAAATGTAGGTGCGGTCCTCAACACGCGCCACATCGCTGGGATCCGAAAAGCAGGCATAACTGTTGGGCCGCTTCTCAGCATTAAGGGGAATGAACGTGCCTGCGGCCACGAGACGGCGGCACATCAGGTTGTATTCCTCTTCAGATCCATCACACCAATAAACCTGTTGGGGTTGGGCCAGTGCCACCATTTCAGATATCCATTTCAATAGAGCAGGGTGTTGAACTTGTGCGGAATAATCGACTGGGAGCGCGAGATGGGGATTGGACGCAGAGTTGGAACTTGACATAAATCGGCTGGTTCTGGTTGATGGTGATTGGTGAAAAATGAAAATGCAAAAATACGCGATGTGGGGGAAAGTTTTTCCCTAAAAAAGATAAGATTGT
>SYHW01000028.1 GCA_005799065.1 Bacteroidota bacterium
ACAGTGCAATAGGACGAATCACACCTCAAGAAAAATGGAATCAGTATGAGAAACAACAAGACAAAACCACTTGTATTTTAGCACTGCGTTGGGAAGCAGAAACAGGCTCTGCTGGAGAGCAACCTGCCAGGACTACCCTCGTCAACGGAGATGATCGGGCTGGAGCACTGGAAAGTACCCCAGCCCAACACCCATCATCTTTGTTGTAAGTAACCTAAGAAAACTCAACCCCCGAATGAGCGAAAGAGACCTAATTTCATTTCGGGATTTCCTCCAATGAATAAGGGGCTGATACAAAAATGTATGGACTGAGTTGAAAACGATTTACAACGGTGACTTCAAAAATTTGGTGTATGGAGAATTACCCAAAGAAGAAGCCATTTTGGAAACATTAAAAATGATTCAAGAAAGATTGAAAGCTATTTCTTGGACGATAAAAATTGAACCCAAGGAATGAAATTCACCGAAGAAAAATTAGAGAAATGTGAGCCGATAGGGTAATTTTGGACAGCAACTTAAGAAAACTACCCGTACAGTTGCTTGTGAAGACTCAAGTTCGACATAGCTTATGAAAAACACAAGACGTAAACAGAGCGCGCGATGAGCCTTTGGTATGTTCTGTCGGGCCTCAGCCTGTTCTACATCCTGATCGGACGCATCCTCAGCATCCAAAACGCGCCCTATTTGCTCTCGGGCTACAATACGCTGTCTGCCGACGAGCAAAAAAAGGTCGACCTCGCCGCTTATGTGCCATTTTGGCGCAAGTTCCACCTCTGGCTGGGGCTCGGACACTTCATCGTTGGGTCATTGTTCTTTCACCTGTGGAGCGAAGATGCCGCCGGTGTGTTCCTCGGAATTTGTCCGCTCCTCGCCTACCTGTGGTTTATGGGGCGATCCCGCCGATTTATGGCCGGTGTTCAGGAAAGTCAAATGCGCATAGCCCGCTATGTGCTCATCGCCTGCACGCTGTTGGTGGCTGGGCTTATGTTCGTAGGCCACGGCAGCATCCCCTTTGAGGTTCGGGTTGATGCGCTTCGCATCGGGGGGATTTACGGTGAAACACTAAGCCGCAGCAGCATCAGCAGCGTACAGCTGGTGGATACCCTTCCGCCCATCCAATGGAAGACGCATGGTTTCGCCACGGGATCCGCCCAAAAAGGCTACTTCCGAACCCGCGACGGCCGCACCATCAAACTCATGCTCAATCGGGGCAATGCGCCTTATTTGTTGATGACCCGGAGCGACGGGCGGCAGATCTACTACGCCTGTGAAAGCCACAACAACCGCTTACTTTGGGCGCAGATCGACAGCCTCATGCCCGATAAAGCCCACAAAAACCCCTGAGCATGAGCTGAGGCCGTTTCTAAGCCTCCTTTTCTTGCTTACGTTGGGCTTCAACAAAGGATCGACCACAGCTGAGCTTACCGGCCAGTGGCGATTTCGGGTCCACTACCCGCCAAAAAGGCGCCACTTCCTCTGCTGATCGACCACTGCCCATCTCTTCCAGCGCTGCTTCAGCGGCTATACGCAGAAAAATGCCCGATGTGAGCGGACAACTAAAGTCTGCCGATTGTTCAGCCGCCAAGTTGCGCCGCATCACCTCCGGTGCCACTGTTTGTGCCGGCGGAATCTGACGGAGGTACGCATCAATCAGTCGTGGGGTGGGAATCAGCATTTTGCTCCCCGCAGGTGCACCCGCATAAGCCACATCGATGCGCTTAACCTCAGGCATTGCCGGGTGCTCCATCTTATCCATCCAAGTCTTCTTTTTTGCAGCCATAGATATATTCAAGGTGGTTTCAATGTGCTAGTGCATAAATAGCAGCAATGATTCATATGTGTTTTTTTCATGGCCTGCCAAATACGTTCCGAAGTATTTCTGTGGTGCGCCGCGCCGGTTGGGTCCGTATGGCCTTTTCCTCCTCCGCCACCCGAACAAACAAGCCCGCTATTGCACGTGCGCAAACATGCCGAGTAAGGTCAGCCTCTAGTCGACGAACACCCGGAATCCGGTTGTAGATACCCACGAAGCCTTTCCATTTGTCGGCCGCCCCCGATTGCTGAAGATGCACACCGATGGCCGGACTAAACCGTTCCACCAGTGCATCCTCGGTATGACTCCGCAGATAGCGGGTTGCGGCATCATCCCCACCACGCACTATTCCAAGCGCATCGGCTGGCTTCATTTGCCGAACCGCATCCACAAACAACGACTTGGCCTCATCTGCAGCCCCTTCGGCCGCACGGTTAAGGCTCAAAATCAGCTCATCTACCCGCTTCGATTGACCCATACTGCGCAGCTTATTGGCTGCCGCCTCGGCTTCCA
The DNA here is from genome assembly GCA_005799065.1 of Bacteroidota bacterium. Lineage (GTDB taxonomy): Bacteria > Bacteroidota > Bacteroidia > UBA7662 > UBA7662 > F1-60-MAGs140. The sequence continues at coordinate 2,327 of SYHW01000028.1, forward strand.
GGGGTAGGGTGATGCGAATTTCAGGGCGTGCGTAATAGCCATCGGAACGTGAAAGCTCTTCCACCGCCCGTTCAACCCCCTGCAGCAGGCATTCCTTTAGCCCGGCCCCCAGGGGGTCATCTTGCACAAGCCCGCCGAACACAACCGAAGCATCCGATAGTTGAGGAGTAGCACCCTGTATTAGGGAGTGAGTCCCTGGTATTGGGACGTGCACGCCTGGTATTGGGACGTGCGCGCCTGGTATTGGGACGTGTGCGCCGGCCTCGTGAGGTCTATTATCGACAGGGTCAACATTATGCGGGGCATAGGCATTCATAACAATAAATAGCATCAAATGAAGCATATTGGGTATTGGGAATATAGTTGCGGTAGGTATTAGCGCCATGCAAACATAAAAATAGCGCCAAAAATGCAGATTGTGAAATGCCCCGACTTCCCTATTTTTGCACCAAATTACGCTCTGGAGAGGTGTCAGAGAGGTCGAATGTGCCTGATTCGAAATCAGGTGTACCGCAAGGTACCGGGGGTTCGAATCCCTCTCTCTCCGCTGAGTACAGTTCGCAACTGTTCGAAAAGTGTGTAAGTCGTTGATTTACACACTTTTTTTTGTTCTTTACTTTCCGAAAATGTTCGCGTTTGTACGCCGATTGGGTTTCCTTCTGGTGACCCCTTTTCAAAAATCAAAAAGGGGTCAACGGTGTACGAACAAATACGAACATAATAGGACTGAAAATCAACAAGATAAGCTTGATTTAGCCGAGGGGTAAACGTAGTTTTGTAATCAAAATGGGGGGCACAATTAAACACAATTGCGCCTTATGTCGTCAAAAACAACATTCAGTCTGGTGTTCTACATCAACCGGACAAAAGACAAGAAGAACGGGGAATGCCCCGTGATGCTACGCATCAACATCAACGGGG
>SYHW01000004.1 GCA_005799065.1 Bacteroidota bacterium
AGCAGTATGGCGTGAGGGTCGACCAAAAACTCGCCGAGGAGGTTCGTCAACGCTACGCCCGCTTGGGAAGCCGCGCTTATTCGGGTTTTATTCAACCCAAACTCACTGCCGAATACGACGCCCAAGGTAACATTCGTGAGGTGAAGGTGGAATACCCCGCCGATTTCACTGAGCAGATGCTCGATTATGGCCGCAACCACGCCCATTTGCCTGTGGTCAATGATTGATGATTTGAGCGCGTTTGTCGTGCCTGATGCCTGGGGAGGGGGGCTTCCTACATGAATACGTACTGGCGCTTGGTGCAGTTTGCCCGCCCGCTGCGGCACTACATCCCGCAATACCTCTTCTTTTCGGTGGCAGGTATCGTTTTTGGGGTGGCCAATTTCACCCTGCTGATCCCCTTACTAAACCTCATTTTCGATACTGTGCCTGTGGCCGTGGCCGATCATCCGGGCGCATTCCGCTTCGATGAAGCGTACATCAAAGGCTTGTTTCTCTATCATTTTTATGGTGTGATGGCTGATGGGGGTAAAATGGCGGCCTTGCGCTTTGTTTGTGCTACGGTCCTCCTATCGGTACTTCTGTCCAACACCTTCCGGTATTTGAGTCAACGTTTGCTCAATGGACTGCGCACCATGGTTGTGCTGCGACTTCGTCAGGCCTTATTTGCCCAGTTGAGTAGTCTCCATGTGCATTTCTACCACAAAGAACGGGCGGGCAATCTGATTTCGGTGGTTTCCAACGACGTAACAGAGGTCGAACATTCCATTGTGAGTACGTTTCAGGTGGTTTTGCGCGAACCCCTGGTGTTGTTGGGCTATTTGCTGCTGTTGTTGCGCATTTCGGTGGACCTCACGGTTTTTGGACTGATTCTGCTGCCGGTGACTGGGGTGGTGATCGGGAGCATCACCCGACGCCTGCGTCGTGAGGCGGGAACCGGACAAGAATTACTGGGGCGACTGATTTCTTCAACCCAGGAAGCCATCTCCGGAATCAGAATCATTAAAGCATTCAATGCCCTTGCAGCGGTGCGCACCCGCTTTGACCGCGAGAACAGCGCATACCGCCAGGTCCTTAAGTCTATTTTTCACCGAAAGGAACTGGCTTCGCCAGTTTCGGAGGTGATGGGCATCGCGGCGGTACTCGGCATCATTCTCTATGGGGGTTCTTTGGTGATCCAAGGCCGAGGCGGCTTGTCGGCCAGTGAATTCATAACCTATATCATCCTTTTTTCTCAGCTCTTGCCGCCAGCGAAGGCGATGACGGCCGCTTTCACCAATATTCAGCGTGGACTGGCGGCAGCGGACCGGATTTTTGACTTATTGGACCGGGAGGATGCGGTTCAAGAACGAAAGGATGGGCCGACTGTTCCCATTCATACCCTGAATGAAGCAATTGAATGGGTCGATGTGGGCTTCCGGTATGGGGACGAATGGGTGCTGCGCCACATCAACCTTCGGCTTGAAAAGGGTAAAACGGTAGCCCTGGTGGGGCATTCGGGCAGTGGAAAAAGTACATTGGCCGACCTCATTCCTCGGTTTATGGATTCACAAGAGGGCAGTCTTCGCGTCGATGGTGTTGATGTTCGTGATTTGAAGCTTTCCCAATGGCGTGCCCTTTTGGGTATTGTGGGTCAGGATAGCCTCTTGTTTCATGATAGCGTGTTGGCCAACATCGCTTTTGGTGATGAGCAACCCGACCGTGCGCGGGCCGAGGAGGCTGCCCGGGTGGCGTATGCCCATGAATTTATTGAGGCGCTGCCGCAGGGATACGACACGCCTGTAGGGGACCGGGGGCATTTGTTGAGTGGCGGACAAAGGCAACGTTTGTGTATTGCCCGGGCTATCTACCGCAATCCGCCGGTGCTCATTTTAGACGAGGCCACATCGGCCCTCGATACCGAATCGGAGCGTTGGGTTCAGGCTGCTTTGGCGCGCATTATGATTGAACGTACTTCATTGGTGATTGCCCACCGGCTCAGCACGGTTCAACATGCCGACCGTATTGTGGTGCTCGACCGGGGGCGTATAGTAGCCGAAGGCACCCATGAGGAATTGTTGGCCCGCAGTGCGCGCTACCGACGCTTTATCGACGGGGCGTCGGATGACCTGATGTCGGATGCATCAGAGGTTTAATTTTCGATGGCTTGTTCGGCCGGGTTTCCTGCCTGCAATGGAAAACCTGCATATTGTTGGTCGATTTCATTCAAAATGGCCCTGATCTCGTGGGAGTCGGGGCTTTGTACAAGCCGCATGCGGTACTCTTTGAAGTCGGGATAGCCCTTAAAGTAGGGGGCATAGTGTCGTCGCATCTCCAATATCCCCAATTTTTCACCTTTCCATTGAAGGGAGCGCTCGAAATGAATCAGGCATGTTCGTATACGCTCAGCCGTGTCGGGCGGATCGAGGTGGACGCCCGTTTGAAAGAAGTGCTTGATTTCGCGGAAGATCCAGGGGTAGCCAATGGCTGCCCGGCCGATCATAATTCCGTCTACTCCGTAGCGGTTGCGGTTGGCCAGTGCCTTTTCTGGACTGTCGACGTCGCCATTCCCGAAGATTGGAATCTGCATGCGCGGGTTGTTTTTGACTGCTCCGATGAGGGTCCAATCGGCCTGTCCTTTGTACATTTGAACCCGGGTGCGTCCGTGTATGGCGATGGCTTGTACGCCTATATCCTGTAAGGCCTCGGCCAGGTAGACCACGTGCTTGGAGTCTTCATCCCACCCCAATCGGGTTTTGACCGTGATGGGCAATGGACTTCTGCGCACCATGTCGGCGGTAATGCTGAGGAGCTTGGGTAGGTTGCGGAGCATGCCCGAACCCGCTTCTTTGCACACGACCTGTTTGACCGGGCAACCATAGTTGATATCGATCAGATTGGGGGCCGCTTGGGCTACTCGATCAACGGCTTGCAGCATTGCCTCACGCTCGCCTCCGAATATCTGTATGCCCATGGGGCGTTCGTCGTCGTAGATATCGAGCTTTTGCACGCTTTTGTGGGCATCCCGAATGAGTCCCTCCGATGAAATAAATTCGGTGTACATTAGGTCGGCTCCGTTGCGATGACAAACTGCGCGGAACGGGGGATCACTCACATCCTCCATTGGGGCCAGAAGTAGGGGAAATTCGCCCAGTTCGAGCGGGCCTATACGTACCATGGGAATAAAAAGCGCGTAAATTTACCTAAAATATGGTCTTACTTTGAATACGCCCCTTCGCGAGCAACATCCTTTGGCGCAGTTGTTCCTTTTGTTGGGTCTCTGCCTGGGCTTGGCTCTATTGGGCACAGCCCTACTTTATTATTTGGCGCCGGCCGTAACAGGATTTTCTTTGGATGCCATCGGCCTACAATCGTCGATACCAAAAGCCTTGCTGCCGCTGTATTGGTTGTCGCAGGGGATTATGCAGTTGTTCATTTTTGTTGTTCCAGCCTTGATCTTTCTCTACTACTTCGACTTCAATCAGAAAGGGAACCCCTTGACCAGGTTGCGGGGGGTGCCGGTTGCCGTTTATGGTCTTACCCCCTTGTTGGCGGCTGGACTCCTGCCATTGGCCTACAGCCTCCACGCATGGAATCAATCGTTGCACCTACCCCCCGCACTGGCCGAATGGGAAGATGCCTGGCGGGCCTCGGAGCAACAAACCGAACACATCATCAAGGCTTTTTTATCGGCCTCCGGCGCCCAGGCCCTGTTGATGAACATGGTTATTTTGGTACTTTTGCCCGCCCTGGGCGAAGAATTGATTTTTCGCGGTATTGTACAGCGCATTTTCATGCGTTGGGTGGCCTCGCCGCATGCCGCTATTTGGATCTGTGGCGCCCTATTCAGTGCCATTCATATGCAATGGCTCGGCTTTTTTCCGCGTTGGCTATTGGGGGTTGAACTGGGTTACCTGGCTTGGTTTACTGGTAGTCTTTGGCCTTCGGTTTTGTCGCACGCTACCCACAATGCCCTTTCCATTGGAGTGGCTCAAGCGACAGGTTTTTCTGAGCAGTCGAACGCTGATTCTGACGCGATGGGTATGCCGGGGGTGTGGGTGATGGGCGGACTCGCTCTCGCTGCGGCGGCTGCTTGGATGGTGTACAAAATAGGGCGAAAGGGGACGGGGGAACAGTCAAAAATAGAATATAATAACAACACATATGTCTGATTGGCGTGCTGTTTATGAGGGGCCGTTGGAATGGCAAGCTGAATTGGTGAAGGCCGTATTGGAGGAACACGACATCCAGGCCGTGGTATTGAACCTACGCGATCGATCGTATGGCAATTTTGGGAGGATTCGGGTGATGGTGGAAGAGGGCGACTTTGATCAGGCCATGATGTATCTTCGCCTCTCTCCCCCCAACCCTTGATGAAACGGATTGAGCGTACCCCTGATGAAACGAATTGAGCGTACCCCTGATGAAACGAATTGAGCGTACCCCTGATGAAACGAATTGAGCGTACCCCTGATGAAACGAATTGAGCGTACCCTGCTGCAACGAATGCTGACCGGTAGCCTACTGGTGGGCTCGATTTTGGCGTCGCTCTGGTGGGGTTTTCCCGCTTTTGCTGTTTTATTTGGACTGCTCGCACAGATAGGGCTTTTTGAATTTTACCGGATGGCTGTACCCCGCGAGCGCAGGCGTGAGTACCTCGCCTCGATGTTGGCTGGGGGTATCTTGTATTTGGGCATGGCTTTGAGCGCATCGGGGCTGGTCGACCACGGATGGATGGTGCTGATGATCCCATTCTGCGCTTTTTTTCTGTTGGTGGAACTCTACCTCAACCGCGATCAGCCCTTTGCGCATGTGGGACTGACCTTTCTCGGCTTCATCTATATAGTTCTTCCCTTCGGTCTTCTTTCCTATCTTTTGTTTTTGCCTAATGGCCGCTACAACCCCGAATTGGTGTTGGGCATTTTCGTGTTTCTATGGGCCAGCGATTCAGCGGCTTATGTGGTCGGCCGTGGTTTGGGACGCACCAAATTGTTTGAGCGCATTTCACCCAATAAGACCGTAGAAGGTAGTGTTGGTGGCATTTTGGCTTCGCTCATTTTGGGCTTTTGGGCCATGCCAGTATGGTGTTCGAGCCTAACCGCCTCCCAATGGCTGGTGGTGGCTGCCCTGGTGTCGGTGGCGGGGGTTTATGGCGATTTGCTCGAATCGCTTTTGAAAAGGAGCTTCGACCGCAAAGATTCGGGAAGCCTCCTGCCCGGACACGGCGGGGTACTGGACCGCTTCGATTCACTCATCCTCTCAGCCCCGCTGGTTTATGCCTACCTGCGCTTGGTGCATTGGGGGTGATGGGTCGTGGATAAAGAGCCACCCGCTTTTGTATTTTTACAGAATATCTATGGCCCGTACCCATCATTTAATGGTGAACACTCGAAATTATTTTTTCCTCTTTGCTTTGTGGCTATACCTTGGCATGCTCACATCCTGTACTGGCTCATCCCATAACCAAACCAGCAGCCCTAAATTATTTATTTTTTTGGCACCCGATTGCCCGGCTTCTTTGTATTGTATCCCTGAATTGCGCAAAATACATGCATCATATGGCCATGGACTGAACATGACCGGCATCGTTCCGGGAACGGCAGCCAGTGCGGAGGAGTGCCAGAACTTCAAGAGTCAATATCCACTGCCTTTCGAAGTGTTCCGCGATTCCAAGATGGAATATGTGAAGCGATGGGGGGCCGAGGTAACCCCAGAGGTTGTTTTGGTTGATGGGGATGGCCAAATCCTTTATCGGGGCGCGATTAACGATGCACAATCTGAGCTTGGCATCAAGCGGACCGTGGTTCAACGGCACTACCTCCAGGAAACGCTGCTTGCTTTGGAAGCTCAGCGCCCCCTACCCTACTCACGCGTACATGCGGTGGGTTGTTTCATTGAAAACGAATGATGTCTGATGCGTTTATTGAATAGGCTATTGATGTTGTGTATGATGGCGGCTCTGCTGGCCTGTGGCTTTGAATTCGGCAATCAATCAGCCGACGATTCGCCGGTTAATTTTGCCCAGCACATAGCACCCATAATCCACCAGAATTGTATGCCCTGTCACCGACCCGGCGCGGCAGGTCCCTTTCCCCTCATTACGTATCAACAGGTTCGAAAAAAAGCCAAAACGATTCGTAAGGTCACACAATCGCGCTATATGCCTCCATGGCCGGCGGATCCCGGGTATGTTTCGTTTATCGGCGAAAAGCGATTGAGCGATCGCGACATCAGGCTACTGTCGCGGTGGGTAGAAGAGGGTTGTGCACCGGGCGACACATCAGGTCTGTTGCTCCCCGAATTTCTTGAAGGCTCCATGCTTGGTCGCCCCGATTGGGTGATTCACTTTAGGGAGCCCGTACCCCTACCCGGCGACAACAAGGACCGTTTTATGGTGGTAAAAGTGCCTTTCGAACTCCCATTCGACACCTTCCTCAGGGCTGTGGAGTATGTTCCGGGTAATCGGAGGCTTGTACACCACACCAACGGACATATCGTACACTACAGCAAAGATTCAAAGAAACAACCCATGAAAGGGCCCTACTATGCCCACCGAGACAGTTTCCCAGACATGGATGCGGCCTTTCGCTCGATCAATTTGCTCAACGACGACGGAAGTTACCCGCTTCTGACCTTATCGGCTTTCAACTACCTCCCGGGGATGAGTCCACTCACCTATCCCGACGGCATTGGAGGATTTAAAATCGGCCGAAGTGGGGCCTTTTTGCTCAATGATCAGCACTACGGACCATCCGTGCGCGATACCTCCGATTACTCGACTTTGAATCTGTTCTTCATGGACAAACCGCCTGTTCGTCCACTCATGGAAACCCAACTCGGGAGTTTGGGGATTTCGGAGATCGTGCCACGCTTCAACATTCCTGCCGGAACGGTCCGCAGCTTCCATACCCGCGCCATGATTCGTTCCGCTATTTCAATGATCAGTGTGAATCCGCACATGCATTTATTGGGCACTACATTCAAGGCATTTGCCGTGGTTCCGTCGGGCGACACCATCCCGTTAATATCCATTCCCCGATGGGATTTTCGTTGGCAATACACCTATGTGTTCCGCAAGCCGGTGATCATTCCCGCGGGCTCGGTGGTGTGGGCCTTCGGCACGTTCGATAACAGGGCCAGTAACCCGAGGAACCCCTTTTCACCGCCGCGCGATTTCAACGAATCGAACAGCAGCATGAAAACCACCGATGAGATGTTTCAGTTCATCTTTCAGTACCTACCCTATCAACGGGGCGACGAGCACATCGACCTGGAGCATCACCCCATAGCCAAGGGCGTATCGAAAACAGCCAATTAAAGGCCCCAGTCGATGCAAACATATGCATCAAAACCGATGACTATCGGATCAGCTGAACCGTTCCCCGGTAAATTCTATTGGATCGACCACTGTAGTCGCGGTATCGGATTAAGTACGGGTATACCCCTGCAGGCAATGGATTGCCGTTCTCCGTACCGTCCCACCGAAAGTTGAACTGTTCGGAAAAATAGACCTGATGCCCCCAGCGGTCATAAATTCTGGTTTCCATCTCCGTAATTCCAAAAGAAACGACCAGAAATGAATCGTTATTACCGTTGGCATTGGGGGTAAAGGCGTCTGGTGCCAGAATTCGGGGTGTAATCTTCACGCATGCCGTTTGTTCCATTTCGGCGCTACAGCCCGCGTTGTTTTCCACATAAAGTCGAATAACATAGTGCCCCGTATCGGCATACTGGAATCTGGGGTATTGTCCGGCTACATAAGGTATTTGGCTCCCATCGCCCGGATACCAGGTGCCGGTGGAGGCCCCAACCGATAGATCGATTAGGGTGAATTCGGCCTCATTCAGCTCGACACAAGTGCTGCGGTTGGGGTTAACAGAAAAGCGCGCCGTAATGAATGGGTGCTCGCGCATTTGAACCGTATCGGTTGTGGTGCAACCCGTTAGGGTGTCGGTCAAGCTAAAGGTATAACTCCCTTGTGGGCGCAGGAGGACAGGTCCGTTTACGACAGGCTGGGTGAGCCAGCGGATTCTATACGGACTACCCGCAGGATAACTGATCTCATAAGTTCCTAAACTGTCATAGCAGCTCACCTGTGTCTGAACCTTCTGATAAAGCAAGGGCGGATGTACATACACGAATATGGAGTCGGTCGACACATCGCTGCAACCATCGCTCAAAACGGCGCGGTACCATCCCGATGCCGTGGCGGTAAAAACAAGGGTGTCGCTCATGATGCCGCCGGGAAACCAAACCACACTTTTGGCGGGCAGACCACCTGTGCCGGTTGCTACCACACGAACGAGTTCACCCGTGCAAAAGGTATCCCTGGAGAGGGATAGGTTGATGGATAAGCCGCTGAGCACCGTCACCTGTGCGCTGTCGCGTCGCAGACACAGTCCAGCACCCACAGAATAGACCAACCAATGAGACCCTACTCCAGCTACTCGCGGGTTAAACTGGTTGCCCACGACGCCGGGGCCGGTAAACAATCCTCCTGCAGGCGATGCATTCAGTGTCCAGAGCGTATCTCGGTAACAAAACGTACTCGGGCTTACTGCAAATTGTGGGCTCGGTACAGCTTGTACGGTCACAAAAAGGGTGTCGCGACAACCTCCTGTGAGCGCTTGAATGATCCGGTGCACCCCAATACCAGCCACCGTCGGATTATACAGACCAGTAGTTGCATTCACAATGCCAGGTCCCGACCAGGTTCCACCCACAACATTGCTGCGCAATAAAAAGGGGTTCGACAACACACAAACCGCGGTATCGGGCTGCAAAACCGGACGCGGATCGACCCGAATGACCACGCTGTCGGTACACCCATTCGCTGTATAATACAATCGGTGAAATCCTACACCCACCAATGCGGGGTTAAAACTCCCATTACCCGCCGGATTAACCCCAGGACCACTCCAGACCCCTCCGGTTGGATTTCGGTTGAGGGCCGCCGCCGATAAAGCATATACCCCATCGGTCAGGCAGCGTGCCACCGTATCTGGCCCCAAGTTGGTGCGGATCAGGCGGATGCTCAGGCTATCTGAACAGCCTCCGAGTGAATAAATCGCATAGGTCGTGCTGGAGGCATTGCCGTTCACATTGGGATTGAAAAGTCCGGCTGTCGGATTCAAGATACCTGGGCCCGACCATACGCCCCCGGCGGGCGTTCCTGCTGGCAATAACAGGGGTGCATTGAGCGGGCAATAGGTCCGTATGGGGCCTGCGTCGATTTGGGTTATTTGTACGGGCAAACTATCGCGGCATCCATTCACCCTGTACACCAGCCAATTCACTCCAACCGCCATGTTTGCAGGGTTGAAGCGGCCCAACAGCGTGTCGGTTACCCCCATACCCGACCAAACACCGCCCAAGGGGTTGAACTGAAGGGTAAATAGGGGGGCGTTCTGGCAAACCGTAGTGGGGCCTGATATCTCGAGGGTATCGATCATGATGATCCGCATGCTGCTGCAGCCCAAGGCCGTGTAGTAGAGGGTATCGGCACGGGCCGAATCAGCCGGCGTATAAAAGCCCCCTGGCGTAACCCTTGGGCCTGACCAAACCCCGCCAGGAGGCACAGCGCCGGTCAACTGAAAAGCGGGTGCAGACAGACAAGCAGCAAGCATTCGCCCCGACTGTACCTGAACAACCGTAATGCGCATGGAATCCCGACAACCTAGGCGGTCATAAAAAATACTGTGCACGCCTACACCCGCCGTGGCCGGATTGAATGTACCCAATTGGGCCTGTGAAATACCGGGCCCGGCAAACCAACCCCCAGCGGGCGTTACCCGAGGGGCTAAGTTAAAGGCAGGCGACTGCAAACATACGGTGGTATCCACACCGGCTTGAGGCACGGGTGAAACCAAAATAGTGATGGTAGCGCTCACCGGACCGTTGCCCCGCACATCCTGTATGCTAACGGAATAAGTGGTGGTGCCCTGTGGTGGACACACTTGATGGGGCCCTGCAGTAAGTGGTAATGGTGGATTCCAGGAAAACGAATATTGGCAATCGCCCCCTGAAGGCTGAGCCGTTAGCGTGATGCAGCCCCCGATACAAATGGAATCATTGCTCGCAATCAGTGTGGCCGCCAACGGACAATCATTAATAACAAATGATGAATTTAGGATAAATACATAAAGGCTATCACAAAAATCGAGCATGTTCAGCGTCCATTGCAGACCATATGCAGCACAATCCGAAAATGGACTGTTGAGGGTGAGCCGTAGCTGTGATGTACTATCGCCCACACAGTTCAAGGCCTGAGCGGCCACCACCGTTCGGGCGGGTGCCCCACTCAAAACAAATGCACCCGGGTAGACAGAGTCGCAGTGCACCCGGCCATTTAAGGTCAGATCGATGTTTGAAGATAGGCACTGCGCGCCAACTTGGCTGATGACAGGTGGCACTGGAGGAGGAACAATGGTATACCAAGAGGCATTCCAACCCGTACAAACCACACTTAAGTCCGTTCGAAAATGCAGCGTCATGGCTCCACTAAAAGCGCGAAGCACAGGTGGCGTAACATTTCCCGAAAAAGAACCAATCAAAGTCGAATTCGTATCAGGGCCATCATAGACCCGAAGCACATCGAACAGGGCCTCGGTACAAAAATTCTGAAAACTCATCACAATTTGTTGGGCCACGGGAATGTTGATCACAAAGGTATAGTTCTCATTGTTGCCATAACTCCCAGGTGTAACCGGATTGCCCCCCGAATCCTCAAAAAAAGCCTTGCAGTCGCCCACCGTCTGGTTGTTCATGACATAGACCGGGGTCTGGGCCCAGACCTTGGCCATAGGCAATAACATAAACAGAAATACCCACCAGCGCGCTTTCACACCCTTCTGTTGATGCGGACGATCGGGGTAACGACGGTATTGCTCCAGAAACCGGATCGGTCTCGCAGCCGAATGGTGTAGCGGGTCTCTTCATAGGCCCCATTGCCGAATAAAAAAGTGCCATTCAGCCTAAAAATAAGGGTGCCGCGGATCGGCACGTTGCTTCCCGGTGGGCTCAATGGCGGAAGAAAGTAGTAGTCGGCCTGCTCGAGTCGGTCGTCTTTGACCTCCAACATCAAGTCATCGGGGTTTATGCTCCCCATATCCCCGTCGCCATCTTCATAACCCAATTCAACGGTTACCCGATCCGTAAACTCAGTCAGCTCCAAGGGGGAAACCGCCACAATCCGAATCGCGGGAGGCAATTCGATGCGGGTGACACGCTCGGGTCGACATCCCAAGAGCAGGATCAGGAAGAGTAATCCAAAACCCAGCGGGCTGAATCTTCTAGGGCGATTTGCGGGCATGTTGATGAAGGCTAAGTCGACTCCGAACCCATCCATGGGCTGGCTCAGGCGTTTTCGGGGTCCAAATCAGGTATTTCCCTTCCGGGAGCGGGTCTAAATCTAGCCGATGAGAAAAAGTAACCCGCTCATCGAACAAGCCCAGAGCTGTTTGGCTCGGCACCATAGGGCGTACGGGCAATTCCAAGCGGATACCTGTTTCTTGGTTGATGCACACCACCTTGGGGGGTGTTCCGCCCATAAAGGACAAAAGAGCATGGTGTTCGCCAAAAACCACCCCTTGTATTCTGGGATTGGCTGGTCCACTCGCGGGGGGATTGCCAAACATATCCTTGGCACCGGCATTGATCCAGGCCGCAATGGCATTGATGTAGGTAGATTTACGGCTCGGCCAATCGCTGTTGGGGTCGACCGAAAGGGGCATGATTCCTGAAATGCCGTCGATATCGCGCACCACCCGTTCGTGGAGCACAGAAGCCTGTGCATTGCCTGGCACCACACGATGCACAAAACTACCCGCTGGGTTATTCTTGATAACGGGTTGGTAAACCATAGTGTTGTAGGAACTCTCGATCGTGCGGAAGTCAGGCTCGAAGGTTCCATCATGGCAGCCCGAATTGCTGCAGGTTTTTTTGAAAATATCGCGCTGGAGCCCTGCAAAGTTGTCCAATCCGAACGAATCGACAGGATTAGTGGTGATGGGTGGCTTATTCTTGGGGTCATCGAAAGGGTTTTCCGGGCCTTTGCTTTTGGAACAAGACATCAGGAACGAACCAAGCATGCCCAATCCAACCCAAAGACATGCGAATCCCAAGCGCAAAACGGCTTTCGATCTCAAAGTAATGGATAAAGCTTGCATCATATCCGGTCGAATAAACTGCGGGCCTGCCCCGAAATAAGTCCTGAGGACACCATGCTTTGTTTTACACCAAGTATGTCGCCAATGGTGAGGACATTATCCATCAAAGAACCCACAGGATTGGTGGCAGAGCCGACTGTCATATTCTGGGGAACATTCGGGCCCGCCATGAGGGTGAATACCCGCATCGAATTCTGGTCGCTGTGGTCGTAGGCAAACCAATCATTTTCATCTTTGATTGGATTGGGGTTCAAATTGCGGCCATGCTCTGGAGAAATGATAAAAATGGTATTTCCGGCCATTTCGGGCACTTGATTTTGGATGAAATTCCACAAAAACCCCACTGCATGGTCTGCCCTGTGCAGAGAACGCAGGTAACCGGTAAAATTGCTGTGGCAGCCATCCACCGAATCCATATTCACCACCGTTAGCGCCGGTTTAAATGCTTTGATGACCTCGCAGGCGAAGCCTACGTTGCGGAGATCGCCGTTATCAGCCACGGGCGGCATCGCAATTTGTCCTTGCTGCTGCCGTGCAAAGGTGTCGCGAACAAAAGCCCGGATCTGGTCCTTTTCCTCATCCGTATTTCCGATTTCAGGCAATTGTATACCACCGGCGGAAGTGTAGGAATTGTTCAGGAAATACTTCATCTGCAACATGGGCTCGAGTTCCTCCTCGGGATGGTAGATGCGGGCATTGCTGAGGTGCGTCCTGCCTGCGGGAGAAAATGTGACATTAGGCGCCAAAAAATTGCCGCCAAACTGTATGCCATAAGAGGGATGCTCGCTGTAATTGAGTAGGGGGATGCTGTTACCGATTCGGTTGCCAACAAACCAGACCTTACTCGCCGGTAGGCCCCCGTGTCGACGCAGGTATTCAAAAATGGTGGGCGACAAGGGTTTTTCTCGTAGACCTTGGCTTGCTCCTGTATTTCCGGTCAGCAGGGTATTGAGTCCAGAAAAATGACCAGCGGTCGTTGCCCGCACCTCAGGAAACAAAGTGCCCAGGCTCTGCAGTGTAGAGGGCAGAATGGCCGGGATGGGAGCGCTGCCCCTCGGCTCCCCCGCCACATCCGTTCCGTAGACGCGTTTGGCGGCAGGTTGTGCACCATTCAGCATATTCAACATAATGTTACCTCCGACAGGGAACTGCTGAGAATCATCGAGGTAGCGTTGCAATACCGATTCCTGTTGCCGAACACCACCCGCGAACATTACATAAACGACGTGATTGGCCAATTGACGGCCCGTGGCGGCGAACAATCGGCCGCTGGGCAACAAATAGGGCAGTACCAGTGTGCCCGCCGCTGTAAGTCCGGCTTTTTTAAGGAATGTTCGACGCTTCATAGGGGATGAACGAAATGGGGTCTTGACGTATGGAGAAACAGCAGGGGCTTAATAGAAACAGCAGGGCTTAATAGAAACAGCAGGGCTTAATAGTATTGGTATTCGTTGCTGAGGGCAAAGCTCATATAAATGATTTGAGGGGTCAGAAATGGGTGGGTTTGGATATAATTTCTGAACCAGGTTTTTTCGGCTTCAGTGGGCAGACGAATCAGGAACCGGCGGTAGGTATCACTAATGAACCCATCCACATCGGCCCGCATTTCTGTGTTGCTGGGTATCTCAACATCCGCGCGATTCATGAAGTTACTGAGCACAATCTCAAACGCCACCTGCTGGTCGCCAATCGACTCAATCAAATCGCGGATTTCGACCAGTTGGTTGGCCGACAACGCCCGCTGAAACAAATTAGCATAGAGTATGGAGATGTATTGCTCGATACTTTTTTTCTTCTTTTTACCATAGTTGACGCCCTCGACCTCTACCGGATTTACATCATAGACCACATACTCCTCTCGGCTGCAGGAAGCAAAAATGACACCCAGCAGAAGGATATAAAACGAACTACGGATTGAAATGAGCGTATTCATCGGAAATCAGAATATTGAGAAGCGTGGTATGAAAATTTCGATCGGAGTTGAGTTGAAGCAGGGCCGCATACAATTCGGAAGTCGATGGATCACGTGCCAGTAGGGTTTTGTAGGCCCACACTACCCAGCCCTGCCAGAATTCGCGTTGGGCCACTACAATCTGAATGTAATCGGATTTGTTGCTACCAGACCGACCAAACAGAGTAGAAGGCTGCGATGCATCCACCATAACATAGGCCCTTTCTAACTCATTCTGGGTTGGAAAACGAAAATATAGGTTGTCGAAGGTAGCGTTGATGAAATTGAATGAATTCATATTGATGAAGTCATAGACCGGATTATCCACCATTCGCGCACATACACTATCCAATGTGACACGGCCATAACGGTAGTCGTATTCGCTTTGCATGATCCGCTCGTAACGCGCCACATCCCTCCTCTTCTTATTGACCGCTGTGGTGTCGCCATTGAGTGAGTCGACTTGAATTCCGAACCGCAAAATTCCAATTTGCCCAAGAAGATAAGAATCACTCACGCCCTCCAGCAAGCGTACTTTGGTCATTTCATAAAACCGTCGGTTGTAGACCGACTGGTACGAAGAATCGCCTGCGGCCGGCACCGTATCAGATTGCAGCATCCGAATCCAATCTGTCCTGCGGGCCTTACTCAGGTCACCCGATCGCAAATACTGAACGTGTACCGTCATTTCCGAATCGACAGGTTCGCGCCCCAGCAAGTCGATGAACACCCGATTCACATAATTTTCCACCAAAATGGTCGGCACATCAGCATACCAAGGCGCGTTGTTGTCGGGCTCCACCTGAAGGCGCTCACGGGTGCAGGCCGAACCCGATGGAATGAGCAGACACAACAACAGCCATTTAGAAAATGAGGGATAAACTAACTTCTTGAGGTACATGAACAATGATGCATAGTGGAGCGACTAAAGTCAACAGCGCATTTTGTTTTAAAAATAATCAAAATCTACGAATAAATAAATAAAGTCTGTTTTCATCGAATTTTAATGCGCGTCATCTATCTCTGATGCTCGATAAACATGCGTGCGGTCGATTCGCCCATGAAACGTTTCAGCAGCGCAAAAGGTGTTTCGCGCAGATCCAGGAGCAGGAGCCCATCCACCGCATTCCCGAAGTGCTCATCGACACCAAAAGCCAGAAAACGACCTCCCAAACGCACATAATGCTTCATCAGTGGCGGGATGCCTTTGCCATCCTTTTCCAAAACAGACACCACAAACGATAGGTGGTCGATTGACCGAATTCCCTTGGCCAGACCTTCAAGATCAACCCCCATCAGCTTTTTGGGCCATTTCGGGGGAATCGGTGCGCGCACCTGGCGCGCATTTCGCACATCGAAGTGATTCTGGCGGAGGTAATGCAGGATGAGCGCCTGCGATACAGGGTGAAATTGCGCAGACATACTCACCGGACCGAAGAGTATGGGGCGGGACGGATCTTGTGAAACCAATTGAGCAATCCCCTTCCACATCAAATTCAATACCCCACTGTGCACTTGATAATCTGGGGTGATGAACGACCGGCCGAGCTCTAATGCGCTGTGTAAACGGCGCAATAAGGATCCTGAAATTTGGAATAGGGTTTCTACATACCGCTGACGATGGGCTATTGCGCTGCCCATCCGATAGGCGCCCACCAACCGCCTCTGTTTACGATCCCAAACCAACAAATGGGTATAGAAATCGTCGAATTCATCCAAATCGAGTAATTTTCCAGTTCCCTCTCCTATGCAGCGGAAGGTCAATTCACGCAATCGACCCAGCTCAATCAGCGTATTGGGGATTTCAGAGGCTCGAACATGATACATGAAAAAATCACCCTCTCCATGAATGAGTGCGCCCGCAGGTAGGGCAGATAACTCTGAATCGATGACTGAAGGATCAACGGCAGGAGCTAAAGGGGCATCTAGTTGACGTCCCACAGTGACGGATTTATGATTCAAAACACCCTTCAAAATCTCCAACCGCCTGGGCAACAACCCAAAATGTTCTCCACAAACGCGGGTAGCGAGCCGTAAAAAGTCAGCGCAATACTGTCGTTCTGAAAACGACTTCAGTACACTGTTTGAAATCGGCGAACCTACGGCCAACTGAATTTTACCCTTATTCAACTTTGCCTGCCCCGACGATGGCTCTTCCGGGATGAATCGGGTACGAATCCTACCCAGCCAAGGTAGGCGTTTTGCGGGACGCAAACCAAAACGGATCGGAATCACCACCGCCCCGGTTTTTTTTGCTAAATCGGCTGCATGCGGCGACCAATTGGATTCATGGGCCCGGCGCCCGATACCGCGCATGTGGGTGTCGCCACCAGGAAACATGGCCAAACAACCTCCAGACGATAGATGCTTGATGGCCTCCCGCATCGCACTGCGATTCAATGCCTTTGAAGCTGAATTGTTCTCGGTGGATATCGGTAAAAGCGTATTCCCGACGCCCTCGATTTGAAGGAGTAGCGATGAATACATGAGGCGGGTATCAGGTCGCCAAGTCATAGACATCGCAGCCAAAACAATGCTCTCAATTCCGCCCATGGGGTGATTAGCCACCAACAAAAGGGGAGTGCCCGGAGCCGGCCATTCGATGGTGGGCGAAACCAATTCCCATTCGATTCCCAGCGTTTCCAAGATTTTAGAATATACGCCCAGATCGGTTATGGACCCTGTATTGGTAGCCAGCGTGTTGCGCGCCCTCCGCAAAGAATTCACTTTTCTGATTCGGCTGAGCCTTTCCAAATGCACTTGAATCCAACGTGGATACACCCCAGCCGATGACCACAGCTCACTCACTGAAATGAAATCCGATCTGCTCATGATTTGTTTGAAATCACAAGATAATCAAATCTTCACATCCGAATCAATGTCTATTGTTTTTTGGTAACGTTGAAGGGTTAGAATAGGCATCGAAATGACTAAAGTCGAAGGGTAGGCGACTGAATCCCTCCAATGCCAAACTATCTTTTCCTTTCAATATGATGCAATGTTGGGAAGTATGGTTGGGCGATAGACTCAAGCTGTAATATCGTTGCATATACAACCAAATGGCGTAGTGCCCATGAAGTTCATGCGAAAGGGCGATACCCCGACAATCGGAATTCTCCTCTTTATGCTTGAGCATTTGCACTACATGATTTAAATCGGATTGCAAAGAAAAATCCCGAACGGGCACATCTCTTTTCGTCCAGGCATAGCCAAAGCATCCCAAAACGCATACGGATACTCCAGCACTCAAGATGATATCATGCTTTAAATGGCCCCATTGATAGGTGCAGAAGGGCAGAGCGCGCAGAACAGGAAGGGTAGCGCAAGTCATGGCTAATGTCCACCAAGGATAGGATGGGATCAGATAATGCGGATGTAATTTGGGTGAAACAAAGAGCGGAGCCGTTGCACTGAGGGCCACAAGCATAAAGAACAATGCGTATGATCTTAAGTGCCGGTCATCCGATTCGTCGGCCCATTTTAATCGGTTGCGGTTCTTTAACCACCGCGATGTAAGATAACATACCAGCAGCAGGAGAACAGGTATAGAAAGCTCCTGAATAAAAGTCCACACCAGATCAATGCGCGTTCGCTCGGAGCCCACCTCATAAGAAGGTCTTTGTCCCGAGAACACGGCATGAACTTGTCTTCGCCAATATGCCAGCATGGCGTCACGCAGGGGCGACCATAACCACCCCATCCAGGCTAAGGCGACCATAACAACACTTGACCAGGCAGTTACCCGCGTCATATCGCTGCTCGGGCGCAGACGACATATGCCTAACAACATGGGGGCTGCCAAAGGGAACAAGGCTGGTGGGCCTTTGGTGATGAAGGCCAGCCCAGTAAACAAGCCCAGTCCGATACCGGCCAGGAAGCGATTTGCCCCCATGGCCGACCAAACCGCAAGGAAGGTCAATAAAGTAAGCAGATTCTCGAGCATAAATTGTCCAAGACCCCACAAAGGACCTGGAACAAGGCTCCACAAGAGCATCCACCAACCCCAACCATATCGATTCAGCTGACCGGAGATGTGCATTTTCCAGATGTAATAGAAGGCGATCAAAGTAAAAACCCCCATCAGGAGGGCCAAGATCTTTTCGGTCCATGCATGGTCGCCTAACCATCGAAACCACCATGACCCCATCCACAACATCAGCGGAGGATGCTCAGCAAATTCGCGATAAAAAGTATCGCTAAAAATCAACTCAGTGGACTGCCAGGGCAGTTGACTGAGGTTACGGGATATAGAGGCGTATAGAAGACCATCAATAAAACCGCCCCGCCCAAGCAGTGGCGGAATCAGGATGATGCATCCGATGGCCCAAGCGATCAGCGCTGGAATCGAAAGGATACTGGGCTTACAGAAGCGCATTTGCCCACGAAAATAGTTTAAAATGCACAGCGGATCTTTAAAGTGTGAGCAAATACCTATTTTTGTAGATTGAGTCTGTATGTTTAGTTGAATTCCTCTGTTGGATTATCGAAAGGAAACCCAATACCTCATGAATCAAAATTGGATCGGCCTACTTTTAAGCTTTGTATTTGTATTTGTAACAGAAGTTGTCTGGTCTCAAAATAGTATTCAAGGCACGCTTCGCTACGACAACATCCACCAAACGCCATTGGCGGGTATCCCCGTACGTTTACTGAATTTAGCCGGTCTGCCCGTGGCTTTCGACACCACGAACGCTCAGGGTCAATTTCTGCTTCAAGACTACCCTTCATCGACCTATACCTTTGTAGCCCAGATCGGCTACGCATGGGGTGGCGTGAACAGTACAGATGCCCTCAACACCCAACGGTCATTTTCAGGTCAGCAAATGTTCACCTCCTTTCGAAATCGGGTTGCCGATGTAAATGGCAATGGGGTATTGAATTCAACCGATGCCATACAAATCAGTAGGCGTGTTGGCTTGATCACAAGTTCGTTTGCCATCGGCAATTTTCTTTGGGATCCTACGGTGGTGATGGCGCAGGGTGTTGCCATTCAACGCGATTTTCTTGTTTTGTGCAGTGGTGATATCAATGGCAGTTATCAAATATCAGCCACTGCACCCCAATTGTCAATAGACAGCCTAGCAGCGGTTGGCTACAGCACCGTGGCTCGGGTTCGCTTTGATCAGACAGGAAGCGGCGTATTTGCGCGTGGATTATGCTGGAGCGCTTTGCCCAATCCGGATGTTAATGACAGTGTTTTGATTACAGGACGCGGAAGTTTCGGGTTTACCGCCTTTCCTCCCGGACTACTCCCCGGTCGGAATTGGTATGTAAGAGGCTACGCGCAAAACTCAGGTGGATTGTATTATACGTCGGAAGTAGTGGTGAACCCAACGCCGGTTGCCCCTGAAATGAGCACTGACTCTATTATTTACCTTTCACCGGGCCAGATCATAGCATACGGAAGAATAATCAGGGATGGAGGACAAGCGCTAACAGCCCGTGGATTTTGTTACGATACTTCAGCCGCGCCATCCTTATCGCATGGAGTGGTTCAGGTCGGTACTGCTGCTCAGGGTTTTGCTTTCGAAGCACCAATTAGCGGGCTACGAGGTGGCCGAGTCTACTTTGTGCGCTCCTTTGCAACCAATGCCATCGGCACTGGATATGGAAATGATTTGAGCATCTACACCCCACCCAGTATTCCAGAGGTAAACACAGGAACCGTAAGCGCGCTGTTCCCCTTTTCAGCACAGGTAGGCGGACAAATTCCATTCGATGGAGGGAGCCCCATTTTGGCCCGGGGCATCTGTTGGACTTTGGGCAGACCCCCTACCATTGCGGATGACACAACCTACAATGGAACAGGAATTGGATCTTTCACAGGCAAATTATCGCGTTTATTACCGTCAAATACCTATCAAAGCCGTGCCTACGCCGTGAATGCCGTGGGGGTTGCATACGGAAACGTGGTGGTGGTAAATACACCACAAGCGCCTTACGCCTGCGGAACCCCGATCTTTGACACTTCGGGATACAGCTACCCAACCATTCGGATCGGCGGTCAGTGTTGGACAGCCACCAATCTGCGCGTAACCGCCTACCGCAATGGGGACCCTCTATTGAGTGGGCTCGATACAACAGCCTGGTCGAATACCCCACTAGGTGCATGGACTGTTAACCCGTCAGAACCCCAGTTTGAGGCAAATTATGGAAAACTCTACAATGCACATGCCGCGGCTGATCCGCGCGGATTGTGCCCATCGGGTTGGCGTGTACCATCGGATTCCGATTGGCAGGCACTCGTGCAATTTTTAGGACAAAGTGGCTACAACAACCTTGCTGCAGACTATAATGGCGTAGGATTTGCCCTTAAATCATGTAGACAGCTGAATGGAGGTGGGTCATCGGGTTGCGGCACTGCCACTCAACCACGATGGAATAGCCATAACATTTATTATGGAGGCGATGTTTTTGGCTTCTCCGCCTTGCCTGGAGGCAGCCTATCCAGTTCTGGAGCCTCTTTCTCAGCACCTGGGGGTAATGGCTCATGGTGGAGTTCGTCGCCCTCCGGAAGCAGCACTTGGTTTGTGCAGCTGAACTCATCTGGCGGTAATTTATCTCGGACTACCGGCAGCCGACAAAACGGCAGATCCATCCGCTGTGTACGCACACCCGACACGAGTATGTCGATTTTTATGCCGCCTGCTGTCATTACTTTGCCGCCCTCGGCCATAACCACTCAATCAGCACAAATTAGTGCACGAATTTCCTCTGATGGTGGGGCAGCTGTTTTAAATCGTGGATTCTGTTGGAACAACAGACCGATGCCCACCATTCAAAATGCCCAAATCAGTTTGGGACGTGATACCGGTCTGTTCTCGTATACCCTCAGTTCACTTTCTTTTGGCACATACTATGTGCGGTCCTATGCCGAAAATGCAGCGGGTATCGCATACGGAAACAGCATTCAATTCACAACCTTATCGCCGCAGGGCGGAAATGCATGTGTTTCCGCTGTTGTGTCTGACGTCGAGAACAACATCTACGAAACTGTAGCTATTGGAAGCCAGTGTTGGCTGAAATCAAACCTTCGTACCCGGCGCTACAACAACAACGACACCATTGCCAGCCTGCTGTGGCGCTATCAACAAAACATACCAGGCATAGGCACCACCACTATCTACAATAATGATACAGCCAATCTTTCCGTCTATGGTCGGCTGTACAGCTATTTTGCTGCTTCAGACCCAAGAGGTATTTGTCCGACCGGGTGGCACTTACCCTCACAGGCGGAATGGAATACCCTAGCGCAGTTTGCAGGGGATACGCTTCACAGTGGTCTAAAATTGAAAGCCGCGGTGAATTGGTCTGGATCGACGGGTGGCGTTGATGCGCTGGGGATGGGTGTACTTCCGGCAGGCGTAGGCTACAACGATCATGTATTTTCATTTTTGGGGTCGCAGGCCAACTTCTGGGCCTGTGACTCTCAATTCGCAGATGCTTTGGGAGGCAACTACCGGCAAATTGGATTCGATCGAATACCAAACCAAACTTCTTTCACGCGACTTGAGCTGCATGCATTATCTGTTCGTTGCATCAAAGATGCATCAATAAGCAGCGTGAATGCGGTTTTGCCCTATTTAATTACATTGCCTTTTGGTAGCATTAGCCAAAATTCAGCCACTGGGCGCGGACGCATTCTGAGTGACGGCGGTTCACCCATTACATCGAAAGGAGTTTGTTGGAGCACGACAAGAAACCCCAGCTTAGTCCATCCCAATGCGACTGCAGGGGGCAGCAATTTTACATACTCTGTGTCATTAACCGGATTGAACCCTGGCACATGGTATTATGTTCGTGCCTTTGCAACCAATTCTGCGGGTACGGCCTACGGCCCCGAACGTATGTTTCACACCCTTCCTGCCAGCACCGCTTTCACCTGTGGAGCAGATTCCATTCAAGATCGATCAGGATTCAAGTATGCAACGGTCTCCTTGGGTACTCAATGTTGGACCAAAGCGCATCTTAGGGCCCTCGTTTATACCAACGGAGACAGCATTCCTTGGATAACCGACAGCCTCCAATGGAAAAATACGACATTAGGTGCTTGGTCGGCCTACCAAAATAATTTGCAATACGAACAAGTCTATGGTAAGTTATACAACTGGTATGCCATCGCCGATCCGCGAAAGCTCTGTCCTTTGGGCTGGCATGTGCCCTCCAATGCAGAGCTTACCACACTGATCAATCACACAGTGAGCCGAGGCTACCCGAATACCTCTTCGAATGTCAACGGTGCGGGTAGTGCACTAAAATCTTGCCGACAACTTTCATCCCCGTTAGGCGGAACGTGCAATACTTCAATCCACCCCTACTGGAACAGCCATACCACCCACCGCGGAACGGATGCACTGGGGTTGTCTATTTTGCCCGCAGGAGCGCGGTCGGGTGATGATGGGCAATTCACTTCACTCACGGGTTACTGCCTGTTGTTGTCATCGACCCTGTCGTCCACCAACCTTGTACAGGGACAATATTTCCGCAATTCAACGGGCAACATTTCTCCCGCCACAGGAACAAAACCCTGGGGTGGCTCCGTGCGTTGTGTTAAAGATTAATATTTTGTTCGATGGTTAACCTTTCAGAGCCTGTAAACGGCGAAGACGAAATTTCATTACCACTTTGGGATCGATTGCCACGCGAACTTCAAAGCACTGGATGGATTTTAAATAAAAGAACCAACACCTACCTCAAGGGCCTGTGTGAATACCTCGACTCGACCGAGCCCGACCAAACATCAGTTGCCTATGTGCTCGAGCTGGAATCGCGTCACTCTTTATCAAAAAATGACGGCGAACGCGATCGTGAAAAGCTCTATCGATTCCTCAAGAAAGAGCTGTTGAGCAATGGGGTCGACCCTTCAGCGCTCAAACGGCTCGAAGCGTGGAAACCCCTTCTCAAACCAGGTGAAGACAGCCTCCCTGCCGATCTTTCGGTGAGCCTCAACATCGCGCACCTCCAAGCGCAAAAAGCATTCTCCGATGGCAGGATCGATGGTGAGGAATTGATGTCGATTATGCGGCTCTACCACCTCTTCGATATTCCTGTAGGGGATATGCGGCAAATATACCAAGCCGCTTCTGCCCCATCGGTCGATCGAATTTTGGAGGCCGGCGGTCGCGACGGAAAGGTGAGCCGTGAGGATGCCGACAGCATTCGGCTCTACGCCCTACTCCTGACCGGCATGGAGATGAACTTCGACAACGCCCGACTAAAAAAATTTCTGAATGCCTACAACAGGGTTCAGTTGAAAGAAGGCGGTCCATTGCTTCGTTTGAGTATTAACAATGGATACAAAACATTCAGCATCAGCGGAAATTACTGGACGGGTCACTGTAGGGTTCAACAAGTCGAAGGCCGAAAGTCAACGGATCGACGCATGGAGGTGTATGTCTATGATGAATGCCTGGTTTTTATGGATCTAACCCAAACCGAATTAATTACCCCAGGAAATGTTCAGGATCTGAAAGAGTCGATTTATGCGGTCGACAATACCTCCATCTTAAATTGGAAGGAAAAAGAGGCTAAGGTCTCGTGGACGCTGAGCCACTTCGATGATCCTGAAGCGGCCAAGCTCTGCTTCATGGTGCTAAAAGGTCAAGCCCCAGAGCAGCTGAATGGTCCATTTACCCCACCCCAGCCAACAAATGCCTCGGGCTTTAAGCCAAAAAGCGATCAAACAGATCAAAAAACACCGAAAGGTGGCCCTGCCCGCAAAAAGCAGCAGGCACTGCAGGAGCTGGATCGGCTGGTGGGTTTGGCCTCGGTTAAAGAGCAGATGAAAAGTCTGTCGAATATGGTGAGCTTGCAGCAGCAACGGTCGGCGGCCGGGCTGCAAGTGGTGCAGGTGAGTCTCCACAGTGTATTCACAGGAGCCCCTGGAACGGGCAAAACAACGGTAGCGCGCCTCTACGCGGATATGCTGCGCGAATTGGGGGTTTTGCAGAAGGGTCAGCTCGTGGAGGTTGACCGCGCGGGACTCGTGGCCGGTTACTCTGGCCAAACAGCCATCAAAACGGATGAAGTGATTAGCCGTGCCCTGGATGGCGTGCTTTTTATCGATGAAGCCTACAGCCTTTCGCCCCAAAAGGGTGATGATTCTTATGGTCAAGAAGCCATCAATACATTGTTGAAGCGAATGGAAGACTACCGCAATCGTTTGGTCGTGGTGGTGGCGGGATATACCGAGGAAATGGAACGCTTCATCGGCTCAAACCCCGGCTTGTCGAGTCGATTCAACCGAACGGTCTTTTTCCCTAATTATGGTGCTGAAGAAATGGTTGAAATCTGTAAGCGATTGGCCAAAACGAACGACTATGACATCGATATGTCCTTGGCAGAAGCACTGTTGCTGCACCTGCAGCTAAAATCCTCAGGAGCCGGTGAAGATTTTGGCAATGCCCGCTACGTACGCAACCTATTTGAAGCCATGGTGATCGCCCACAGCAATCGGGTGGCTACTTTGGAGAATCCCGATCGATCGATGCTCACCCGGCTCGATTCTAATGACCTGAAAGAAGCCGCACGGGTTTTAGGGTGATTTGAAGAACACCCCACTATTAGATAAAATGCTGCCTTTCCTTTTGTTTTACGGAAACGGGGGGTTCCGTCGTATAAAACCGAGCCGTATTCGTCATCAGCCACACGACACGCAACCAATACATAATACAGGGGAACACCTTAAGCTGATAGGGTTCGATCCATACTTTTCGCAGGGTGGATGGGAATATATCAGTGGGTGACCAAGACGATAAAATCCAGCAGGCCATCAGTAAAAACCGATCCCAACCCGAACGGGGTCCATTTATATAAGCCAGCAGAATCCCTGCGAGTGCGATGATGAAGGTCGGTGACTCTGCTTTGTGGTTGAAAATGACCATCCAAATCATTAAAGAAGAAAGCCAAAGGCCCCGAAAGGCCTGCGATGAGTGGAGTCCCTCCTGCCACCATGCGCCCATCAGACCCTGCTTGCGCATTTGAATCACCCACACCCAGGCAACAGGCATGATCAACATCATCAAACCCACCAAGAGCACGGGGGTTTTGGGGAATTCGATCGACATAATTGGGCCAAACCAGGCCTGTAGCCATCCCATGACCGACATGCCATACGAAACCGCGTGATCGTGCGACAGCATATCGATATAGCTGAGAATCATGGCCCAATAATCATGCGTAGATACCAACAGAATTGGCGCTACGGCAAGGATGAAACCGATAAGCATCGCCTTGAGGAAGATCAAGCGCCACCGCTTGTAGAATGGCACCAATGCGAGGGCCATCACCCCAAACAGTTTGATAAAAACACTGCAAATAATCCAAAGGGCGGGGCGAATATGCTGACCCCGCTCCAATCCACCGAGGGCCAACAGGAGAAGCCCGGCAATCAGGGCATTCGACTGCTCGTTTTGAAGGGAAATCAGCATTTCTGGCCATAAAAACAGCATTCCAAGGGCCCGCTCACGTCTGCTTCCGGTTTTAAGATAAAATAAGCCACCCGCCAGAACAGCTGCGTTGAGTAAATTCCAACCCATAAGTCCCCACAAATCCGGGAACAACGCAAATACACCAAAAAACAGGGCAAAAGTGGGGGTGTATTTAAAGAGGTCCCAATGCTCGGCTGGCCACGACTGATATAGATCGGCGCGCGACATAAGGTGATGAAACGACTGTTTGAAAATCACATAGTTGTTGTACTCGTGGAATGGCGCACCGTTGATGGTGTTTGTGCTCGTTTGGGCGAGCCCCCAAGATTGAACGGCAGCACCCACAGCGGCCAAACCATACAGAATGCAGGCCCATGCCAAAAGGCTTTGTTCGGAACCCTTGATGAACGGCCAGCGTAATCTGGGGAGCCAATAAGTTAATTGCTGTTTGATGATTTTGACTTTTGCGGCGGTGATGTGATACTTGCGGCGGTGATGTGGTACTTGCGGCGGTGAAGTGATACTTGCGGCGGTGATGTGATACTTGCGGTGGTGATGTGATATTAGTGTTCATGCGCGATGCGGAGCCAGAAGGAGCATCCGTGCCGCTCTACCCGATCGAATGGGGGTGTCGACCAAAACGAGTCTGCAAGTGTTTTGAGTTCGGGATCCTGCGACACGAACCAAGCGGGGAACAGAGGCTGGTAGCGCCTGGGGTTAGCCATGAGGGCTACTGCTAAAGGATATTGCTCAGAATAGCCCCTTGCACACATATCTTCTGGATAGTCGTCGGGCAGAAATACATCATGGATGTGTACGATTACCCCTGGCCGGAGGCGGGGTAAAATCTCCATAAAAAAAACCGTGGAATCAGAATGAGGCAAAACCCGGTGGGAGTTGTCGACATACAAAATATCCCCTGCGCTCAGTTCGGTGGTCCAATCGATCTCGGCCTTTTCTAGGGGGATTCTCCGTATTTCATCGGCCAATGGCTCAATATCGGTACGCGGCTGTGGATCGATGCTGATGATGCGCGTTGGTAAATTTCCTTGCGTTACGGCCAAACGGGCTACACGGGTGGAGTATCCTGATCCCACCTCCAGGTAGCGGAGTGGACGTAGGTGGATCAGCATGCCGTAGAGCGACATAATATCGAGCCCAGGGAGAAAGCCGTTGTTCCAGGCGGGACCCGACCAATTTTGGGGCACGGCATTGGATAAAGGTATAAGGGCAAGTTCTTTGGCATGCCCCATAAACTCCTCGAGCAATTTATGGTAGCCAGGCCGCCCGGAATGAATGAGCTTTTGGAGTTCGGGATGGGGACTTTGGCCGTGTCCGTATCTCGGCTTGAGATCGACCCGATAATCGAGGAACAAGTTTTGATAGCGTTCACTCAGGAATCGATACCAACTGCGTGAATCAGGTATTTTCATGCTCTATTCATGATCTGTTCATTTGTTTTCCTGCATTTCGACTCATTTTCGATGCGATTTCGATTCATTTTCGATGCGATTTCGATTCATTTTCGATGCGATTTCGACTCATTTTCGATGCGATTTCGACTCATTTTCGACTCATTTTCGACTCATTTTCGACTCATTTTCGATGCGATTTCGACTCATTTTCGATGCGATATCCCTCAATTTGGAATCTGATGTCCTGAACACATTAACCACGAACCATGGTAGAAATACGCGGTTTATTGAACATCGTCTCATCACCTACCGCCTGAATGAGCCAATGAAAAGCAGTTGGAAGTACTTTCTTCCATGTAGGCAGATCATGTCGCCCGCCCTCCACTTGTTGGTAAATCACATCTTCGCCTTGTTTATATCCCTTTTTAATCAATTCCGTAATCAAGTCCAATGTATCATCGATCGAGTCTATAATGCCATTCTGATTGCGATCGTTGGTTTCATCGTGGGTGCCCGCTTGGAGAAAAAATCTTAAGCCATCCCTTGGCGTACCCATTCGAATCATACGGTGGGCTATACGGTCCTGATCGGTATAACCCTGGTCGAGGTCGCGGCTTCGCCACCAAAATGAACCCGATAAACTGGCCGAACCAGCGAAATATTCGGGATATTTCCAAGCCAGATCGAATGCTGTGAGTCCACCCAATGAACATCCCACCGCAAACCGGCGATCGGGGATGGATGGGCATCGCTCAACATGCTCCAGCCAAGGCAATAATTCATCCACCACAAAAAGTGCATTCTGATGGGCGATCGACCCCCGGCCCTTGCAATCGGCTTCGCCAATCACCCCATATTCCTGAAGTCTCTTACCCGCATGTATGGCCACCACCAGCGGCAGTCGACACACACCCATTTTAATGAACTTCTCAGGCAATTCGTGAAGTCCTAAACCCCTCCAGTCTTGACCGTCGAACACAATGAAAACAGGATCTTCAGGCTGAAATTGAGTAGGTACAAATAATTCCACGATAACCTCGCGCTCTAAATATTTTGAGTCCAGGGACTTACTCGAATGTTTCCAATGAGGATGAACATTATGTTTCATGCGCAGACAATATTCATGAGGACAGAAGTGAAAAATATCTCATCGCTTATTATTTCATTGTGCGATGGCCAAAAATACTGAATCTCTGCCATCCAAAAATCGCAAAAATTAATATGCAATTAATTAATTAAAATAAATTAATTTTGTGAACTTATTTATACTGATATTTTTTTATCAATTGTTGAGTTTTAAACCTTTTACCCATATTACAAATTATTCATAGTATTTCATGAAAAAAATTGGCATTTTATTTGGACAGGAAAAAACATTTCCTAACGCATTAATTGATCGAATCAATTCCAAAAATATACCTGGAGTTACTGCAGAAGCAGTTTTGATGTATCATGTAGAACAAGGGAAAGCATCAGAATATTCAGTTATAATAGATCGGATTTCACAAGATGTTCCATTTTATCGTGCCTATTTAAAAAATGCAGCCCTACAAGGCACCCAAATCATCAACAATCCGTTTTGGTGGAGTGCCGATGAAAAGTTTTTTAATAATTGTTTGGCAATTCGTTTGGGCGTTCCTGTTCCAAAAACGGTTTTACTTCCATCTAATCAACTTCCTCCCGATACCACCGAGGAGTCTTTCCGAAATCTTGGCTATCCGCTGAATTGGGAAGCTATTACCGAGCACATCGGCTTTCCTGCCTACATGAAACCACACTCGGGTGGTGGCTGGAAACATGTTTATAAGGTCAACAATTTAAATGAATTATTCGATCGACACAGAGAGGCCGGATCTTTGGTCATGTTATTGCAAGAGGAAATTGTTTTTGAGGAATATTACAGGTGCTATTGCATCGGCAGAAAATATGTATTGGTGATGCCGTATGAGCCCAGAAATCCGCATGAGTTGCGCTACACCACGCAATTTAAACCGAGTGAACAAATGATTCAGTTACTCACGGACTATGTCTTACGGCTCAATAATGGACTGGGATACGATTTTAACACGGTAGAATTTGCCGTTCGCGGTGGAATTCCATATGCCATTGATTTTTGTAACCCTGCCCCTGATGCGGATGTGCATTCTGTGGGCGCAACAAATTTTGAATGGGTCGTTGAACATGCCGCCCGATATGCTATAGAATGCGCCTTGGAGCACAGGACCGGCAAAAACAATATTACCTGGGGAAATTTTGTTATTCAATCTACTGAGCAATTTTTAGAAAATAATCAGGCCTCCGGCAATAAGCAGCGTGGATTTTCCAAAATACCGAAAGACGCAACGGGGCTTAAAACCAAACGGGCTCAAAAATCTAAATCTGGCCCATTGGAGCTTGATGCGGCGGAACCGAAAAAACGGGGCAGAAAACCTAAAGAAAAAAATGAAAGTGAATTAGCTGAGATTAAAGCAGAACCGAAAAAAAGAGGACCAAAACCTAAGGAAAAAACTGAAGAGTCATCGGTGGCCGTAGTGGAGCGTAAGCCCAAAAGGGTAAAAAAAATGAATTTGACTCATCCACAATCAACCGCTAAAAAAGGAACCAAAAAAGGCGTTAAAAAAGTGGTTGGTAAGAAAAGAATAAAAATTGAACGTCCTCCCATCGCAGAATATGGCTTAGATGCCGTTAATCTAAGCGAAAAAATGCAAAACCCTGATCTTTAATGTTTAGTATTGGAATTGAAGAAGAATACCAGGTCATCGATCCCAAAAACAGGGAGCTGGTATCGCACGAACAACAAATTGTGGCGGGGGTAAATTCAATTCTGCCTGATCAGGCCAAAGCCGAAATGCATGAGGCCGTGGTTGAAGTGGGCACCAAAGTGTGTCAGAACATACAGGAAGCCGAACGGGACATCAAAAATTTAAGGAAAGTGGTGTCGGATGTGGCGCGCAGTAAAGGCTACGTGATTGGGGCATCAGGCACCCATCCCTTCTCTTTGTGGCAAACCCAATTGATCACCGAAAATCCACGCTACCACGAGATTGTTAATGAACTGCAGGACACCGCTCGTTCCAATTTGATTTTCGGTTTGCATGTGCATGTGGGCGTACCCGATAAAGACATGGCGGTGCATATCGCCAATTCGGTGCGCTATTTTTTGCCGCACATTTATGCGCTCTCCACCAATTCTCCCTTTTGGGAGGGAAGGAACACTGGGTTTAAATCATACCGATCGAAAGTCTTCGATAAGTTTCCCCGAACGGGCATTCCCGATTATTTCGAGAGCTATGCCGAATATGAAAATTATGTGAAAATGCTGGTGAAAACGAACTGCATCGATAACGCCAAAAAAATCTGGTGGGATATCCGTGTGCATCCGTTTTATGATACCATCGAATTCAGAATCTGTGATGTGCCGATGAAGGCAGACGAAACTGTAGCTATTGCGGCTCTAATTCAGGCACTGGTGGTGAAACTACATCAATTGAGGCAGAATAACCTGAACTTTATGATCTACAAGCGTGCCTTACTCAACGAAAATAAATGGCGGGCGAGTAGATACGGCATTGATGGCAAGCTGATTGATTTTGGCAAAGAAGCAGAAGTGAACACCCGCGGCCTGATCCACGAACTGCTCGAATTTGTGTCGACTGCTGTCGACGAAATGGGGACCCATTCATATATGGACTGCATTCGTACCATGCTCGAACAAGGGACCGGAGCCGATCGGCAGCTCCGGACCTACGCCCAAAGCCATGATCTTAAGGCAGTGGTCGACTATTACGTGGAACAAACCGTGGCAGGACTATAACCAAAAACACGTATGTTAGCCGATTCGTCCGGCTTTATTTGCACCATGACAGAAGAAGAATTCAGACCTGCTCGGGTTGCCCTCCTCGATATGTACGATGGTGCCCCTAATTTGGGCATGGAGAGCCTCCGAAGCATTCTGAAGAATTTCGGCGACCAAATCGAGTGGGCTGAATTTGATGTAAGAAACCGGAGAGAATTGCCGGGTATTGAATTCGACCTGTTTGTGTCGACCGGTGGACCAGGCTCGCCCCTGCTGTCCGGACACGGCTGGGAACTCGGTTACCGAGCCCTTCTCGACCGATTGTGGGCCCACAACCAGAACCCGCTGAATAGACCGAAGCCCGTTTTCTTCATTTGCCACAGCTTTCAGATGCTTTGTCAACATTTCGGTCTCGGCACGGCCTCTTTAAGGAGAAGCCCCTCATTTGGTATCTTTCCAGTCCATAAAACCCAATATGGCGTGCATGATCCCTTGTTGGAGGGTCTCCCCGACCCCTTATGGGCGGTAGATATGCGCGATTGGCAGGTGGTGCATCCCGACTTTGCCGCATTTGAACGCTTCGGGGCCCAAATTCTGGCCATCGAACGCATGCGCGACCATATTCAATACGAGCGGGCATTGATGGCCGTGCGGTTTGGCACGCACTTTTTCGGCACCCAGTTTCACCCCGAAGCCGATCCCGCGGGCATGTTGCACTACATGAAACAGCCCGAACGAATCGCCAATATCATCCGCCAACACGGAGAAGCCACCTACCAAGACATGCTGCAAAAACTGAAAGACCCCGGCAAACTCGAACAAACCTACCGCGGCATCCTGCCCCGATTTCTTGAGCTTGGCCTTCTGCAAACACAGGAAGTTTAGTTGATGCACAGGACCTGAGTTGTTTCATTCGATGGAAACAAATGGAATTATCATATGATCAGGGATATTAGACAGCGCATCAACGAATCGTATAGGCCGGGGCATTATGCACGCCTGCTCGATGAACTCAAAGCACAAATAGGCGAGGTACCCGATTTCCGAGTCGCTGAAAGCCCCGTTTTCGTGCCGGCTGATCTCACCCATAAACTCCAGCTGGCCTGTCAGGAAATTTGCGAACAACTCCTCACTCCAGAATACTTGAAGATCAGCCAACAATCTGTGCCCGCCCATCAGGATGTGCCGAATTGCTCCGCATTCCCCGAACTCCTCGTGCTCGACTTCGGCATCACCCACAGCAGCGACGGCCAACTGCACCCGATGTTGATTGAACTACAGGGATTCCCATCGCTCTATGCCTACCAGTCGATCCTGGCCCAGTCCTACCAAAAAATATGGGGGCTCACCCATTCCGATGGCTCACCCTACTTATCGGGCTACGCGCACGAAAAGTATGTCGGTCGACTCCAACAGCTCCTCTGCGGAACCCATGCCCCCAAACATGTCGTGCTGCTCGAAATTGACCCAGCGCATCAAAAAACCAGGGTCGATTTCTACGCCACCGAGCGGATGTTCGGGGTCACCCCATGCTGCCTAAGCGACATCCATCGCTCAGGTCGAGAACTGTTCTACATAAAAGATGGACATCGGGTTCCCATTCATCGGATCTACAACCGCATCATTTTCGACGAACTCGAACAACGGCCCGAATACATTCGCGCTTGGAATCTTCTGGAACCCGTCGACGCAGAGTGGGTCAGTCACCCCAACTGGTATTTTCGCCTAAGCAAATTCAGTCTGCCCTATTTGGATAGCCCATTCGTGCCCAAGTCGCACCTCCTCAGCCAAATCACCCAAGCACCCGGCCAGCTCAGCGATTGGGTTTTGAAGCCCTTGTATTCTTTTGCAGGAAGCGGGGTTCAGGTGGATGTGACAAAAGAAATGCTCGATCAAATCGAACATCCAGAACACTACCTGCTACAGCGTAAAGTTCAATATGAACCCGTCGTGAACAGTCCCTCCGGAGGCGTGAAAGTGGAAATCAGGATGATGATTTTCATCGATCCAATAAGCCGGAAACCGGAAGTCATAACCAACTTGGCTCGGTTCAGCCGGGGCAAACTCATCGGTGTGCGCTACAACGAGGGCCTCGACTGGGTGGGGGGCAGCTCAGCCTTTTTTGTGGAATAGCCTATTCCGAGTGCGTAATGGGGTTGAACAGCGTGAAATAACCGCATTATCCCGATGAACAGCGTGAAATAACCGCTTCATCCCGATGAACAGCGTGAAATAACCGCTTCATCCAGATGAACAGCGTGAAAACCGCTTCATCCCCCTTTAGTGTCTCGATCTTCTATTTGGGGGGATCCACCCCGTATGCGGGAATTTTACCCGTTACGGTAGAAAAAAACTGCTGTATGATGCGCATATCCGCCTCCACCTGACCTATTGGATACAACGGCGGTTCGAAACGCAATTCCTTGTGCTTGAAGTCCATCCCCACCATGATGATCGGCACACCGGCACCCACAGCCATGTGGTAGAACCCACTCCGTAGTCGATCGGCCTTTTTGCGTGTGCCCTCGGGCGACAGCGACAAATAAAACCGAGGATGCGCGCGAAACAACTGCACCACCGCTTCTACCATTCCCTGGCTGCGGCTGCGGTCGACCGGATAGCCTCCCAGCCAGCGAAACAGCCAACCAAATGGCCCTTTAAACAAACTGTCCTTACCTATAAAACAGATGTCTTGCTCAAGAACATTGCGTGATAGAACCCCAATTAAGAAATCCCAGCTGCTCGTGTGGGGGCCTACGGCAACAATCGCCTGGGGTACATCGGTAGGGATGCGTCCCACAATCCGCCAACCCATAACTCGGTAAAAAATGAATTTTGCCAGAATTTTCTTCATGCGTCTTCATTTAAATCAGTTACGCCCCCAGACACAATAAACTTCATGTAGGCGGCGGAATCAACGTTGACTTTCTCAACGCGATTGGCATCCACAAAAAACAAATTACCCGAAAAGTTATAGGAATGTGGGAGGTATACGGCCACCATGCCTGGCTTGCCCAAAAGGGCGAGTTCGGGTTGGGTAAGGAAACCTGGTTTGGCGGTGCCGTCCATAAAATGCACCAAAATGGGTTGATTAAACTTACGCTTGTCGCCTACAAATGCTTCCATCAGGTCGCGTATGGAAGTGTAAATCAATTTAATGAATGGGGCACGGGTCAGTATGCGTTCGATGAGGTCGAGGAGGGGGCCAACGAGCAGGTTGGAGCCCAAAAATCCAATGAGCGTGATGCCCGCTACGGTAGCCAGCAGCCCCAGACCGGGTATCCCCAGGTCGAGCCAGCCGTCGAGGGTGCGGAACACAAATGCCACAACGTAGAGGGTAGCGGCGATGGGCGCCACCAACAGCAAGCCGTTGAGAAACGACTTCACGATGCGCATACCCAATCGTTTGAGGTGCCTGTTATTCATGGTTTGGGTATTTTTTTGACTGTTTTTTCTGCTCATTCCGCGTTTTCATGCCCGATAGGGTGTTGCGCGTAGCCGAATGATGCCTGCCGCCTGCCATGGAAGACTCCTCGGCCACAGGCCACCGCGACAGGGCCTGCTTCATGGCTTCGATTTGCCGGTGCCATTCCAGCTGCTCCGGTGGCGCGGCACGTTCGGAGCAATCACCGAGGCCACAACGCTCGCATGTTTGACCCACCACCCGCACAGGTATGGCGGTATCGTTCCAAAAGCGGACAACCTTCTTGAGTTGGGGCCCCATCCTCAATCCGAGCGCCACACTGCTTTCGCGTGGCTGCCAGGCCGATGGCGCATTCGCTATGGAAAGCAGCAGGTACTGGTTGTCGCTGTCGTGGTAGTGCGACTGCTGCGCTCGGCAGAGGAAGTCGCTTCCGCTTGCTTTGCGTTCGTTCATCACCGATAACGATAGCCAGCGGCGGCAATAATGCTCATGACGGGCACGGGCATTTGGACTGTGCTCACCATTGAGGTGGAGCACCTTGGTGAGGTTATAAAGGGGCTGATCATGATTTTTCTGTTCCATACGGAGGAAAAAGAGCTCATTCAATCCGAAATAATGAGGAAGGAGCGACGTCATCCGGTGGAGTAGGGTTTCGGAAGATACCCCGAAGCGTTGCATCAATCCGGGCAGGAAGGCGCTGTCAAAGGATTTCAGCTGCACAAACTGTTGGAACTCCGACTGCATGACCTCGCCCGGCAAAAGAAGGGCGGAGGCGAAGTAGGAGGCTTTGAAATTGTTGAGTACCTGGTCGAAAGAATCGACCCGAACCCATGATGACGTATAGGACCGATGTCCGGGCTTAAGCTGTGCATAACCGAGCTCGCGGCAGAGCGCAAACCTGCGCTGGTCGATGCCCAGTGCTTCGTTCAGCAACAACCGCGGACGGCGACCAGGCACCGTGAGTGACCGCAATCCTTTTAAGGCGGGCTCCTCCATAAAGGTGGTGTAGCGGACCTCGTAGTTGAATTGTTTTTTGAGCACTCGTTCCAAATCGGCTTCGGCAACAGGCGCCGTTAACTTATATTCGGCTAAAAAGCGAATCGCCTCCCGCTCCAATTCCGGGAAATAATTGTCGTGCATCTGCTGATAGGTGCGCAGCACGGCGAAGTAAAATTCTTCGAAACCGAGTCCGTAGTTTCGGCTGATTTCGATGAGCGTGCTCACGAAGGCGCTGAGCTTGGAAGGGGCCCCGGCCATCATACCCAGCAGATCGGCCATTTCCATGCCAAACATATCTAGGGGCAGGTCGTGTACAAACTCCTCACGGAGCAGTTCACCCACCGGCTCTAAGCGCTTGTCGAGCTTCAGCGAGACCATTTGGTCGTAGTTGGTGCGCAGGGCTTCGGCCAATACTGCGATCTTATCGCCCCTCGGGTATTTTCGGGCCCGTTCGATCTCATTGAGGTACGACACCGAAATGCCGGTTCGATCGGCCAGGTCGGAAAGCGACAAGCCGGCGTCGATGCGGAGCTGGCGCATTTTCAAGCCAAATATCAGCCGAATATTCTCCTCACGCAGGGCCATGGTCGGCGGGGAATTGCACAGAAATCATCCACGAAATAAGCGAAAAAAATCGTAGCGAGGCCAGAAAAGAAAATCAAGCGCAAATTGAATGTTTGGCGTAATTTCGCTAATTGTATATATTCGCTATTTAATCGACGCTTCCGTATGGATTTGACAGCAAGCACACCCACCGAAGCCATGCACCATTGGCTACAGGAAAAGGAAATTCAGCAGTTCCTGGAAGCCCTGCATCATTTTGGAGAAGCAAGACGACAACAACTGCTCACGAATAGGATCGAGCTTCAGGAGCGTTTCGATGCCGGCTTTCGCCTGACGCTGAACCCAGAAACCCTCCCCATCCGATCGGGCGATTGGCGCGTTTCCGATATTCCGGCTGATCTGCGCGACCGTCGTGTGGAAATTACGGGTCCACCCGAACGCGAAATGATCGTGAACGCTTTGAATTCTGGGGCTCAAGTGTTTGTGGCGGACTTTGAAGACGCCTTTTCGCCCAGCTGGAGCAACATCTGCGCCGGTCAGTTTAACCTCTGGCAAGCGGTTAGGCGGCCCATCGATTTTAGGGATGAAGAGCGAAGGAAAGCGCATCTACCTAATGAACGGACGGCCACCCTGATGATTCGT
This sequence comes from Bacteroidota bacterium, assembly GCA_005799065.1. Taxonomy (GTDB): domain Bacteria; phylum Bacteroidota; class Bacteroidia; order UBA7662; family UBA7662; genus F1-60-MAGs140. Next base: position 36,367 of record SYHW01000004.1, read on the forward strand.
CCTCGGGGTTGGCACCTCATCGAGCGGCACATCAATATACAGGGGAAGCCCATGAGCGCTACCCTATTCGACACCGGGCTGTTTCTTTACCTCAATGCGCATTCGCTGGTCGCACAGGGCAGCGGCCCCTACCTCTACCTACCTAAAATTGAAAATCAACATGAAGCCGCCTATTGGGCCGACCTGCTCGATTATTTGGTTCGCTCCCTCGGGCTACCTGAGGGTTGTTTGAAGGTCACGGTTCTGATCGAGACCATCACAGCAGCCTTCGAAATGGAGGAGATTCTGTATTCCCTGCGCCACTACGCCGTGGGGATGAACGCAGGACGGCAAGACTACCTCTTCTCAATCATCAAGAAGTTTCGGCACGACACCCGGTTCCTCTTGCCCGACCGGTCGCGGTTAGATTGGACGACACCATTTATGACCACCTATGCTGAGCGGCTCGTGGATGTATGTCGACGCCGCGGTGCTGCTCCCATCGGAGGAATGAACCCATTTGTGCCCAGCAGCCTCGATGAAGTGAACCGCCATGCCTTTGAACAGGTGATAGCCGACAAAAAGCGAGTCTTGCAGCAAGGCTTTGTCGGTACGTGGGTGGGCCATCCCGCGCTGGTGCCTGTGGCTCATTCTGTCTTTACCCTAGAATCATCGGCCTTTCATCGCACCACCCCAGCCGAAGCGGATGGGTGCCTTCACGATTCCCAGAGGACCGGGTCCGAGGAGGAGGATGCAGCGCACAATTTGTTGCGGATGGTAGAACACGGGGCCATCACGGAACTTAGCATGCGCAACAACATCCGGATAGGCCTGCACTATTTGGCCCACTGGCTTGCGGGCCGGGGGTCGGTACCGATACACAACCGAATGGAAGACACGGCGACTGCGGAATTAGCACGCGCCCAGTTGTGGCAGTGGTTGCGGCATCGGGTCAAACTCGACGACGGCCGTATGTGCACGCCCGAATTGTTCGATACCTTGCTGCATGAAGAAATTCGTTCGCTCCCCTACGCCCTATCCGATAAACCCGACGCACTCAGACAACTTACCCCAGCCACCCGTTTGTTCAAACAACTGGTGATCAGTATGGAATTCGAGGAATTCCTAACCACGTCTGCATATGATTTGATTGATTGAAAGGGGGATGAAACAAAATTCGCAGAGATCCACAAAATTCGCCGGGATTTGTGGGCGCTGAGATTAGGTTCCGTTTTCAGCGCGACAAAAGATCAACGATGGCGCGTTCGATCATGCTATCGAACCCTTGTGATGCTTGCACCGGATCGAGGTCAACAGCAGTGTGTGGGGGGACCCCATTCTCCCAATTCCAGTAGGCTCCGTTGCTGTCGAGCTCTGCGCTCAACGCTTGGCCAACCGAAAATCGGTAGTTCCATCCGTTGGGAAGGCTTGCGCCATGGGGTATGCCCAGGCCACCTCCGGTGGTGTCGCCCAACAGCCGTACTTGTGGCAAGGCGCGCATGTGCATGGCCAAAAAGCTGGTGGCTGAATAGGATCCACGGTTTTGAAGGAGCACCACTGGGCCGGTGTACCGATGTTCCTCTTCGCCAGTAGGCTCGGTAAATACGGACTCCAGTGGGGAGAAATCGTCCGCACCCCGACCCATTTTCATGCGGTGATAATGGCTTTTGCGCCCTTCATTGGTGAACCGACCGGCAAGCCTGCGCGTATTGGTGAGCAGCCCCCCTCCATTGGCCCGAACGTCGAGGATGACGCCATCGCAGGTGCGCATGCGGTCCATCACAAAGTCCAGCTGCGCTTCGGAAGGAGATTGGGTAAAATCGCGGTAGGCCATAAGACCAATGCGTTTACCCAGGGTGTCTAAAATGGCATGTTGGATGGGGCCAGTGGTGAAAAAGCTCAGGCTATCGCGCAAGAAATAGCGCTCTAAAACCAGTCGGGCATCGAAGTTGGTGGGGCGCGACAAAAACAAGGGGCGGTAGGCGCTGTAGGTGAATGGAGTGAACAGATTGGCATGCCCATCCTGGAGTTCGTTCATCATGGCTTCGAGTACGCGGAACAGTTCCAGTTCGTTCATGCCGGGCCGGATCATGGGGCTGTAGGTTTGGTAGACCCGGTTCCAGTCGAGGTTTTTGTAGTCGAGGTAGCTGTACTTGCCTTCGACTTCAGTCCACAAGGTCTCAAAAACTGCCCGCGGATCGTCGGCCGGTTGCTCACCCACCCATAATTGATCGCATCCACCCAGCAATAATGACCAAGAGAGGAGCGTGAAGTATCGCATGATTCTGTTCATCGGATTTCTGCGTGGTTGTCGAGTCGAAACTGATAGCCCATTTGGAGGGTTTGGATCCACACGGCCACAGGCTGATCGCGGTGGCTCCAACGGTAGCCCATGCTGTTGAGTCCGATGCGAAGGCTGTTGCCATTGCGCAGCGGGTAGCGCAGGTAAAACTGGTTGTTGAGGTAGGTGAACTTTCCGAGCCCCGCCAGACGAAGGTTATCGATCCATTCATTGAGTGCACCAACCACTGCGTCTTCGCCGCCAACATTCGGAACACCGGTGTATGCCGGTCGTGATTGCAGTCCGAGAAGTCCTAAATCGGTCTCCCAACCCAGGCGGATGTAGCGGAGGTATGATTCTCGGATTCGAAAGATAAACCAGCGTTTCGTTTCGCCACTGCGCGATGGCAAGGCATATTCAATGCGCATACGAAGCCCACCGTTCAGCGAAAAGTCGTGGGTGGCGGAGGCGTTCCCGTGCGCGGGCTGTAAGCGCAACATCGAATAAAATTGACCGGATGGGCCGGCGTGGAGGCTCCATCGCCCCTCGGGCATAGGCAACCGAAACAGATAAGCGAGGTGCGAACGAACCCAAAATGCGCCTGAGAAATTGGCATTCCACCCCTCGGCTTCATCGGTGAACCCACCCATACCCATCCAACTGTCGTAGGCAGCGATCGATTTTTGTCCGTGCCGCTCATAGGCCCCGCCCATTTCGGCCTGCAGGCCACGGTAGATCCTAGGGGAGGTGATTTGCTCACGATAGGCCGCCACGCCCAATCCCCATCCCCCGATTAAATGATGGTTCGCACCCTTTTTCTGCCATTCAGGCTTTTTTAGGCTGATCTCAAGCGACTGTGCGTGGGCATTAATCGACAGCAACAGGCCCATGATGATCAGCAGGGCGGTTGCAGACCTGGCCCCAGGCTGATGTTTAATCGCCTTCTTTTCCTTGCGGGTGGGATGATTCATAGGCAAAGGTTGGGTATAGGAATGTGTGCTGTTGAAATCGGTACGTATTTGGGTTTGTTGATTCACTTTAAACCTGGCCAAACCAACTGATAAAGTTAAGCTGATTAAGTTAAGAAATGTACATGAAATCCTATTCGAAAAACAGCGTGTTGCTTAACGGCTGAAGCGGTAATTGCTGAGCTCAACCCGAACCACGGCTGGACGATTGGCATCCACTGCCTTTCCCTTGGGGGCCGAATTCGATTTATGAAGATCGGCCGTCATGGCTTTCGGTATTTTCACATGGCGTACATCCATCGTGAACACCATAAGGTCGGGTAAGGCGCGTGCCGCTTGTGCACCATAGGTGTAGTCGACCTGCACCGTGCCTCGGCTCCTGGTGGTCATTTCTGCGCGCAAAACAAGGGGCTGGCGTTCATCAAGCCAAAGTCGGGCCAACATCAGGTCGGGGGGCATGCCTGCACCGGGCACGACCGTTATGAGCTGCGCTGAACGGGCTCCGAGGGTCACTAGGCCTCCGTCGACAGCCGTGAAATTGGAGCTGTCGGTGATCATGCGCGCGAATTCTGAAAATCCTTGCTTGGGAAGGAGTGCGAGGCTGGTGGACCGGATTTTGAGCTGATCGGGTGCAGTGAACTCTACTTGAGCGCGAACGTCGGCCATTTTCACTTGGGGGATATCGGCCCGAATCAGCGCCTGGGCTTGGTAGTAGCGAACCTGGGCCAATCGGCGGTAAACCGCTCGGATGCGGGCCGCGGCATCTTCTGCGCTCATCTTCCATGTTGCTGGCTCTATCGGCGGCATTAGACGAATCGGAGCGCGTTCGCCATCAACTGCAGACGGCTGCCTTGAATGAGTGGCTTCATCCGGCCTTTCCGATGACTCCAGGGGCATACGGGCATATAGGGATGCGCTAAGCATCGAAGTGAACAAGCCGAAAAGCACGAAGGTGCTCCCTTTTTTCGAAATTTTCTTGATCATATGGTGATGTCTTTTCGGTTAAAATGCCAGATCCCAACGCCCATCAATACAAAAATGTGGACAACCAGTATGACGGCTGAGGACGCAATGTCGTTCGTTCGCAGGGGATCTTCGAAGAAACTCCGCCAAGCGGCCATGTGCGTGGTGAACAGAAATGGCCGTATGGGGTCGAAAACTTGCACATCGAGTGTGCCGATGAGGGTAAACAAGATGATCAGGGCCATGGTAACCACCATCGGACCCAAGCTATTCGAGGAGAATCCCGATAAGGTGAGCGATAATGTGCTCACAGTGAGCAGTGCGAGGTAGGCCAGTGCGAAGCCATTGAGGAAACGCCAGAGGATGTCGCCCTGTTGCAGGATCAAAATCCCGTCGCTGTTGAGCACAACCAGGTCGCCGCTCCCAAACAATGCCATGCTGATGCCAAGGGCGCACAAACCCAGCCATACCAGGATCAGTAAGGTGTAGAGGGCTCCGGCCGTACACTTAGCCATCCAAAGGGCAGTGCGCGATAAGGGCCGGGTGATCAACATCCGAAGGGTGCCTGTTGCGGCCTCGCCCGATATCAGGTCGGCCGTCACTAAGGCCACGAGCAGCGGCACGTGAATGATCAGGAGTTGGAGTACGATAAAAGCCATGAGATGGCCATTGAGCAGGCTCCCTTGAAGATCGAAGCTCTGTTCAAGCCCTGAAGTCACGAACCGCACATAAGACTCCCCGTCGAGGTACATGGCCAACTCGATGACACCCACCAAAACGGTAATGGCCGCTAGTCCGAGGTAGGACCGGGGTTTGGCGGCGATTTTGATAAATTCATTGACTACGGCGGCGATAAACATGGCTGTTGCGCTTATGGTTTCTAAGGTGTTTTGTATCGGAAATTCTTCCTTGTTGATCGGGTTGACGCAGTTAATGCAGCTTGTATTTTGACAGTCATCGGGATTTGAAAACGGTTTCTAAGGAGTTCAGGAGTTCACCAGTTGAAGGAAGTAGTCTTCCAGGGCCCGGTGTGGTTCAAAACTGTGAAGCTGCACCCCTGCCTCGATCAGCGCACGCGAACAGTGGGGTACCTGATCGCGTGGGATTTGTATAATAAGTCGACCCTCTTTTTGTTCGAACCACTCCACTCCGGGCATTTGCCGCAGCACGGCTTCGGCTTGGGCCAAAGGTCGGGCATCGAGGTACATGTGGAGGGGTTGTTCGTGCAGGAGTTCCCGCACGCTACCCTCCCGAACGCTCTGTCCTTTGTGCACGATTAGCATTCGGGTGGCGATGAGTTCTATTTCGGTGAGCAGGTGGGATGAAAGCACCACTGTTTTGCCCATCTCGCGGCTCAGTTTTAAAATGAGCATGCGTATGTCGATGATTCCTTGCGGATCGAGGCCCGTGGTGGGCTCATCGAGCAAAATGAGGTCTGGGTCGTGCATAAGGGCCTGGGCAATACCTAGTCTTTGTTTCATGCCGTGTGAAAAGCCTTTTACCCGGTCATGTTCACGCCCAGACAACCCCACGAAATCGATCATTTCGCGGATGCGCTTGCGGTCGACTTTTGGCCCCTTTGCCCCACTAACCCGGGCCAATAACTCGAGGTTCGTTTGGGCCGACAAATACCCATGAAAATCGGGCTTTTCGATGATGCAGCCCACACGCGACAAAATCTGGTTTCGCTGCTCCTGATAGGACATCCCAAACAGGCGAACCGTGCCACGATCGGCGCGAATGAGATCCAGGATGATCCGCAAACTCGTACTCTTTCCTGCCCCATTGGGGCCCAGAAATCCGTAGACATCCCCCTTGAAGACTGTAAAATCAACCCCACGTAAGGCCTCAATCGAGCCGAATTTCTTGTACAAATCCCGCACCTCAATAACCGCATCAGAATTTGGTGGCATCATAGCATGTCAAAACACCCTACGATTCGATTAAGTTTGTTCAGGGAAAGAAAAAAGCCGATTTTTGTGGCTCTTCATCGAATCCCAACTACTCCATTGTATACGGATACCTAACATGTTTCATCGAACGAGCTTATTGGTTTTTTCCTTTTTTACGCTTGTTTTCATGCAGGTTACGCCTTGGGTACGGGCTCAGGAAGGCAGCTTGGCCGCTGATTTGCTGGCCCATCGGTTTGTGCTTACGGCCGATGAAAAGCACCGATGCGTGTGTGGTGATGCCGCGAAGCTTCAGGCGTGCGACACCTGCTTCGATGCGGCCCATCCCATCCTGCAAACCGCCTACGCCATGGGTTGCCGCAACAAGGAGATCATCAACGGCTCGTGTTGGACTTTTGCCAATGAAGTGTATCGGCGAACAGTCGGGCCCGAAGGAAAGACAAAAGTTTACCTCAAACCGAAAGGCGGTCCGTATGCACCGGCTGATCTGATTGAGCCCGGCGATTGGATCTACCACATCAACTATTCCTACCGCGGAGTGGATCACAGTGCTTTGTTTGTGTGCTGGACCGACTATGAGCGCCGCAAGGGATTAACGCTGAGCTATTACGGACAAAACCGAAAAACTCCGGCACGAATCGAGGAATTCGACCTGAAAAGCATATTCGGCATCTTTCGAGCCAACCCAAAGCCGTCAGACTACCAACCAAAGCCGTCAGACTACCAACCAAAGCCGTCAGACTACCAACCAAAGCCGTCAAACAACTAACCAAAGCCGTCAGACAAACTCCTGTTGATTACACAAAAGCCATGACACCCAAATCGGAGCATTCCGACACCCAAAAATCTCCCTCAGAACACCCAGAAAGGGAGAGATCGCTTCTAAAATGGGCCCTGTCAAGATTCAAACAGTACACCACGGGCGAATGGTACTATTTGGGTGACCTGGCTTGGTTTGCCGGGCTCTTACTGGTTTTCCACGTCAGTTATCATTCGGTGGCCGACATTTTTCTGGCTTTGCCAGCGGTACAGTCGATTCGGTTGGGCCTCGCCATTCATATCAGCGAAGTTAGTTACCTCTTATGCGACTGGGCAGGATTGGAGCCAACCGAATTATCGAACCGAACGATATCCTTCGCCAATGGGCGCGGACTTACCGTGATCGAAGGCTGCTCCGGATTCAAACAACTCCTCCAAAGTGCTTTTTTGTTTATCCTATATCCAGGAATGTGGCGTCATAAACTGTGGTTCGTGCCGAGCGCCTTACTGATGGTGCATGCCGCGAATGTGTTTCGCATTGCACTGCTCACCGCCTGGTCGGGTCTCGATTGGCCCTTTTGGCAATGGATGCACGACTACCCCCTTAGAGGACTCTACTTCATGGTCATTTTTGCGCTTTGGTATGGGTGGAACGAAAACCGAGCGCGTTTTAAAAAAGCCTACTGAGCAGCGAGCTGGATCTGCCTCACCAGCTCCGAGGCCTGCACCACCCCCGATTGCCGCCACCTAATCTCGCCCTTTCGAAACAAAATTAAGGTTGGAACGCCTTGAACCCGAAAATGAGCCGCAGCACCCGGTTGTTGATCGACATCAACCTTAATCACATGAGCCGAATCGCCTACCTGCGATTTAACCTGCTCTAAGATGGGCGCCATCATACGGCAAGGCCCGCACCAAGTCGCAAAAAAATCGACCAGAACGGGCTTTTCACCCTCAATAATTTCCTGAAATGTCATCGGAAAATCGATTATTGATCGCCTACCACTTTGTTCACATTCTGCCAGGTTCCGCCATTGATCACCTGGGGAATGCCATTTTGGTCGAGGATGCTCTTCGCTTGCCCACTGCGCATCCCGCTTTTACAGAACACCACAACTCCCTTTTTGCCTTTGAACCGGCTCATTTGACTGGATATCTGATCCAATGGGATGTTGACCGCGCCAGGTACGCTTCCACCTGCGAATTCGCCGGGGGTGCGTACGTCGACCAAAAATGCACCGTTCTTGACGGCCTCACTCAACTCGTTGTTGCCGGATTGTCCGAGCAACTGACTCAATAAACCAAACATAAAATAGGGATTAATCGGTTTTAGGGATATGGGTTTTAGAAAGGGCTGAGAAACCGCCAGCGATCTCTGTAAAATTTCGGTAACCGCGCGACAATAAGATGCTCGCAGCAATCAGGCTCCGGTTACCCCCCGCACAGTGCATCACCAGGTGTTGTTCGGGGTTAATATCGCGAATCCAGTCATTGATATAGGCTAATGGTCGATTGAATGCGTCTTGCGCATGTTCGGCCGCGTACTCCGTTTCCTTTCGAACATCATAGACAACGGACGTTGAAGGATCAAATTGACGGGCGAATTCCTCAGCTGTAATGCGGTTTACCCGATCTGTTTCTCTACCCGATTCAACCCAAGCCGAAATTCCCCCATTCAAATACCCCAAAACCTGATCAAACCCAACGCGAGCCAATCGGGTGATGGCCTCCTCATCACGACCTGGGTCGACCACCAACAAGATGGGCTGGTCTTCGGCGACGATCGCCTCAAAACCTCGATTGGCCGTTGGGCCATACACAATTGCAGCCCACGTTTTCTGCGCCAGCTCCAAATGCCCGCTCACAAAATCCGCGTGAAAGTGCGTCTCGAAAATGTATTTCAGACGTAACCCATCCTTCTTTAAGCGATCGAGGTTGGGTGTAATCTCCCGCAAAGGGTCAATGATGGCTGCCTCTCCTTCTGAAGTGATGTAATAAGCCCCCTGGGCCAAACATCCGGTGAATATTTGTTCAATATGCACCGTTGTTCATTTTATCTTGCCTATTTACTTTTGGATGAAAGCTCACTTTTATGGGATGATTTTCAAGGGCTGCTTTACTTACGGTGTTTCAATGATTGGATGCAAATCTCGGGCTTGGGTTTGGCTTGTACCGCTACTAAAGTTACACAGACGAAAAGAACAGCCGAACCCCTCAAAAGCTGCCCAAGCGGATCTTATTGCGTGAGAGCGTTAACCTACCCTCCGTCTCCAGCGCCTTGAGCAAACGCGACACCACGACCCGTGCAGTACCCAGCTCATTGGCCAATTGCTCATGGGTCACATACAGTATTCTCGCCTTTTGCATTTCTGCCTTCTTGATCAATAAACCCCACAACCGTTCGTCCATTTTCTGGAAAGCAACGGCATTAACCATATCCAATAACTCCTCAAAACGGCGGTGGTACATTCGAAAAAGATACTCAATCCATTGGGGGTAATAGCGCCCCAAATCGATCATACGATCCACAGGAAGAAATAGGATTTCAGCGTCATCCTCCACTTCTGCGCGCACTTTCGAGACCGCTGCACTCCAGCCGCCAAGCACAGACATCACGCAACTCTCACCCGCTTTGATGTAATAGAGCATAATCTCGCGGCCATCGGGCTCGGTGCGCATCACCCTGAGGGTGCCTTTCAAGACCAGCGGTATCGAACCGGATGCTGTTTGTTCCTGCACCACAGTCGTACCCGCTTTAAATTCCTTGCGAATCCCTACGACCGACAGCTGCTGAGCCAACTGGGGAAAATCGCGAAAATCATCGGTATCTTGAAGCTCAGTCATTTCACAAAAATAAACAACATAAAAAGTTATTTGTAGCGAACTTTGCGCGCCAAATCAGTCGGAATTGTCTCCCTTGTTGCCCTCGATCGAAAATTGCAGTCCACGCACGCACATTCTGATCAAAAATGCGCGTTTGCACAACCTAAAAGGCATCGACCTGGCCATTCCGCGTGGCCGGTTGGTGGTGGTAACTGGCCTGTCGGGTTCGGGTAAATCATCCCTTATTTTCGACACCCTTTATGCCGAGGGCCAACGGCGCTATGTGGAGAGCCTCTCGAGCTATGCGCGGCAATTTTTCAACCGCATGAAGAAGCCGGAGGTCGACTACATCCACGGGATCTCGCCGGCTGTGGCTATTGAACAAAAAACCGGGGGGCGGAATCCACGATCGACCGTGGGCACCACCACCGAAATCTATGATTATTTAAAACTACTCTTTGCCCGCATTGGTGAAACCCGTTCACCGGTAAGCGGTGCCGTGGTCAAAAGGCATACGGTGGATGAGGTGGTGGAGGAGATCTTATCGCAACCCGACGAGCAGACCTGTGAGATTCGATGTCCGTTGGTGCGTCATGAACGACGAACCTTGTCGGATGAATTCAAAGTGCTGTTGCAGAAAGGCTTTCTACGGGTTCGTATCGATGCCGAATTGTTCCGCATTGAGGACTGGCTTTTGCAACAAGAGCAGGCCGTTGCTGTTGCCCCCCAATCCCCTTCTACGGGCAAAAAGGAAACATCCGAAAGCGACCCATGGGCGAATCGGGCGGTAGAGGTGGTGGTTGACCGCATCACCACCGACCGCAGTGATGCGGATCTTCGTTCACGCTTATCCGACTCCGTACAAACCGCGTTCTTCGAAGGGCATGGGGCTTGTTTGGTCGATTGGGGGGATCAGGTGATGACCTACAGCGATCGATTCGAGGCCGATGGGATGGTTTTTGAAGAGCCCTCCGTAAATCTCTTTAGCTTTTCTAACCCCTATGGCGCCTGCCGCCGATGCGAAGGATTCGGTACCATACTGGGCATAGACCCCGACTTGGTGGTGCCCGACAAAAGTCTGAGTGTTTATGAAGGATGCATCGCACCGTGGAAGGGCGAAAAAATGAATGAATGGCTCAAGCCTCTTGTCCGGCACGGAATCAAATTTGATTTCCCAATCCACAGGCCGTTTCACCTGCTGAGCGATTCCGAAAAGGAATTGCTGTGGACCGGCAACAGCTGGTTTGAAGGTCTCCATGCATTTTTTGCTTATTTAGAACGCGAGTCCTTTAAAATCCAATACCGGGTAATGTTGTCTCGATACCGCGGGCGCACCGTTTGCCCAGATTGCAAAGGCAGTCGGATCCGGAAAGATGCGGCTTATGTGTATCTGCCATCGGTTGATCGACAAGCCTCCATGAACCTCCCCGATCTCACGCTTCTGCCGGTCGACCAATCCCTTCATTTTTTACGTCAGCTCAATCTGCCGCCGGCATTGCGTCAGGTTTCGGATCGTTTGTTGAAAGAAATCATCACCCGCCTCAGTCTATTGTGTGAGGTGGGTTTGAGCTACCTTACTTTGCACCGTCCCACCCAGACCTTATCGGGAGGCGAATACCAACGCATCCGCCTGGCCACCTCTTTGGGGAGTACCCTTGCAGGCAGCTTGTATATACTCGACGAACCCAGTGTGGGTTTGCATGCCCGCGATAGTGCGCGCCTGGTGGAAGTCCTGCGCCGATTACGCGATGCCGGCAACACGGTGGTGGTTGTGGAACACGACGAAACCATCATTCGTGCGGCCGATCATCTGATCGACATCGGTCCGGCAGCGGGCAGTAGAGGCGGGCAGCTTATCTATCAGGGTGACTACCCGGGTTTATTGGCCTGTGCCGAGAGCCCAACCGGCGCTGCGCTGCGTGCGTTGAACACCAAAGGGGATGCGCCAACCCGTACCACCTGGCATACGGGCATCACCGTCCACGGTGCTCATGCCCATAATTTGAAGAACCTGACCCTAACCCTCCCTTTGCATTGCATCACAGTGATTACGGGGGTAAGCGGATCAGGCAAGTCGACCCTGATCAAGCAAATCGTTTATCCAGCAATGCTGCGCATGCGGAATGAGTCGTCGGAAAAAGCAGGCGATCATGACCGCATCGAAGGACCTGTACAACGCCTGCAACTGATCGAATTGGTGCATCAGGACTCTATTGGTAAGTCGAGCCGTTCCAATCCGGTCACCTACACCAAAGCCTACGACGGTATTCGTCAACTTTTCGCCGCCCAGCCGGCGAGTCAGGCCATGGGGCTATCCGCATCGCATTTCTCCTTTAATGTGCCTGGTGGGCGGTGCGAGACCTGCCAGGGTGAGGGAACCGTCACCATCAGCATGCAATTTCTCGCCGACCTCACCCTGCCTTGCGACGATTGCGGAGGCATGCGCTTCGGCCCGAGCGTTTTGGGGGTACGCTACCGCGAAAAAACGATCTACGACGTGCTCTGTATGACAGTCGACGATGCCCTTTCGTTTTTTCACGACCAACATTCGGTGGTAAGCCGCCTTAAACCTCTTTCGGATGTGGGCCTGGGTTATATGTCGCTCGGACAATCATCGAGTACCCTTTCGGGTGGCGAGGCACAGCGGATGAAATTGGCGAGCTACCTCACCCATGGTCAACAAGCGCGCAATGCCCTGTTTATTTTCGACGAACCCACCACTGGGCTGCACTTTCATGATGTCCGTAGGTTAATGGAGGCTCTGGCTGCACTCCAAAAGCAAGGCAATTCCATTTGGATCATCGAACACAACCCGGATGTTATTCGTGCGGCAGATTGGGTGATTGACCTGGGGCCCGAAGGGGGGCGCGACGGGGGGCATTTGGTATTCGAAGGCACCCCCGAACAGCTCATGGAATGTGCCGAAAGCCATACAGGTCAACAATTGAGCGGCCATTCAGAGGGCTAAGACAATCTTTCAAGCAACTTGATGACTTTTAGAACCACAAATCCCCGCGTTGCGCAAAACCGCTATTGCCTTGTGTTGCGCCTGCGGCAGGGCTATGGCGCTTGCACGCTGTTATAGGGCGTTTTATTGATTTTATGAATTTCAATTAGATAATTGACGATAAATTTAAGTAGTGGCAAAGCACTCCTCACTATTTTGTCATCGTTTATATCTCCTGGCGTTTTCTCACCATGAAAAATGTTACATCTTATTTGATAAAGCACATTTTTAATGGTTTTGAGATTGTTTTCTTCACACAGAATTATAATATTTTTATTTGCCATTTCATCGATGTCATTTTTAAAATTATAATTCTGCGATTTTGCCATATTAATGACAAAACATCTATCATTTTTCTTTAAAGCTAAATTGATTTCATTGAATAATTCTGTAGCGTTTTTTTCATACCAATTTTGATTATCCTTCACAAATTCATTAAAGATTATGTCTTCTGTATAGTTGGTGGATACTAAAATGTATAATCTTTCTGGTAATGACAGGTCGACGCTCCATTTTTCAGCGGTACCAGTTACCTTTGCGTTTTGAACTTCTATGTCAATAGATGGGGTAAATCTTTGATTTAATTTACTGAGCTTAGATTTCGATCTGTCGATATTTGCACGTTCAATTATCGATTTTTCATAATACAAGTTGTAACATATAGCATTAAATGCTATCCATTCTGCCATAAAGGCCATATAAGGATCTTCAGATTTAGCCGATAAACTGTGCCATGAATTTATCAGACCTATTTGTTTTTCATCAAAATAAACCATACTAAATACCTTTAGTTATTATACTGTTGGACCAAGCGTTATATTCTTTTTTTACTGCTGGAAGTGTAACTTCAAAATCATTTGGGTAATCCTTAATGATATCAACTTGGCCTAATAAATGGCTATCATCCAATATATTGAATACAAGTTTAATTTTAGTAGCCTCAAATATTTTTTTAGTTTGGCTGTAAAGTTGAAGTCTTTCATTTTCATCTAATAATTCATACAAACTCTTTCTTTGGGTATTATGTAATTCCTTTGAAGGAGTTACCATTTTTAGGATATAAATCGCTATCATTAGATAGATGTCGTTTATTGTATTTTCGACAGTTGGTATAATCACCTTATGCTCCAAAGGCTTGTCTATTGAATGAAGTATGAGAGCAGGTCTATCATTTTCAGTGAACTGTATAAAGTGTGATGGGTTTATACCACTATTATTTTGGTGTGCAAGTCCAATGAAAATAGTTGCTGTTGTTGTTGCCATATTGTGTCTTTTTAAATGCCCTATAACGTTTTGCAGCTACCCGAAGGGCGGGACTTTTACCACAAAACTTGATTTGAAAAACCAATGTTTGATGAACCACAAAACTGTCTTTGGAACACGAAAACCCGCCTTTTGGGTAGGTGCTGTTGAACGAAACCTGCGGTAGCTTCATTGCTAAATATAGTAAATTGTAGACCTAAACTTTTTATTATGTCAAAAAAAACCAGCGGCTGAACTTCGTCCGAACAAGTTCCTGAACCGCGCC
>SYHW01000029.1 GCA_005799065.1 Bacteroidota bacterium
AAAAAATCGGTGGAAAAAGCGATTTTTTCACCGCAAACCTTGACATTCGCTCCGCCATACCGATAGGGGTTGCTCAACGGCTTGAATGCCGAGATCAGCTTGATAAACACGAAAACGCAGACAATCGACGAACGACTTTTTTCCTTAACTTTGAATCAAAGCTGTCCAGGAATACCCGACCACTTCAAACAGCATCCCTTAAAGTATTTCTAAAATGCATGCGATTCTTAAATCTAAACCATTAAAACCGTCAAATGAAGTTGATTCCCACAAAGTCCTACACCAAACTTTCCTGGAGCCTAATTATGTTGCTATTGGCTCTGTGCGGAGCACACCTTGCCGGACAGGCACAGGTTACCTGGAGCGGACAAGTTGCATCGATCATCTACACCAACTGCACGCCCTGCCATCGTCCGGGTGAAATTGGCCCGATGCCCTTTACCTCCTACCAAGAGGCCTCGGCCTACGCCTCCATGATCGCCTTCACCACCCAGGCACGCAGCATGCCCCCATGGCAAGCCAACCCAAACTACAGTCACTTATTGGGTGAACGGGTTTTGAGTACACAAGAAATACAGACCATATCCGACTGGGTGCAACAAGGGGCGCTCCGGGGAAACCCCGCTCAAGAGCCCCCACTGCCCCAATTTCCGAGCGGGTCGCAACTCGGATTGCCCGATACCGTTATCTCGATGGCACAGTCCTATGTGCACCAGGGCAACAACCAAGACATGTATCGGGTGTTTGTGCTGCCCACCAATTTAGGGCAGTCCCAGAAGATAAAAGCCATCGAATTTAGACCCGGCAACAGCCGGATCGTGCACCATGCCATCCTGGCCACAGATGTAACCGGACAAGGGCGCAGTCGCGACCTGGCCGATCCTGGCTACGGCTACACCCAATTCTTCGGCTTTGGGTTTACCCCCACAGAAGACAATTGGTATGGATGGGCCCCCGGAGCCAAGGCCCATGTATATCCAGCCAACATCGGCAAAAATTTGCCCGCCAACGCCGACATACTGGTGCAAATGCACTACGCCCCAAGTGCCGTAGCCGAATCCGATTCGAGCAGCATCAACCTATTCTACGACCGCGATACGGTGGTGACCCGAACCGAACGCATCCTCCCCATCACCCCACAGCAGCTCACCAACGGACCGTTCATCATCCCCGCAGGCACGGTGCGCACCTTTAGAGGACGCTTCCAGATCCCCTACGAGGTATCGCTCATGAGCATCTTCCCACACAGCCACCTCATCGGAACCTCTTGGAAGGTCTATGCAGTTCGTCCGGGCAACGACACCGTACCCCTAATCGACATTCCCCAGTGGGACTTCAACTGGCAGGGCTTCTACCACTTCCCGAGGCTGATCCGCATACCGGTTGGCTCGGTTCTGCATGCCGAAGCCACCTACGACAACCGCGCATCGAACCCCAACAACCCCAATTCGCCCCCCGCCACCATTTCGTGGGGTGAAGGCACCACCGATGAGATGTATCTCTGCTATATCGGCTTTGTGCCCTACGAAGCGGGCGATGAGCTGATTGCTGTGGGCACGACCAACGAGGATCGGCTGAGGCGTTTCACCGCACGTTTGTTTCCACCCTACCCCAACCCGGCAGGTGATCGAGTTACAGCAGAATTTCAGTTGAATCTGGGAGGGCAAACCCACCTACATCTCATGGACGCCTCGGGGCGGCGGGTCGAAACGCTAAAATCGGGCTGGTACCAACCCGGGCTTCATGAAGTGGAATTGAATCTTCCCAACGTGCCACCGGGTCTCTATTTTTTAGAACTCGAATCAGGTGGGCGAACCGACCGCTCTAAACTCATGAAACAATGAGATTTATTTTTGTTGTATTATTTTTATTCATACTTAATAAATCATCCGCACAAGACACGCTCTCGGTGTTGTTTTTGGGCAATAGCTACACGGCTGCCAACAACCTGCCCCAGCTCGTTCAGGGTTTATCGAACGCCACGGGCAAAACCCTTGTTTATGATGCATCTATGCCAGGGGGCTTCACCCTTTCGGGCCACGTGAACGACCCTACGGCCTTAGCGAAAATCAACCAGGGAACATGGGACTACATCGTGGTACAGGAACAAAGCCAGCTTCCCACCATCGACTATTACCGCTACAATGATATGTACCCGGCCTTGGCGCAACTCAAAGCAATAGCGGAACAAGCCAACCCCTGCGTGCGGCTCATCACCTATTTGACCTGGGGAAGGCGTTTTGGCGGACAACAATGCGACCCCTCCAATACCCATTGCAGTGCCGTGTTTGTTGACTTCAACCATATGCAAGACACCCTCACAAGCGCCTATACGGCCATCAGCGACAGCCTAAAGATGCAATGCGCCCCCGTTGGCGTAGCCTGGCAGAACGTACTCAACGATACCAATCTGGTTTTACACACCTCCGACAACAGTCACCCCAATCTCGATGGCAGTTATCTGGCCGCGTTGAGCTTGTTTAGCTGCATTTGGAAGCAGCCAAGCCTCGGAAACAACTTCTACACTGGAATCACCCCCAACCGGGCGCTCTACTTCCAACAGCTATCGGATCAAACCGTGTGGGGTCGGGCTGCGGATTGGAACCTATCGATCAATGAACCCCTGGCTGGGTTTAGTTACACCCAAGTCGGCAACACCGTGGCCTTCAACAACTCATCGCGACTGGGGGCCGGCGGTCGGGGGAATTTGGATCATCGCTGGGATTTTGGCGACGGTCAAAGTTCGGCGCTGAGCGACCCCAGCCATACCTATTCCGCACCGGGTAGCTACACCGTGCGCCTCACAGCAACCAACTGTATTTTTTCGGATACCACCACCGAGACCCTTCAAATTATGGCCACGGGCATCGACCGGGAGTTGGAGGTGGAGGCACCCCTAAAAGCCCCCCTTGCATACCCCAATCCGGTGGTACGCGAACTCAAAATCGGGCGTGATGAACGCGATCTCGGTCGGCGGTACAGCATCTACAGCCTGCTCGGTCATCTTGTAGACCGGGGGAGCATCCACAGCATCCCAACAGAAGTCGACACCCGGCAGTGGCCCGCAGGACTGTACCTCCTGATGCCCGAAGACCCATCCGAATCACCCATTAAGATTGTGAACCGATAACCTTTTACTCAAACCCGAAATAATCGAGTGAATTGATGTTCCTTTGGTGCTCCGTCTCAATTTACGCTATGGTCAAAGTCGGGAATAGGGCTCATGAAGCCAATCAACGAGCCGAAGAAAAAATCAATTTATTGCATCAAATGAACCCTTGGTGAAGGGGTAACGCGATGAAGCAGCTTCCAGAAACCAGGCGCCATTTGGTTGCCCAGATCAAAAATTGGAAGACACTTTGAACAATGCCGCCTCCAAAAGCGAGGGCATTTTTTTTTGATGAAGTTCAAAATATAGACAATTGGAGTACGCAGCTGAAGTTCTTGGCCGATCACTATTCGGTGACGAGCGTGGATACCGGGCGATTTGCCCGACGGATCGAACAGGGGCGGGATAGTCTTGCCGGAAGAATTATTTCGTTTATGTTGTCTCTACGCGGGCCAATCGCCTGGTATTGATAAAACCACCCAAGAAATCCAGCTGACATGAAGGGCCGATATTGGGGCGCAACGGGTGAGGGCTCATATGAAATTCTTGAATGATTCTTTACTGATTCGCCTCATACCTCCTTTGGAAATAAGACTTCAAAAAAAAACGGGGTTTCCCCAAAATTTGTCTGGCCGATCACGGGCTGCTGTCGAGCTGGCTGAAAGAAAATATTCCATTGGAATTCTTAAATGATGATACCAATCAGAATTTGGCCACCCTGGCCGGTTTTCTGGCAGAAAGTATTGTAGGGTCACTTTTTTCAAGCATCGGGAGATTAGATTGATGTTGTTGTCGTTTATCCGGAATCCAATCAATTGGGCGCCTTTCGGTCTGATCATCACGAAAAATGAAACAGAACCTTTCGATGAGCGGTTCATCAGCATCCCGCTCGAGCATTTACTCATTTTACGGTGATGCATCCGGTGAAAAGCTGTGCATAAAAGGGCTGTCCGGCAATTTCGGACTGGCACGCAACAACGAATTGGCCTGCAATTTCGGGCCGGTATACATTCCAGGGCAGGTCTACATTCCAGGGCAGGTCTACATTCCAGGGCTGGTCTACATCCCAGGGCAGGTCTACAGTAAAGTATAGAGCAGTCCAACCAGCGCAGCACCCAAGAGGGGGCCGATCACGGGAATCCAGGCATAGGACCAATCGGACTCGGCCTTTCCACCCCTCAACATTGCGTACATTATGCGGGGTGACAGATCGCGCGCGGGGTTGATGGCGTATCCGGTGGTGCCCCCCAGGCTCAGGCCGATACCCCACACCAATAAGGCGACCGGCAATGCGCCAATCGAGCCCAGTCCGAACACGCGGGTGGTTTGGTCCTCGATGACCAATTCTGGACCAGCAAAGAACAGCACCACCCCCATCAGTACCGCCGTTGCGAGTAGTTCGCTCAACAAGTTGTGCCCCACAGAGGGCAAGGCAGGAGCATTGCAAAAACAAGACCGTATGGCCGATTCGCTGGATTCTAAACGGATGTGCATGGCATAGAAGGCATAGGTGAGCAAAGCCCCCACAAAGGCACCCCCCATTTGTGCTGCCACATATCCCGGAAGCAGTTGGGAATCGAAGCGACCCGCCACCGACAAGCCGAGGCTCACGGCCGGGTTTAGATGCGCACCCGAATAAGGTGCAGCGAGTGCGACACCACAAAAAACGGCCCAGGCCCAACCCGTGGTGATCAGTAGATATGGGCTTCCCTGTTTTTGGCCATGCGTACCGGGAAGGGAGACGTTGGCAACCACCGATGTGCCCAGAAAAACCAGGACGAGGGTACCAATAAATTCAGCGATAATGGGCGACATAGTTTTGTTTTTATTTAATGTTCAGGCATACGAAAATAGCGAGCGGTTTGGGTGAATGCGTCGATTTGTTGGGCCACCCATTCTGGGGGGTATGACATGAGGTCGGCCATCATCGCGGCCACTTGTGGGGCCAGTCGAAGGCTCTCTTCCACATCGAGAAATAAACAGGCTGTTCGGCGTGCCAATACGTCTTCTAGCGTCTGAGCCATTTCGAAGGCAACAGCCCACTTCACCTGGGCAGGGCACAAAAACAAGAGTTGGCTGATCGATTCGAAATCCGCGGGCGTGTAGCGCTTCATCATTTCATGTAGATCGGTACCGTAGGTGGCCAAAGCGGCATACTTTAGAACCGCTTCTCCATTGCCCGCTCCGATCCCATCGCCCGTTCCGCTTCCATCGCCCGCTCCGATCCCATCGCCCGTTCCACTTTCAAAGCTACCGCCCCCATCACCCATCACCTTATTATTCTCCACTTTACGGCCCACCAAACCGCCTACAGCGCCCACGAGACCGCTCACAACCTCAGCCACCGTCTGGCGCATCAGGCTACCGAAGTCCGGATCAACCCCCAATGCACCCGGGTCATAACCATGGATGGGAAGGGTTGCCGTCCGACAAGGCACATCAGGCAGCGCCGAAATGGATTGGGCCGCATCGACGGCGTCTTCAGCCATCTTACGGTAGGTCGTCCACTTACCACCCAATACATGAATGAGCCCGCTGGGGGCCACATGAATTTGATGGGATCGGCTCAGTTGGCTGCTGGGCGCATCAGCATCACCCGAAATAAGCGGACGCAATCCGCAAAAAACACTGCGCACATCTTCGCTTTTCGGGCTTCGCGTCATGTACGCCCCAGCGTGTTCGAGGATGAAATCGACCTCTGAGCGGCGGGCTTGGGGCTCGGCAGGCGTATCGGTCACCGCGTGATCGGTGGTACCCACCACCACTTTTCCCTGCCAGGGAACGGCAAACAACACCCGTCCATCGGACGTGTGCGGCACCAAAATGGCATGCCTTCCGCTCAGAAATGCATCGTCCAGGACCAAATGCGTGCCCTGCGCGGGGCTCATCCTGATCTGGGGTATGGGCTCATCGAGCTTCATCAACTCGGCCGCAAACACCCCGGTGGCATTAATCACAACACGGGCCCGGAATTGATGCGCCTGTTGGGTTAGGGCATCGGAAGCCCATACACCCACTACCGCATCTTCATTTTTTATAAAATCCGTTACCCCAACATAATTCAACACACATGCACCGTGGTCGACCGCTGTTCGGGCGAGGGCTATGGCCATACGGGCATCGTCGAACTGACCGTCAGAGAACATAACCCCACCCTTTAGGCCGGCGGTGCGTACATTGGGGATCAGCCTTTGGGTCTCCTCACGACTCAACAGTCGCGTGGGTCCGAGTCCCAGCTTTCCCGCCATCAGGTCATAGATTTTGAGCCCTGCACCATAGAATGGACTTTCCCACCAATCGTAGGTAGGAATCACAAAACTGCATTCGCGCACCAAGTGTGGGGCATTGCGGCGCATGATGCCGCGCTCCTTGAGGGCCTCCAAAACCAAGCGGACGTCGCCATTTTGCAGGTAACGAACGCCACCGTGGATTAATTTGGTGCTGCGTGAGGAGGTTCCCTTAGCGAAATCGTGTCGCTCCAGCAACAAGGTGGCCAAACCGCGCGAAGCGGCATCGACAGCAATACCCAAACCGGTGGCTCCACCCCCTACCACCAGCACATCCCAGGGTTCTTTCCTCTGAATGGCCTTTTGGAGCTGTTCAATGCGGTTCATTTACAAAGTGCGGTTCATTTACAAAGTGCAGTTCATTTACAAAGTGCAGTTCATTTACAGTATGCGCTTCATTTACAGAATGCGCTTCATTTACAGAATGCGCTTCATGTTTTGGTTCCACTGCCTCCTGATGGATACTCGGCCGCTGAGGTCGGCACTTCGGGGGTGAAAAACACGGTCAGTACGCTGCAACTCGTGCAATTCATCGGTACTCCCCCACACTCCGGTGGCCAGACCTGCTAGAAAAGCCGCGCCCATGGCGGTGGTTTCGGTTTGGGACGGACGCGCCACAGGGGTATCGAGCAAGTCGGCCTGCAGCTGCATAAGCAGATTGTTTCGGCTAGCGCCTCCGTCGACCTTTAACAGAGGTATCTTGATGCGGCTATCGGCCTGCATGGCTTCGATGAGCTCTACGCTGCTGAGGGCAATGGCCTCCAAAGCGGCTCGGGCTATGTGACCGGCTTGCGTGCCCCGGGTGATGCCCATGATGGCCCCCGTGGCATCCGGCCGCCAATAAGGCGCCCCCAATCCAGACAAGGCCGGGATAATCGTGATGCCACCGTTGTCGGGCACACTGAGGGCGAGTTCTTCGATTTCGGACGCTGTTTCGATCAGCCCCATTTGGTCGCGCAACCATTGAATGAGGGCACCGGCCACGAAAACGCCCCCCTCCAGGGCATAGGTGGTGATGCCTTGTCGGCGCCAGGCGATGGTGGTGAGCAATCGGTGGGTCGAAGTATGGGCCGCCGTTCCCGTATTCATCATGCAAAAGCAACCTGTGCCATAGGTATTCTTAACCGAACCCGGATCGATGCACAATTGCCCAAACAAAGCCGCCTGCTGGTCGCCGGCCACCCCCGCAATCGGGAGGCTTCGACCGGTGTAATCCGGCAAAGTATGGCCGATGACGGCGCTTGAGTCGCATACCGTGGGCAGCATGGCCTCTGGAATGCCCAAAATCCCAAGCAATTCAGCGTCCCATTGGCCACGGTGGATGTCGAACATAAGGGTACGACTGGCATTACTCGCATCTGTCGCGTGTACGGCCCCTCCGGTGAGCTTCCAGATCAGCCAGGTATCGATGGTACCAAACAACAATTCTCCATTTTGGGCACGTGCCAGGTGGTCGGGGTGCTGCCGAAGGATCCAGGCGAGTTTCGTGCCCGAGAAGTAGGGATCGAGGAGCAAGCCTGTGCGCTGGCGGAAGAGCTGGCTGTGGTGGCGATCGATTTCTGCGCAATCGCTGGCGGTGCGCTTGTCTTGCCAAACAATCGCGGGGTGTATGGACTTACCCGTAGCTCGTTCCCATACCACGGTGGTTTCCCGCTGGGTGGTGATGCCCACTGCTGCCACTTCGCCCGGGTTCACACCGGCCATTACGGCCTTCATAGCCTCCAGTTGGGTCATCCAAATCTCCTCGGGATCGTGTTCTACCCAACCCTCCCGCGGGAAGTACTGGGTGAATTCGCGTTGGGCGGTGGCCACGGCCTGCCCGTGCGCATCGAATAACAGTGCTCTCGAGCTGCTGGTGCCGGCATCGAGTGCTAATACGTAAGGCAAGTGATTCATCAGGTAATTCTACGAATTTTTCTTTGTTTTCGACGGGTAATTTTGGAACTAACAGGCTCATTTTCTTGTTCAACTACTCTCCCGTTATCTCTTGTTTTGAACCATTGTTCAACTTGGGCCACAAAGGCGGCAGAACCTCTATAATCCCAGATAAACGAACCCAATAACGTCCATTCCTATGCCCGACTTGCTCCCCGAAATCGACCGTACCATCGTTCAATTGGGCAAAAAGTCTTGTGCAGGAGTCCATTTTTCACCTGCTGAAGCGCAACAATGGCGCGACATACAACAGCTGCTCGACATCGACCACCAGGCAACCTTGGTGTTGGGGATCATCATCGCGCTGCATCTTGAAGGCAGGGGGTTTTCGGAGGATGATTTGCAGGAGAAAACGGCTCAACTACAGCCCCCTGTTCAGCTGCGCTCGGCGGTGGGTGGGTTGGTTGATAAGGGCTACCTGGTGCGGGGCGATGAGGAGCGAAGCGAAGGTGGACTTCATATGAGCCTGGCGTTGGAAGGTTTTCTAAAAACCCGCCAGCCCCATTATTTAGCGATTTGCAGGACCGGCAACCAACATATTCTTCTAAACAAAGCCATGGGGTGGTATAAGCAAGAGCGCGGTCACTTTTTGTTTGAGTCGATGCAAAGTCAGATTTTCCGCAGTTTGGTCGACCACCACAACGACCCTTTGGCACGGCAGTTGAGGCGCCTCAGCAGTCAGGTTTATGAACAAATGGCGCTATTGGCTACAGCGGCCCATTCGTTGGCGCAACAAAAATCAATGGATTTGGGCGAATTGGTGGGCGATCTCTTCCCCAATCCGGTCGAGCAGCTCCTCTACTCGGCGGATTGGGCCGATCCCCAAAACCCCCTCTACACCCAAAACTTGCTGGCACCCACCCAACTGATCGACGGACGGGTAATGCGCATCCATCTTCACCCTAAAGTTGAGGGCAAGCTCATTCCGGCGGCTCTGCGGCGCTCCATTCGATTGCAGCCCCCCACATCCCCCTACTTCCAAATTATCGACCACAAATCGATCCCATCCATACCGCTTCACTACACCAAAAGTTTCGATACTGAACGGCAGCAACTCATTGAGCTGTTGGGCGATGAGCGTCTGCGTTCTTATTTCGGTCGATTACAAGCAGGTGGCATGGTTCCGGGCCTACAGGTGATGCTCACAGGTGCTGCAGGCACAGGCAAAACAGAACTGGTGCGTCAATTGGCGCGACAAACCAAACGCAATTTGCTGATTGTTCGGCTCGAAGAAACGCGCGACAAATACTTTGGTGAAAATGAAAAGAACATCACCCGTCTTTTTGCCGAACTGACGGCTACCGCCCGTGCTATGTCGCGTCTGCCGATTATCCTGTTCAACGAGGCCGACTCCTTCTTCTATGCCCGCGCCAATCGGGGCAACAGCCTGGAAAACCTGGAAAATTCGATTGTCACCCAATTCCTCAACGAGTTGGAGCGATTTGAAGGCATTTTGTTTGCAACCACCAACTACACGGCGTCGATGGACAAAGCCTACGACCGCAGATGGGCCTTCAAACTGATCGTGCCCTCTCCCGATACCGCAGTCCGGCAGTTGCTGATCCACAAGCTATTCCGAGACTTTGCCCCCGCCGAGGCCCTCAACCGCATCGCCGCCAAACACGCCTTTGCACCCGCGCAGCTCAACAATGTCTACCGCAAGCTGATCCTACACAAACCCGAGCATTGCAACGCCGAACTGATCGAAAAACTACTGCTGCAGGAGCTGTCGGGCTGGGCCCGCGGCCGCACACCTGTCGGGTTTTGAGCGACTTTTTCGGTTGCTTCGAAAAGACTATGCACATATAGTCTCATTACACAAAATAACGTGTAATTTCATTACACCAAAATAACGTGTAATTTCATTACAGCCAAGAATCAGAATTCGATTAAGCATGAGCGAGCATCCTTTCCTCGAGGGCTAAGACATCGCCAAGCGGGGGTTTGCGGTGGTAGATGCCCCGATCCGAACCTTCGCGAACACCCCGGAGAAAAACGTAAAAAACGCCGCCAAAGTGCCTTTCGTAGTCGAACCCGGTGATCCTGTGCTTCAGATAGCGGTAAAGCGCCAGGGTATAGAGGTAATATTGCAGCGTGTAGTTGCGCTCGGCCATGGCTTGCTCCAACAAAGGAAGGTCGTAGTCGTCGACCGTGTCGCCCAATCGGTCCGATTTCCAGTCGAGGATGTAATAGCGTCCTTTATGCTCGAAAAACAAATCCACCACTCCATTCAATAATCCTTCCAAGGAGCCAGATTCAGGGATATTGAGGCCGATGGATCGTTGATCGGCCCAATTCAACAAACCTGCGCAATCCATCTTCCGCAAGGGCAAATGAAAGGAGGCCTCGTTGAGTCGCCGGTTTCGCGGCACATCCTGCAGCACCGGTCCGTTTGCCCCCAAAGCCGTTCGGGTGAGGATGTGCAGCATCTCCTGAATACGCAGATGTCCGTCACCATCCGGTGTGCGCACACCCGCAGGGTAGCGCTTCAAAGCCTGCTGAATGTGCCGTTGCCAATGCTCACTCGACTGAAAATCGATGCGTTCAAACAACTCGTGCAGCATGATGCCGGTTTGGGTGCCACTCCGCAAATGCTGAAAAATAAACCGATCATATTCGGTGTGGGCTGCCGCTGACTCCCGTTTCGTTCGCCAATGAGATTCAGTCTTTTTACTCAAGCCAGAATAGCTCAATTTCCGCCAGTTTAGATCGGGCAATTCAATGGCCGGCGCCTCAGGAGCCCAATCCGACAGATCGGATTCGATCGACACCTCCAATACAACCGACTCTTCCGCAGTGGGTGGCACAGCTGTATCAGAAGCTGCCGCCTCGCTGGCCATAGAATCCACACCGCTTGGGGCGGATTCGCTGGCCATAGACCCTCCACCGCTTGGGCTTGAATGTGTTCCGGTGCCAGCGGGTCGAAGCTTGAACCCGAATTCCGGAGCATTGGGCTTGAAATAGGTCCACGGACAATCATCTTTGCCATCCACCGCATCCTCTTGTGCTTCTCCCCCAGCCTGCATGGACACCTTTTCCGCACCAAATCCCACATATTTAAAAAATTGGGCACTCCCGAATGAACCATAGGCTTCCAAAAGATGACCCTGTGCGGTGGAGGCTGTCCGTTCGCCGGCCTGGGACGCAACAGCAGCTTTAGTCCTAGAAGCGGCTTTGGGTGCCGACATGGGCTTGGAGCGGGTGAATACAAACGCTTGAAAACGAGCGCGGGTGATGGCCACATACAACAACCGCATATTCTCTTCCTTGACCTGCTTGCGGGCCAAATCAGCGGGGGCTTCCCCCCCAATACTGAGCTTACTGAACGCTTTTTTCTCACTGATGTAATCGACAGTACCCAAGGCCGAATCTCCACCCTCCGACGAATCTACTCCAGCAGAGGCATAACTACGCTCATATTCTGAATGGCCTGTCGCGTCGTGATCACCCAACCGATTCGACTTCCGAAATCGTGCGGTCTTGTGCTTATCGGTCGATTCCAAATCCAAATAGGGCGCAATCACCAAGTCATATTCTAAGCCCTTGCAGCTGTGAATGGTCACAATTTTGACCGCTGATTCATCGCTCTCAATGCGCTGCAGGTGCTCGTTTTCCTCGGAACGTTCCCCTTCCATGCCCCGCTTCATCCAAAACAACAGTTCCTCGGGCGACAGTTTCTTATCCGTTTCAGCTTCATGCAAAACCTCCATCAACTGAAACACATTGGCCACCGAACGCTCCGAATGGGCGAGATCCCCTTTCAAATAAGCGGAAACCAGGCCACTGCGCGACACAAACTGATGCAAACAGGCGTAAACGCCCCGCTCCTTCCACAGCGACTGGTAGCTCCGGAATTCATCGAGCAACTCATCGAATGCCAAATGCTCCAAATCCGACCAGAAATGCCCACCCGGAGTGGTAAGGAGTGCGCGACGAATGTCGCCCGGCGTCATTCTCCAAACACCGAGCAAAACATAATAGATCTCTAAGGCTTCGGCTGATTCCAAAATGCGGGCATCGCCAACCACCACCGATGGGATGGACCTGCGTGCCAGCCGCTCCTTGATTCTGCGGCCCTCCCGATTGGTACGCACCAAGATTCCGATTTGGCCCGCCTCTACCCGCTTTTGTTCATGGGTTCCAAACCACGAATAACCCTCGTCGGTGCGGAGCGGTCTGCGCAACAACTCCGCTACCAAGGCCACCGTGCGTTGCAAGATGTCTGGCGCGTCCTTACACCACAAAATCCGAATCGGGTCAACCTCATTTCCGCCGTAGCGCAATCCACCGGTCCATTTGGGTGTTTCGGGCGCTTGCACAGGTTGGTATGTCAACTTTTCATGCTGAAACAAATTGAACGCTGCGTCTTTCCCCGCCGGCTGGAAATACTCATTCATAGCTGCAACATAGCGAAGGGTCGACCTGTAGTTCTTCGGCATGATCCATTTGCTCTTGGCACTATCCGATGCACGGAAATAATTATTGAGGTCTGCTCTTCTAAAACCGTAGATCGACTGCTTGGGATCCCCGATATAGAACACCACATGGCCGGTTGCATCCCGACCAAAGACATTGGAGAAAATATCAAACTGCCAGGGGTCAGTATCCTGAAACTCATCAATAAATACGGCGCTGAAACGCGCGCGCAGCAAATCGGTGAGGATGCCGTGTTCCTGATTTTTCTCCGCGCAAATAACATCACGCATGCCCTTGATCATATCATCGAAGGTCACCAAGCCGTCTTGTTGTTTGCGCCTTTCCAGTTCTTCAGCAATCTGCTTGTGTAAAAAATGCGCCAGGATGTTCACCGAAACAGCCACCATCGACCCTACAAATTCAGTCTTGGTATGGGTTGGTATCTCCACCGATTGAGTCCGAAACCATTCGATCCAATCGTTGATCGATTCGACCGGGGGAAACAAACCGCCTTCCACCAGGATCTTTTGCCCGTTCAAGCCACCCTTTACCAAATCACGGACCCGCTGCATGCTGAAATCCTCATCAAACAGAAACTTCAAAACATCGGCCGGTAAAGTGGTGATGTGCAGACGCCACGCATGATAGAAGGCGTCGTCGACCAGCATGTTCCACGCATCGGGTTCCACGGTTTTGGCCCTAAACACCTGCTTCGATTCAAAAGCGTATTCGGCCAACATGCGGGCGCAAAAACCATGTATGGTGAAAACACTGGCCTTATCGAAATCCAGCTCCGCCGCCTCCACGAGCTTCAATGCATGCGCAACATCGCCACTGCTCTGCCGCAAAGCATCATCTACGACCCTGATCACCCCCAAATCCACATCATGAGCCTGATGGCGGAGCCGACGAGCGGCCTCACGCAGAAAACCCCGCAAGCGCACCTTCATCTCAGCAGCCGCATCGATGGTGAAGGTCACCATCAGAATCTGGTCGATGGTCATTTGTCGCTCCAGGATCATCCGAAGGGCGAGCAAAGCCACCGAATGGGTTTTGCCCGTACCCGCACTGGCCTCGATCAGGTTTGTGCCTTCCAAGGGCACCTCAAACACATCAAACTCCTTGTATTTCTCACTCATAATACACATTATTTCTTTGTTTTTTTATCCAATTGGGGGGGGCGGATTACTTGGGTGCTTTGGTTTACTTGGGCGCCTGAGATATCCTTGTTTACTTGGGTGCCTTCGATCACTTGGATTTCTTAGACACCTTGGTTGCCCTAGACGCCCTGGGCTCCTTGGGTGGATGTTCCAATTCCCATCGACGGAAAAACTCGGTCGACAATTCCTCGATGAGCCGCTGCATGTCTGCAACACCCTCCTTGGTAAATAAAACCGCCGCTCCATTTGGTCTTTCCACAATGGCTTGCCAATAAGCATCATCGGCTATAGGCAATTCGGGGTGATCATCGCCTTTAGAGGAATGATAATCACGCTCCAAATGCTCCAAGGTAAAGAGTTCCGGTTTATTCCGTTTGAATTCGGCCAAGGGCAGATAAAATGGAAGCGGCTGGAGTTGCCCCTCAACAAAATATTGCAACAGAAGCGGGATATGCGTTTGGGCAAAAGCCTTGAGTTCGGAATCACCCATTAAGCGGGCCTTCTGAGGTCCATCTTTGTCCTGATATACCAGCAAGAGGTTATAAAACTCATCATCCAACTCAGCTTGAGCAAGGGCCACAAGCAGCCGAACCCACTCCCCCATGGCACGCTTCATAATGCTCTTTGAAGGAATCATACACACGATATCCTGACCATGAAGTACGATCTGCCCCTGAATCGATCGGTGCGCATCCACCCGGTAATCTACCGTGAGGGTATGCTCCTCAACAACCCCAAGGATGCCGTTTCGGATGTCGAGCATCGAACGAACCTCTTCATACAGCTTATCGGCAAGCACGGGACCCACATGAGCCAAAGGCAATCGACCACTTCGCTTCCGCCTATCGATCCATTGTGTGCGTTGCTTCGGGTTCGATAAATCGGATTGAAGGAACTCAGCCTTTATGATGTAGTTCTGCAGGTAATCAATGTCGAACCACTCATGCTCGGGCAGGCGCTCCTCCTCATCGCGGAAATAAATGCCGTGTTGTCGGTTGAAATAATCGCGTACCGGGTGTTGGTAGAACCCACACAATCGATCCAATTCAATAGAATGCATGGGCGAAACCGCTTCCCGTGCGGGCAAGACAGAGGAAGGTCGATCCACCGCATGGCACCACATACGGGTCAGATAATTGGGTGGAAGTGCCGAATCAGGCCTATTATAGGCCCTGCTAAAGACATGCAACGGATGAATGCGGACCGCAGTCTTACGGTATGCCTTATGATCAGTGCATCGGGTTGAGATATAGGTCATGAGTTCATCCACCAAAGAAGACGGAGGCAGCTCAATACCCCGTTGGGCATCGCGCGCCAAAAAGCTGATGTAGAGCGTGTCTCGGGCGGCCATAAGGGTCTCCAAAAAGAGGTGCTTGTCATTTTCGCGCGGGTTGCGGTCACCTGCCTGGTGGTGCTGACCACCGATTAAACTAAAACTAACCATGCTTTCTTGCCGGGGAAAGCGGTCGAAGTCCATCCCCAACATCGCGATAAACCGAAACGGAACACTGCGCATGGGCACCATCGAACAGAAACAAATTCCCTTGTCGGTGAAATGGCTGCTCCGCTGCTCGAGCGATAAGCGAACCAAAAAAACTTGCCGAAAAGTGGCGAAGCCGATTTTCTCCCCCTCCGCCCAATCATCCAGCTGCAGCATCTGATCCTGCAGCCTCATTAAGCGACGGTAGTCGTCGTCGTCGTCGTCTTCAGCCAACACCAATTGCCGAACGCAGTCGTTCAGATAGTTGGCCCAGTCCGACAGAGTACGGGCCTGATGACGAGCAGACACGATTTTTTTGAGGGTTCGCACAAAATCGGCCAGGCGTATTCGGTCGGCCATATCAGCCCCTTCAGCCGTGTCGAGAGGCAAAATCACCCGTCCATCAATTTCAAAGTCGACCCCACCCGACATGCACAAACCATAAATCATCTTCTGCAGGCCGTAGTCCCATCCCACCATCCAGCGTTCGGAATCGTCGGCTTGAATCTCCCATTCCGTTGGGTGTTCGGGCTCCAATCCAAAGTAGATGGCCGCCTCCCGAA
Organism: Bacteroidota bacterium; assembly: GCA_005799065.1. Classification (GTDB taxonomy): domain Bacteria; phylum Bacteroidota; class Bacteroidia; order UBA7662; family UBA7662; genus F1-60-MAGs140. The sequence goes on from SYHW01000029.1 coordinate 15,951, forward strand.
CGGCGCGGCGCACTTCCTTCAGGTCTTGGATGCCAAAACGAGCCCGCACCCGGGGCGAATCGAGCAACGACAAGACTTCTTCGGCCTTGAAGGTATTGGGGTCGATCGATAGAATGCCGCGTATATCCGTAAACAAGGTATTTCCCCGGTCGATCGATTCATCAGCAATGGAATACGGAATTTTAACAGGGCCCGATTCAAACACGGCCCGAATAAAAGGAGCATACCGATCAATGTCAGGAGTCATCACCACCACATCACGGGCCCCAAGGCTTCGATCCTGTGCAAAAGCCCTCAACAAGCGATTGTAGAGCACCTCGACTTCGCGCGCTGCGGTGTAGCATCCAATGAATTGAAGCGATTCGTCGTCCTCCGATAACTCGATCGGAGCCAACTCCAGATCGGCTGTCCTATTGCACCGAATATCCATTTGGATCCGTTTCAATAAACTTCCTTCCTGCTGCTCCAACACATGATCGGCCGAGTCGAGGCTCTCATAGCGGTTCACATATTCATCGTGTTGGGTCAACAAAAAGAAACTCTCCCGCAAAATGCGGCCCCAACTGTTCAGGAGACTGTTCACCAAAGATCCAGAATCGTCGGTCACGGACACCTTAGACTTCCGCAAGGCCGCTATTTTTCGGTTCACCTCTGCCTCCATCCAATACTCATCGGGCGCAGGGTTCAACAAGTAGAAACGCACCGGTATGATTCGAGAAAGCCGATAAAACAAGGCGAGGTAGAAAGGCGTCACAATGGCGAGGCCGAAAAAATTCATGGACAGAAATCGCTGTTTCACTTTATTTTGACCCTCCTGTGCATCAAGTGCCGATAAAACCGCCTGCGCCATGCCCGTACGATCGGCATAAGCGGTTCCAATTCGAGCCTGAATGATCATCCACAAATCCGACTGCCATTCATGCGCACCACCCGGCCGATTCCACTGCTGAATAAGCTGATGCCGATAAATTTGGTATTGATCGAACTGATCGGCCATTTCCATGGCCAAAGACATCCGACGGGTCTCGCTGTTGTGGTAATAATTGGCAATTTCTGGGTGATTTCTTTGAAATTCCACATCGGATAAGGCAGAAAACACCAGCCATACCAAGGTATCACGTTCCAATGCCCGGGGTGCCGACGGACACAACAGCCTGTAAAGGTCAACCAATACGTCATTGGTACGCATAAAACAATCATTGAGTGATACCCCCCGGGCACGGGCCATTCGCTCGCGCAACCAACCATCCATTCCATCGGTTTGGGTGATGATCCAAATAGGGTCGAACACCCCAGCTTGTTCGCGCTTGAGGTCAGTCACCAATCGATCACACAATTTCTCCAGTGCGGAGGATGCATAAAGCTCTAGTGCCATATTCTTTCGTTCTCTTTTTTCAATCAATAAACAGGTTTACTTCAGACGATCTGCGAGCCCAGATATACGCTCAATGCTGCGCCCCACCCCGGTCTTGAGCACCGATTCGGGTCCCCAAACCGCCACCTGATTTCGGGCCCTGGTGATTCCGGTGTAGATCAGTTCGCGGGTGAGGAGCTTATTCTCCTCCCTTTCGGGCAAAACCACCAAGACACGGTCAAATTCAGAGCCCTGACTTTTATGAATGGTCATGGCAAAGGCTGTTTCGCAAGCCTGAATGGCCGAGGGATGAAAAGAACGCAAGGCATTCCCTTCTTCATTGCCTTCAAACCACACCCGCAGTTGTCCGTTGTGGGCGGGATCAGGACGCACCAAGCCAATATCCCCATTAAAAAGGCCCAATGCATAATCGTTGCGGGTCACCAAAATCGGTCGATTTCGGTAGAACAGTTCTCTTTGTCCTACCCGAGCCGAAAAACGCTGTCGGACAGCTTCCTCAATCTTGAGGTTAAGCAAGTAGAGGCCATATTGTCCTTCCCGCACCGGAGTGAGCACGCGATACTCCTTAAATCGCTGGAGTGCCCGTTCAACATCCTCCTCTTCGACATAAGACCTGTAGGCCTCAACGATATCCGCCAAGACTGCATTCCAGTCATTCGAAGCACTGTTCGGATACCACCACAACGCTTGGGCATGGGATGGATTGTGGAGCAGTTCCACCGCCTGCTCCGCCTGACCACCCAAGACCGCCCTGGCCAATTTCCCGATCCCACTTTCGTCGTTGAAACGGTGGCTATACCGAAGCTCGGTGATGCACTGTCCTAAGGTAGACCATTCATCCGTTTCGGCCTCCGGCCCAATGGCCCGCTCCGGATGCGTCACAAATAGGTTGATGAGTTCGCGCTCGTTATGACTAAACCGATTCAGGCCTCCCGCAGATGCACATAAATCGCCCAATAGGCTACCCGATTCCACCGAGGCCAACTGGTCTTTATCGCCCAACAACAGCAAACGTGTTTCTGGGGCGCAGGCCTCGAGCAGCTTAGCAAACATCGGTACATCCACCATAGAAGCCTCATCCACCACCACCCAATCGAAGGGCAGGTGCCGATCGCGGTGGTGCTTAAAATAAATTGAATGGGGCACATAACCCAACAAACGGTGCAGCGTGAATGGTTTAAGTCCGCCCAACCACTCCTGAAGATCTAGGGATACGCGGGCCGATTGCTGCCGAATCGACTCCAACATGCGCATAGAGGCTTTGCCTGTGGGTGCTGCCAGGGCAACACGTGCTTGGGGACTGAGGCGATGTACCCCTTCCAACAAGCGCACCAAAGTGGTGGTTTTGCCTGTGCCAGGCCCACCCGTAATGATGCCGAAATCGCTACACAACGCCCGTACCACGGCCGCCGTTTGCCAATCGGGCAGCAGCACGCGACCCTCATCCGCTGGCCGTGAATCAACAGCCGGGGCGTATCCTTCATCCCGCAAAGACCGCAAGGCCCCTGCCCGTTCGTTCCAGCTCAACCGTGTTCGATCGACCCGGGCGCGGATTCGATCCACAATCTCCGTTTCATAAAGAAAATATCGTTGCATATACAACATATTGTTGTAAAGCACAAATGGCTTACTCCGCGATTCGTCGCCGACTGATACCCATTTCCATGCGTTGCCCTCCAAGCCTAATGCAGCCTGATTAGGCGATTCAATATTGCCCTCCAACCCCAAAGAAGTCTGTGTAGACGATTCAACAGCGCCTAAATCAGAATAGGGCACACAGATATGTCCGTCGATGATCCGCTCCATCAAACACTTGGCCCATGCTCCAACCTTCGGATCAGGAAAAAAATCAGCGAATTGTTGCGACAAATCGGGGGGCGCCTGCGACATAACCTCTTGTTTAACGGAAAATCAATGTACGAAATAAAATGTACAGCAAAACTAGAATTTGTTTGTGTCATCTCATGTCACACGAAATGAAAAAGTAAAAAAACACGCATATTTACAGCCCGCATGAAAAATCCCTTGTTGCGCGCCCTCTACTCCGCCATTCCGGCCAAACGCTGGTTGTTTGAACCCCTCCGCAGGAGTCAAATTGTCCCCAAAAGCATCTACCGGCACTTATTCGTGAACGGCAGCATGCGCATCAAAGTGGATGAAAAAAGGCACTTTTTCATTCAAAACAATGGCCACTATATAGAAACCCTTCTTTATTGGGGGGGCATAGAAAAGGGCTGGGAGCGTGAAAGTGCTGCTGTGTGGATGGCGCTCTGTCGTCAATCGCACCACATTCTGGATGTGGGGGCCAACACCGGTATTTACAGCCTTTTGGCGCATTCGGTGCAACCTGGGGCCGACATCTGTGCCTTCGAACCCGTGCCCGGTGTGCTCAGGCAATTGGAACAAAACAATGCGCTCAATGGCAATCCCCTACGTTTGTTCCCGATGGCATTGGGGCCTGAAGACGGAGAGGCAACGCTTTATGACAACCTCGACAACCACTACGAAGCCTCATTGGTGGCCGATCCACATGGCAAACACCGTCCGCAAAACGAATACAAAGTAGCCGTTCGTTCGATCGACAGCCTTTTGGCGGATGGCACCCTCAGCGGAATTGACCTCATGAAGGTCGATGTGGAAAAATTTGAAGCACAGGTTTTAGCCGGTTTTAAGGCTTTGGCTCGCTATAAGCCAGCAGTACTCATCGAAATCCTCGACGATTCGATTGGTCGCGACATCGAGCACATGATTGAGGGACTCGGATACCATTTTTTCAACATCGATGAAGAACGGGGCCTGCAGCCCGTGGCGCACCTCGGCAAAAGCCACTCCTACAATTTCCTGCTCGCTCAAGACCGTCATCTCCCGGCCCTCAAATCGGCCCTGCAAAGGTGAGGCGGTCTCAAAGCGAGCCAACATTGTGAAGTGTTCGGGTATTCCTGGACAGCTTTGATTCGGAGTTATGGAAAAAATCGTTCGTCGATTGTCTGCGTTTTCGTGTTTATCAAGCATATCTCGGCATTCAAACCGTTGAGCAACCCCTATCTGTATGGCGGAGCGAATGTCAAGGTTTGCGGTGAAAAAATCGCTTTTTCCACCGATTTTTCACCTGCAACCCGGAGGGCTTGACCTTTACATTCGCGGAGGCATACAATCGCTTTGCTTCTTCGGGTTGATTGCTGAATATTCCGATGAAACTGGGTCAGTGATTCCGGTGTAAACTGGGTCAGTGATTCCGATGAAACTGGGTCAGTGATTCCGGTGTAAACTGGGTCAGTGATTCCGGTGTAAACTGGGTCAGTGATTCCGGTGTAAACTGGGTCAGTTTGCAGTGAAATGAATGCATCGATATGAGTGAAATACCCAGGTACATTCGAAACGAAATTCAGACCTTCACTTTCCGATACAAAAAATAGTGAACCCTTATATATCAGGGCTTTCCGAAGATTGGGCAACAAATAGCCAACAACAACTGATTAAGCAAGGGAAAACGCTACACAAAGAAAAGAAAAATCTTTGATGATGGTAGGGTGTGCTGTGCCTTATCATAGACAAAAGCAAAGATAAGATTTCTACTTACCTAAGTTGCTTTGCAACTGTTTCCGGTTGCAAGCCCATGTACTGGCAAAACTCATCAACAGTAACAACCTGGTGCTGCTGCTTCTTGAAGTGATCTTTAATCTTCTTGATGAGGTTTCTTCCATACCTGTCGCTTCTGCCTGTGATTACCTGAATGTCCTTCGGATAAATGCACAGTCTATTCATTATTTCAATAATACTTCTTAATACACTATCCATACCGATGATATACTTCAAATATGAAAGTGATACTGCAAATATAAATCATTTTCATAGGCGGTGAAAGTGTGTTTGTTGGAATAATGCGGAAGAAACGGAACGGATGACTTTCAACTTTTGCATAGCCTGAATACTGCTTATATTTTTGTTTTCAAATGCTGATAAAACAGCTAAAAAAGAAACGGTTTTACTAACTCATAAAAATTTTAAGCAATGGCAAAATTAAAAGGTATCCTAAAAATTGAAGGAACTCTGGATGAGTTAACCTTCTACAAAACACAAGATGGCCACCTGGTGAAAACCAAAGGTGGTGTATCTGCTGACCGTATTGCAAATGATCCAAACTTTCAGCGTACCCGTGAAAACGGTTCTGAATTTGGAAGCTCTGCAACTGCCGGTAAAGTTCTCCGCAATGCAGTTCGTAATTTGATGATGAACGCTGCTGACAATCGTGTTACCAGTCGTTTAACGCAAATCATGACGCAAATCAAAAATTACGATGTGGCTTCTCCTCGTGGTGAACGTACCGTTGCCGATGGTATTGCTGATCCTGCTGCATTGGCTTTGTTGAAAGATTTTGATTTCAACGACAAAGCTCTTTTGAGTGGTGTGATGTTTGCACCCTTTACGGTTGTGCCTCTTACCGGGGTAATCAACATTCCTGCCTTTGTACCGATTAATGATATTTCGTATCCTTCAGGGGCTACACATATCAGCATGAAAGGTGCTTTTGCAAATGTTGACTTCACCAATGAAATCAGTGCAATTGAGTACAGTCCTGTAACCAACTTGCCGATTGATGGAACCAACACTCCTGTAACACTTACTCCTGCCGGTGTTCCTGCTGGTACTGGCACTAAGTTTTACCTGCTGCTGATTGAGTTCTTTCAGGAAGTGAATGGTATTCAGTATTCGCTTAAAAATGGCTCATACAACGTGTTGAACATCGTTGATGCTGCATAAAAATTGTTCGTTCTTTCAGTTAGGAAAAAGCCCTGCCGATTTGGTGGGGCTTTTTCTTTTAAGCAAAGCCCCTAAAAGGGCAATGCTGAAAGCTGACGAACACCTGATGGATAACGCCACAGGCAACAACCACAAGGAAGGCGATAAACCTTAACGCCTGTGTGATGCTGGGCAATGATAGCCGACTTGCGAACATAGCGGCTATATGCATGAGGTGAAAGCTGCAAGAACTGATGAAGGACCTGCGGAGTAAATGGGCAAATGCCTGGATGGCTGCCGGAACTGATACGAGGATGCTTTTGCATAATAAATAAATTTTATGTGCATCTCTCAGCATGGCGGATAAAAAAACCAAAAGGAAACGGAATAAATGATAGCCTTGTGCGGTGGGTCTGTGTTTATGCCGTAGTCTTTTGGTTTTTTTAGGTTGGCTTTGTGCGTCTGCCCGCCATGCTACCTTTGCACATGAAAATTTATTTATGCAACGAGCAGTATCATGTAAGGGGCTGCCCTACATTTTGCTTTTTAAGTGCCGGTATATCATAGCTCTTTTCAAATCATTGATTAAAGCCAACTGCTGACGGATATTCTTTTCCCGTTCTTCCAGTTGTTTGATTTTATCAACTGTTGCTGTGTATTCATTTTCCTGTGTGCTCACCACTGCTGCCTGAGTGCTTACCTCTTGCTTAAATTCAGCAATCCGAATAAACGTAATAACGGAACCAGTGAGCAACTGATGAAAATGCTTTGCTTTCCACAAACCGAATAGCAGCCAGAAATAAAAATCTTTTTGCTTTTGATTTTTGCAGATGCAAACAAATGAATTTGGACAAGGTGCAGTAAGAGGCTTACCGCTGTTTAATCCTTTGCAAAGGATGTAAAACTCAAACTCTGTGGCTTGATTTTTTGGGCTGTACGTTTGAAACTTTGGACTGTGCATGATTGTAGCTTTAAATTTTAAGCTGCTTTGAATCTTTGCAACTGCCCTGCTTCGCTTACGCTACGCAACACATATATAATTTGACAAAGAAAAAAAACAGAAAAAAAAAGAAAGCAATCGCAGAGGTGGCGTGGCTAAAAAACCAAAAGGAAACGGAATAAGTCCCGAAGGGTGAAAGGCAAATACCAATAAAAAAATGAACAGATTATTTGCCTTTCATTATGCCGTAGTCTTTTGGTTTTTTTCAAGCGTTGGCCTGTGCCAGCCACCTACCTTTGCTGCACTTTTTATTTTTATTTTTTTCAGGTTCATTCTTTCTATTTCTATTCTTCTTTACAAAAAGGAAATCCGAATTGTATTTCTACAATGCTTATCAATCGCTATTAAATTTCAATTGGAACGGAGATGACTTTCGAGGGTCGGCTGGGGTAAACACTTCGCAGGAAAAAATAAAGCATACCGCTTTCAATCGTGCGGTGGGTCAAGAGCAAATGCAATGACTGAACAGAATGGAGCAAACCGGGTTGGTTGCTTGGAGTGGCATGAGCAGTCCCGATTGTGAGTAGGTTATGTGCTTGGGCTATCGGGATGCCATGACACGGAAAGCCTGTGTGATGGCTTTGCGGAATGCAGAGAAGGAATTGCTTTTGCTGTGCGGTGCTGAGGTTGGTGAAATGAACGTAAGCGGAATGTAGTGAAGGATAGTGTAGAGAATGAAGCGAAGCGGAATGAACGGAACGCCTGAACGAAATGGAGATGAAGTGAATGAACCTGCCGCAAGCACATGGCCAGAAAACAAATCATGCTTTATTTTTTACTGCACCATTGAAAGGGTGGAGGGGTGTGTGGCTCTTGGGGGGTGCGGTGGAAAAAAGCACGGCTTCATCCCGTTTTTCAAGGGATGCTATGGTGTTGGCTACTTAACATAATGGCGACTTATGTGACAGCCACTGCGGTGGGATGCTTGCATAAGCGATGGGTGGCTGTGCGAAGCGAACACATAAGACCGCATTATGTTTAAGTATGCTTCCGCCAATTTTTATACTGGCATAAGCGAAACGGTGGTGGTGGTTGGAGTGCAGCGTCTTTTTGTTGCTATGCTTGGGTTGGCTTGGCTCTTTGGCTGTGTAGCGAAGCGGAACAGGCAATGTGCCAATAGCGTGGGGAGCATAGCCACAAAAAGTATGACAGTTAAAAATGGCGGCAACACCATAGATGCAGTGGAAGGGTTGGCTTTGTGGGTTAGCCACTGCATAAGCCGTGCTTGTGGGCTGGCTGGGGGGCTTCACTGAAGATTCAAGTTCTGCTATACAGAAATTACCTTGTTTCCATTTTCGTCAATGATGATTTTCTCATTGTCAAACTGAGTTACTAAGGCAAAGCCATTGTAGAAAGGTTCTATTGCTGTATAGCGTTCTTTATATAGTTCTCTTCCCTGCTTGTCAATGTGATGCCAACCTTCTTTGTCTTTAGCTGTTGCAAAGTATTTATGAAAAATACCCAAGTCAAGGAAGACAATGTTGTTTAGGTAGTTTCCTTTTGTATCAATGTGCTTGTAAAATCCGCTTGCGGTTTTTACACAAGCAATTCCATCTTTAAAATCACCTGCATAGGTGAAGGTTTCTGAATAGATTTTATGGCCATTCAAATCAATATGAAAATATTGATTGTTGGCATCTCTTATCGTGCAAAGGTTTTCCTGATAGTTACCTGCCCAAAGAAATGAATTGTGGTAAACTTGTTTACCCAATTCATTGATGTGAAACCATTTTGCATTCAACACAACCGCTGCTCTGTTGCAGTAATAGCCAAATGTTCTTGTGTATCTTTCTGAATAAATTGCTTCACCATTGATGTCAATGTGGTAAGCTCCTGTGTTGTCAAATACAGGGGCAATGCCGGGTGAATGAAATTTAAGGACTTCAATAAAATGCTTTTCAAATATTTGTTTCCCTTCAAAAAGAAAATGTGTGTTGTCTGCTGATACTTTTATGTTTTGCCAATTCATTAGTTCAATAATTTTTGTTTGAGTTTTGAAATCTGATTTGTTTTTAATCCACAAGAAAGTAAGTAAGGCTCTATCCCGCCCTTTTCGGTAATAATGTCCAGCACTAAGTTTAATCTGCTGATTTTTACATCAACTTCACTTGCTAAATAGTCAGCATAAATTATTTCTATTGGTGTATCTGCAAGCAAGTGTAGCATTGAAATAAAAATACCTGTCCTGTCTTTTCCTGCGAAACAATGAACTGCAACAGATCCTAATTCTTCATTAATAATAGCCTCCATTGCATTTTTTATTTGGTCATTACATCCTATTGCAAAAAAGCGGTAAGCAATTTCTTCATTGGTTCCCTGATGGTGTTTTTCCTTAAACCATTCCGGTTGGTTCCAGGGGTCAAGTTGTGCTTTTATATATTTGAATTTTGAAAGGGTTTGTTCATGGTAAGGTAATTCTTCAATTTCTTTATCTGCTCTTAAATCAATTACAGTTTTGATTTGCTTTTCATTAAGTAGTTCATCAAATCTGTTTTCATTTTGAAACAAAGTCATTGTTGCTGTTCGGTATATTCTACCACTTTTGATTTTGGAATTGTGAGTGCTTATATCCCTAAAGTTCCAAAGGAAATCACGGTTGTAAAGCCACTCACAAAACTGTTTTACTTCTTCTAATTTTACTGGTGTTACCAAAGTTTCTATTGCTGTATAAAAGAAGTCAAGCAATTTTCTTTTCTGTTGGTTTGCTTCGCGCAAAAACAAAGTGCCTTTGAGGTTGTAAAATGTTTCTTGTTCTTCTTTTGTAAGGATGTTTGCAATAAAGTATTTTGGCAGGAAGTTGAATTTTGAATGTCCTTTTGAAAGGTGGTTTAATTGAATTGCAACTTGCAAAGCAATGTTGTAAAAGAAATAAAATTGGTAGCCATCGCTTCTGCGATGCATACCCGAACAACTTTCAAATTCATAAATGAATTTGTCAACCAAATCTGTAATTCGTTTTTCTTTTTGCTGCTCTGTTTTATTGTTGTTGTAATCCCTTATCAATTGAGCCAAGTATGAACCTATATCGTAAAGCTGCGGCACTCTTTGATACAAAACTGTTTGACTAAAATCTGTAATTTCTGAACCTAAATAGTTTCTATCAATTTCAGCAATGTTTGTGCAAATGGCAAATTCAATTTTGGGTTGTGATTTGAAATATACCACTACTTTGTTTCTCATTGCTACTTCACGGATGGATTGAATTTCGTTGTGAAATAGTTTTTGGAGTTGGTCTTTTAAAATACTTGTTTCAAAATCTTTGTTTACCAATAACTGAATATCAATATCAGAATTGGGTGTGGCTTCGTTTCTACCAAAAGAACCGTATAGCAGTGCTACATCTATTCCGGTAACCTTGGGAAACATTTTTTGTAGTTGGTCAATCTTTTTTAGCTGTATCATTTTATTAATTGTTATTTGAGGGTTTACGCATATTGCAAGACTTGCATAGCGGAATTGATTTGTAATTTTTTACCAGTTCTGTGTAAACAGGACTGTTTAATACTTCTTGGATTGAAGTGTTTTCAATGTTTCCAAAATCGCCTAATGATTTACGGAGATTATCTGGAGCACAGCAAGGAGAAACTTTTCCTGTTGCTGAAATCCAAAGTTCTTTTGTGAGAAACGGACATTCATAATGTTCCGGCACTTCTGTATTTTCATTTTCAGTTAATGGAATGATGTTTTCTAAAAGCACCTTTTCACCATTTGGTTTTCTGTATTGCTCCTGGGCTTCTAATGCTTGTTTTACATATTCATTCCATTGTATAATGCTGTCTTTTGAAACTTTCATTGAAAGGTCTTTTATTTCCTCAAAATGTGCCCAAAGCTGATGCCCTTTTACTCTATCAACTCCTAATGAAGCAGCCAATTTTACAATGTCTGCTAATTCGTGCATATTGTTTTGCATGAAAGTTAGTTGAAGGGTTACACGGCAGAAGTAGCCTGTATTTGCAAAGTGTTCATCACGGTATTTGATAAACTCTTTTACATTCTGAATTGCCTTATCAAAGTCAATACCCTTCATTATTTTTTCAGATGTTTCCTTTGTTGATCCGTTACAACTAATTTTTACATCTGTAGTGTTTGGCACAATTAGTTTGGCCCATTCTTTAACTGATTTTTTTGGAAATGTGCCGTTTGTGGTGAGATTGATTTTTATGTTTTTCTGCTCTGATAATTCAAATATTTTGTCAAACTCTTTGTAAAGCAATGGTTCGCCCATTGTAGAAGGGATAATTTCTTTTACTCCTAATTTTTCTGCTTGCAGAAAAATATCTAAAACTGTTTCAAACTTCATCCTTCTGCGTTTGACACCCGTTTCTTTGAATAGCGTTGGTATGAAATCACTGTAAGGGCTGTGTTCTTCGCACATGATGCATTTGAGGTTGCAATCTTCGGGGTTTGTGTCAATGGTTATTCTCCAAAGGGTTTTAGAAATAATGAAGCTGTTGTATATTTTCTCCAATTCTTTACAATGGTCTTGGATATTTGGAACACTGCCATCGGCAGAAAACAAATAACCTTTCTGGCCATATTCTTTCATCAAATGAGGGTTTGCGATAGCAAACTTCATTTGCTCTGCCAATGAATTTGTATTGCGGTGTTCAAACAAAAGTCCATTTACTTGATGTTGCACATACTCTTTCATTCCACCAAAATCGGCTGTGATTACTGGAACTTTACAAGATTGTGCTTCGTGAATTACAAGTGGTGAATTTTCTGCCCAAATGCTTGGAACTACAATGCAATCAACTTTTGAGAAAACATCATTGGCTAAGTTGTGATTGATGTATTCTCCTGCAAATTCAATCTTGTTTTTTGAAGATGCTGCAAGCAACTTTAAAGCATCTGTGCTTTGCCCGTTTTGTCTGCCGTAAATTCTTAGTGTTGCTGGTGTCTCAATTTGGCAAAAGGCTTCTATGAGTTGATTTACACCTTTAGCAGGTATTAGTGTGCCAATGTAACCGAAGGTGAAATTGGAATTGTCTTTTGATTTTTCGGTCTGTGTTAGGTATTCGGTAGGGAAACCATAATCCAAGTAAATGATTTTGTTTTCAGGCACTGAAAACTCATTTACAAATCTATTACGCAAGTAATTAGATGGGGCAATGAAAGCATCAACTTTGTTGATGATTGCCTTTGTTTCAATCATTCTTTGGTGTGTCCAGGCACTCCAATGTTCAATGTCTTGTTGTTCGTTTTCTTCTCTGCCACTGAAATAAACTTTGTAACAGTCGGTTGCACATTTTTGGTCTTGCTGTGAGGAACACAACTGAAAGTTGTTTTCCTTGCCTATGCTTCTTGTAAGGAATTGCCCTCTTGGACACATCAGCCAAAAGTCGTGAAGGGTAAAAACGATTGGAATGTTTTGTTTATTGAGTTCATCTACAATTCCGGTGGAAAGGTGGTTGAGATGCCCGATGTGAGCAATGTCGGGTTTGATGGTAGCAATGAGCTTTGCGAAATTGCTATCCATTGCCTGATGGCGGTAGCCATCTTTGCCTTGTGGATTGTTTACGAAGTAAAAATCCAAGTTGCTATTTTCTGTTTGCTTTCTAATATCAAAGTCGGGTCTGTATGGATTTTCTTCTCTTGTAAAAACAGAAACCTTGTGATGTTTTGAAAGTTCGTTGCAAATGGATTGGCTGTAAACTTCTGAACCAGCATTGTAGTTAAGCGGATAGCCGTGAATGATTTTGAGGATATGCATATTAGTAGAGGATTTGAAAGTGAGGGGTTTCCTTTTGATTAAATAAGTAGTTGGGATGGTCGCACCAGTAAGCAGTTAGAAGCAATTTTTGTTTGATTACTAAAATCAAACATTGCTTATCGTCTTTTGCTATACCTTTCTTTTGAAGGTGGGAAGGCATCACGAAGACTACATCCTTTTCACACTTCGTGCATTCTACAAATGGAAGTACTTTGTAAAGAAGTTGATCGTCAATGTTTCTATCCCATTGGCTGTGCAGGAAGTGGTCTGTTTTCTTGAACTCTAAAATCTGTTTGTTCATTTTGTTTGAGTAATTCTTATGCAAATGTCCATTAAAAACGTATGTTTGCGTACTATACGCATTTATACGCAATGAAATACGGAAATAAAAGCATAAAAGGCTCGTTTTACGCAGAACAGCCCGACTTTCGCAAAACGCCTATTGAAGACTTAATAGGTTACCTGCACAACCCAGGCAGATTTTCTGTTTTGGTTTTAGGTGCAAGGGGGACTGGGAAGACCCATTGGCTCAACGAAATTAGTTTAGCAAACAAGCAAAGTGATTGTCTTTCTGGTATAGTCTCAATTAACGGGTGGATTGCGAAGAACGCTGATGAAAGATATTGGGAGGAAAGATTTAAT
>SYHW01000030.1 GCA_005799065.1 Bacteroidota bacterium
CCGCGCTATTTCCGATCGTATTCAGGCACTTAAACTCAAGGAAAGGGGCCTTGATCCGGGTTTTGTGGATTCGTTGCGCACCCAGGTTGACCTACAGACACTACGACTAACGGGCGACGGGGAAGAGGACAGCAGCACTACTGCCGCCACCTTGGTGGGATTTATGGCGGCCTTTATCATGTATTTATTTATTTTCCTATACGGCAGCATGGTGGTGCGCGGTGTTGTAGAAGAGAAGGCCAGTCGTGTTATGGAAGTTTTGGTGGCCAGCGTCCGTCCCTTCGACTTGATGTTGGGCAAAATTCTCGGGATAGCTGCCGTTGGACTCGCGCAATTTGTGGTTTGGATAGCCCTCACGGCGGGCTTGGTGGCTATTGCCCAGGCTACGCTATTGGCCGGAGCACCAACAGCTGATGTGCCCAAGGAGGGTGTGGAGGGAATCATGGACGGTTTGGGCACGCTTAACCTTCCCTTTCTTTTGTCGATGTTTCTGTTCTACTTCATCAGTGGCTACCTCTTGTATGCCGCGCTGTTTGCAGCGATTGGATCGGCGGTCGACAATGAATCGGACACCCAGCAGCTCATGTTTCCTGTAACCATCCCCATTATTCTGGCCATCATTGTAGCCCAGATGGTGGTTCAAAACCCTGGCTCTCCCCTGTCTTTTTGGTTCAGCATGATCCCCTTTACGGCCCCGATCCTGATGGCTGTTCGTCTGCCTTTTGGGGTGCCGGCCTGGGAATTGGCGCTGTCCATGTCGCTCATGGTGGTAGGTTTTCTGGCGACAACATGGATTGCCGCGCGCATTTACCGGGTTGGCGTGCTCATGTATGGTAAAAAGCCCACCTTTAGAGAGCTGATTCGCTGGATAACCTATAAAGTATGAGGCAGTTCCCCCTTTTTCTGATCAGTGTAGTTTATGCAGGGCTGTTTCTCTTTCGATTTGAAGCGCTTGGCCAGCCGCCGAATACGCAGTTCCTTCCGGCGTCAAAAGCCGATGTACAGGTCATACACCACAAGGGGTTTTCATTGGGATATTCAGAGGCGCATGAGCAAGCGAGCTGGGTGGCCTATTTGATGTCGCGTGCGCGACTTATAAAAGTGGTTGACCGAGCCGACAATTTTCGCCCGGATCCTTCAGTTCGTACGGGATCGGCGACGACAGTCGATTATCAAGGATCGGGCTACGATCGTGGACACTTGGCGCCGGCTGCGGACATGCACTGGAGTGTAGCCACCATGAGCGAGAGTTTCTTTTACAGCAATATGAGCCCACAGCAACCCGGTTTTAACCGTGGTGTATGGAAGAGACTGGAGGAGTTGTTTCGTGATTGGTCAGGACTCTACGACAGCCTACTGGTGGTGACGGGCCCAGTTCTTTCTCCCGATCTTCCATCTATTGGCCCGAATCGGGTATCGGTACCTGAACTCTATTATAAAGTGGTGGTCGACACCGCCCGCACGCACAGACAAGGTATCGGATTTTTGCTCCCCAACACGTCCTCCCAACGGCCATTGACAGCATTTGTTGTGCCCATCGACAGCGTTGAACGACTCACGGGCCTCGATTTCTTCCATTCATTCCCCGATTTGCTCGAGAAGACACTGGAACAAGAGGTGTGTGAGAGCTGTTGGGACTGGACCCCTGCACGAATCGCAGCGGATGACACAGACAACAGCCGAAGCGCGGGAGCGGAAGTTGCCCAATGCAAGGGAACTACAAAATCCGGTAATCGCTGTAGAAACAGTACCCGCAGTTCTTCGGGCTATTGCCACCTGCACGATTAGCGCGAGGAAGTCACTCTGATTAGTGCGAGGAAGCCACTCTGATTAGTGCGAGGAAGCCACTCTGATTAGTGCGAGGAAGCCATAAACGCGATGAGTTCTTTTTGGGTCGACTGTTGATGGTCATCGGCATACCACTTATGCAGCCATTCACTGTAGTTTCCTGCCGTTTCGGGATTCGATTTGAGTTGAACAACCAGGTCTTGGGCGGCTTTTGGCCGAGGTCCCCAACCGCCCAAAACCTCAAATTGATCGTTCAATTGAATGATTTTGGGCACGCTTCGGCTGCCGTTGGTGAGGAAGGCATCGATCAGCTCAGGGTGTTCATCGCGAAAAACAACACGGGTTTCGAGGGCACCCTCCGAAGCATTCGTGATCGATTCAATTAAGGGGGTGATTTGTGCCGCATCACCGCACCAGAATTCACTGATCACCAGCCAATACCGCTTATTTTTAGTATCAAATTCGTTTTCCTCCTCTGGTTGATTTCCTTTTGGCGTCGAAAAAAAAGCGCGTAATGCATTGATGTTGTCTGATTCTAGTCGAATCGTTTTTCTCAATCTTTTCACGCGCTGGTTGTTGATGTCGTAATAGGCTAAATAGGGGTCGTCGGCTTTGGGTTCAAATGCTATAAGCGCGTCGAGGTATGCACCTATCGGTAGTGCAAGCTGCCAGTAATGCTGGATGGGTGGTGTTCGTTGGATGGATTCTGTGCGTTGGTTCATAAAAATAAACAGGTCAAAAATAAGTGCCAAAAATAATGTACCTTTAAACCTTCTTCTTTTATTTCCGTCTATTGACCCGAAACTTAAATTTATGCTCATGAAAAAAATATCTTTATTGACCGTATTTACTTTGATGGTGGGTATGGCTTTTGGCCAAATGTGGCCAAGTACTGGACCACTCGTTCAAATTTCTGGGATTGTCACTGATACGGCGGGAATGCCCGTGCGCCATGTAACAGTGGCCGCCCTTGATACATCAGCGATGCCCCCTATTTTTATGTCCGTGTCTTCTAGCCAAACAGGACAGTATTACCTTTCGCTTCGGGGCCGAAATGGTGGAGGCACATTTCACCTACGTGCAGTTGATTGCGCGGGCAATATTTACAACAATAGCGTTTCTTACACCAACAGCGCCCAGTTTCAGCGAAACTTCACTGTATCTTGTCGTTTCCCTTCACCTGGTGGTCCCGGCGGCCCTGGTGGTCCAAACCCTCCGCATCCTCCAGTAGCACGCCCTTGCCACGCCAATTTTGCAGCCCTCCCCGACACCGGTTTGGGTGTACGTTTATTGCCGCACATGCGCGACAATTCGCTCACATATTCATGGAGTTTTGGTGACGGA
>SYHW01000031.1 GCA_005799065.1 Bacteroidota bacterium
CGCCGTCAGCATACGGTCGATGTGGTAGAGATATTCATCGACATCTTCTAAGAAAAGAACCTTTCCCTTCAGGTCAGGAAACGATCGACTTCCCAAAAGACTATACAATACCGATAGATTTCCGCCTATGAGTATGCCGTCCAGGGTGCCTGCTCGTGCTACATGGCATCGTGAGGCCCATGGGAAATGGTTCCACTCTTGCGCTTCCTTAGGATCGGGCGCCATTAATATATTGAGCCATGCGCACCAATGGGCGGGACCCCCCCCTGTTTCGGGACCATCTACGGGTATATCGGCCGCAGTTGGCTGTGCGGGTGTTGCGTCAGCAGTTGGCTGTACGGGCATTGATGCACTAGTGAACTGTACGGGCATTGCGGCATGCATACTCCTAAAACCCAATTGGTGCAAATGGGCATGCAATACTGTAATATCGCTGTAACCCACCACCCATTTGGGTTGATGCTTGAAAGCCGACCAATCCAACAGGTCGACCATGCGTACCGTTCCGTAACCACCTCTCAAGCATACAATCGCCCGAACCTCAGGGTCATCCAACAATTCTTGGAATGCTTGGGCCCGCTCATCGTCGCGCCCCGAAAATTGATGATGCCTGCGCCCTATGCCCCAAGAACTGCGCACATTAAATCCTTCAGAAGTTAACCACCTAACAAATGGTTCAACTTCCGAATGATCCATCCAACGCGCAGGGGCTGCCAACGCTATGCAATCGCCCCTTTTCAAGGCAGGCGGTCGAAACAAGGCGGGCGTGGGCGACGATGCGGGCGGTGAGAACACCCCGCGTCTATAGTTTTCGCTATTCATTTGTTTTTCATCGTAAACTTACTGCTCATGCCGCGAATCTAACATCATCCATCTACAGCATCCAACAAAAGCTTTACACCGCGTCTACTCTTCTTTGTCTTGCCGCTTCGAATAGAAATACCCCAGCGGCCACAGACACATTCAGTGAACCCACACCCGAAGGCATGGGGATACACGACAATACCGTGCATTTACGCATCAGGGCTGGTGCAATTCCAGCTTCCTCCCCTCCCATTACCAGTCCCAGTGGCCCCGTGTAGTCGATTGTTTCGTATGCCTGAACCCCCCTTTCTGTAGCACCCACCAAAGAAAAGCCACAAGTAACCAAATAATCTGCAGCCTCAACCAGAGAGGCTACGCGACAAACTGGCATACTTGCAAGGGCTCCAGCGCTTGCCTTCATGGCGTCCGATGTCACCTGCGCACTGTTATTACGGGGTATGACCAAAGCATGCGCGCCGGAGGCTTGTGCTGTTCGGGCAATCGCCCCTAGGTTCCGAACATCTGTTACGCCATCCAACAATACCAACATAGGCAACACACCGAGTTCAAACAGACCCGCCACTACAGCGTCGATCGGCTGATATTCTACCGGCGATCGAAGAGCCACTACACCTTGATGCGTACCCCGAACCAAGCCATCGAGCTTTTCTCGAGGAACCTCCTGCACAGGGATTCCGCGTTCATGCGCCTGCGCCATAAGGGCACGAAGAGCGGTGTCGCGTCGGTCACGCACCACGAGCAACCGATTCAACTCAGCGCCCGATGCCATTAAAGCCTCTACCGCGTGCAGTCCATAAGCCAGGCCATCCGAACCCCCAGATGGGGATCGGCGGCGATCAGCGTGGAAGTGCGCCACCCCCGAATGCCTCGAGGCGTTTTTGAAAATTATTGGCCAATGTATCCTGCCCGTGCTGTCGGGAAATATTGGCCATTTCACCCATAAGGGCTATGGCATTCTGACGATCCCTATCGTAGAAACTGAGGTTTTTGCCTCTGAGTCCACTAAAATACTTAAGATCTTGTTCGAATACATTCACCAAGGTCTTCGCCACTTCATTTGCCTTCTTATGTGCACCTGCTCGGTGATACAATTCAACCATGCGGTAGTTATAAATCAATAAGGGCACGTGCTTATGAGGCATCTCCTTCATCACTAAATCTAAGATGTTCTCAGCCTTCTTTTTCTCACCCTGCTCTACAAAACGCTCGGCCAACCGAATCGCATTGCTGCGCAGATTAATGGTCATACGGCTGGTCTCAGGATCCACGTAAATACCCTGATTCATGCGTCCCCAACGAAATTTTTCCATCATATTCTTGTACATGATGTCAGCTGCCACGCGAATCGTATTGCCATCATTACTGGGTTGGAAGCGAGGCGATAGGCGATAGGTCAGGCCTTCCAATTGAAAAAAGTCGTCGAGTCCCAAATATTGTTCAGAGCCCATACTGACCGTCCAATAGATCGGGCGTTCCCAGTTGTTCTGGGCGATGATATCGAGAATAATTAAATCATTCTTCATGATTCCGCTGCGTGGATATTCCCACACGATGGCATTGAGTGTTTTCGCAGAGTCGGCTTCTGTTACGGCACCTTGGCGAATTGCATTAGCCCGATTCACAGGAATCACGAGTTTCTTGGAAGGGAAATAATTAATTTGCTCGCCGGCTTGTGTTTGCGCCTTCATGCTTGGATCCTCCGATGCGATAAACTTCATGGTTTGCGCAAGGTCGACAGGTCCCGTTAAGCCCCGATCGTAAAACGGAACATAATCGCGTGTTCCGGTCACGATCTGCTCCGGAGAAAAGGACAGTTTTATGGGAGCCGAATTGTTCACGGGTTTTCTTAGTTGGTTGATGTACCAATCGGTTCCCAACAAACTTAGATTCACCACCCGAACATCCGTGCGAATTCCTTCAACTTCCTGGGCATACCAAAGTGGATAAGTATCGTTGTCACCCATGGTAAACAGAATCGCATTCGGCGCGCAGCTTTCAAGGTAATTAATCGCAAAGTCCCGAGCAGTATATTTTCCCGAGCGATCGTGATCGTCCCAGTTTTCAGCCGCTAAAATGCCAGGAACCCCGAGACATAGCAAGGTCGATAAAGCAGCTGCAGGCAACAACGGGATAAACCGACGAAGGGCCTGTGCCACACCCATGACACCCAAGCCAATCCAAATCGCAAAGGCGTAGAAAGAACCCACATAGGCATAATCCCGTTCACGTGGTTGCTGAGGCTCGAAATTAAGGTAGATGACAATGGCCACCCCGGTGAGCACAAAGAGGATCGTTACCACCCAAAAATCGAGACGTTGTTTGCGGAAATGATAAAACAATCCCACCAATCCCAAGAGAAGCGGTAAGCCATAATACATATTGCGCGCCTTATTCTGTGTACGGATATCAGGCAAATTTTTCAATTCCCCCGCACGACCTTCATCCACCGCCGGAATCCCTGAAATCCAGTTTCCCCGCTCGTAGTCGCGTCCTTGTCCCTGCACGTCATTTTGGCGGCCAGCAAAATTCCACATGAAATAGCGGAAGTACATATGCCCCAATTGGTAGCTGAACAAAAAGTTGAGGTTTTGGCCGAAGGTTGGTTTTTGTCCGTCGCGCAACTTAAGCCATGATTTATAAAAATCAATATGCCTTTGTTGCGTTCCGGCTCGCTTGTAGGCACGCGGAAGAAGTGTATTCTGTGTGGGGTCATAAACGGGCACGATATCTTTGCCAATTTCCTCATATTGATCAGCACCTTTACGGTACTTCATGCTGCCCTCCTTCTGGTCTACCAACTCAGCCGTGAAATAAGGGCCATACAGCAAAGGCCGATCGCCATATTGCTCACGGTTGATGTAGCTCACCAACGAAAAAATATCGGAGGGCTTGTTCATGTTGATTGGTGGATCAGCGTGTGAACGAATCACAATCATGGAATATGAACTATAGCCGATGATGATAAAGGTGGCAGCCAATAATGACATATTAAGCAAGCCCTTAGCCGTTTTTTGAGAATGCATGATGCCGTAGGCAAGTCCACCAACCACCAACAAGGCGAACAATAGATTCCCAGAACCGAAGGGCAGGCCAATTCCATTCACCATAAACAGATCAAACTTCGATGCCAAAGTGGGAAGACCCGGAATGATCCCGTACATAATGACCGCCAAAATGGCAATCGAAATACCAGAAGCCATCAAAACCCCATTGCGGGTGATGGGATACTTGCGAAAATAATAGACCAGGCAAATGGCTGGAATAGCCAACAAATTCAATAAGTGCACCCCAATCGACAAGCCCATCAAATAGGCGATGAGCAACAGCCAACGGTCAGCGCCTTCTTCTTCGGCTACGCGCTCCCACTTCAGAATCGCCCAAAAAACAATTGCCGTAAAGAAACTGGAATAGGCGTAAACTTCGCCTTCAACCGCTGAAAACCAAAACGAATCGCTGAAGGTATAGGCCAATGCACCCACCGCGCCAGCGCCCATCAGCAACAATGTGCCCCCAAAATCGAGGGCTGCACCCCCCGATTCCAACATTTTTCGGCCAAGGGCTGTTATACTCCAAAAAAGAAAGAGAATGGTGAATGCACTCGCTATACCGCTAAAGAAGTTAACCATCCAGGCAACCTGTGAGGGGTCGGCAGCCAAAAGGGTAAACATCCGACCGGTTAACATGAAAAATGGCGCCCCCGGAGGGTGCATGATTTGCATTTTATAACAGGCAGAAATAAATTCTCCACAGTCCCAGAAGCTCGTGGTGGGTTCCAGCGTAAGGGTATAAACCGCCGCGGAAATGAGAAACACCAGCCAACCGGTGATGTTGTTAATCAGAGGGTACGATTTCATGTAGCTTATCAAAAATCAAGTGTCAAAACGAAATAGAAGGCCGAAAATACGGAAAAAACGACACGACGCTATTCAGTAGGAGGTGACAAATGCCGGACAGGGGGGTGACAAATGCCGGACAGGGGGGTGACCATTGCCGAACAGGGGGATGACAAAAATTGACACCTGGCCTTGCCTAGCAATAATAAAAGACACGTAGGTTGTTGATCATGAGCGCTTCAGGCTACATCCATCGGGAACTCTTGCCCTGTTCGCGGAATGCACGAAGCCCGCTGCGTAAAAAGGTGCGGTAGCGCTCAATGTCGGGGTCATAGGCAGAAGGTGTCGTCAACTGCTTTTTCTTACCATTCATGAGTACATAATAGGGTTGAGAATTGATTCCAAACACAGAGGCCTGGTAGTCGCTCCACTTATTGCCTAAAGTTTTTACCTTCTTTCCACTGAAGCTGCTCACATATTGCTGGGATGTGGGTAAGACTGTTTTATCGTCGACATACAAGGATATCAACACAAAAGAATCGCGCAACATCTGCAACACCTCCGGATCGGCCCATACGCTGGCTTCCATTTTCCTACAGTTTACACAACTGTGCCCTGTGAAATCGATCATCACGGGTTTGTTCGCTTTTTCGGCATAGGCCAATCCCTCCTCAAGGTCGAAAAAACAGGAAAGTCCATGGGGGCAATGAAAAAGGTCGCTGTAGAGGGTCCCCGCTTGGCTCGGAGCGGGTGCGCTGGGGTTAGCGGCGCCCCCACCCTGTTTCGACACACTCATGTCAAAGTCCTGGGTGGCCATGGGAGGAAGAAATGCATTCACCGACTTTAAAGGGGCGCCCCATAAACCCGGAACAAGATAGAAGGTAAAGGAAAGAGCCACCACAGACAACAGAAAGCGGGGTATGGAAAGGGGCTCTGGGCCTGGATCGTCGTGCGGGAATCGGATAAAACCCATAAGGTAGAGACTCAAACTCAAAAAAAGCGCAATCCAAATCACCAGAAAAACCTCTCGGTCGAGTATTCCCCAATGATAGGCCAAATCTACATTGCTCAAAAACTTCAAAGCAAAGGCCAATTCAAGGAGTCCGAGCACCACCTTCACCCGATTGAGCCATCCACCCGAACGGGGTAGGCTCTTGAGCCATCCCGGGAATAGTGCAAACAAGCTGAAAGGCAACGCCAGTGCTAAGGCAAAGCCAGTCATCCCCACCGCTGGGCCCAAGACAGCACCACGGGTAGCCGCCTCAACCAGCAAGGTGCCAATTATGGGGCCCGTGCAGCTAAAGGACACCAACGCCAAGGTGAACGCCATAAAAAATATGCCGGCCCAACCCCCACGCTCGCTGTTGGTGTCGGCCTTATTTACCCAAGAAGAGGGAAGAGTGATCTCGAATGCGCCTAAAAATGAAATGCCAAACACCACCAACAGCACAAAAAAAGCCAAATTGAACCAAATGTCGCTCGCCATAGCATTGAGGGCGTCAGAGCCAAAGGCGAACGTCACGATTAACCCCAACCCCACGTAGATCACCACAATGCTTAGCCCATAGAGCAACGCTTTCACCAACCCTTGTTGGCGGCTTCCCGTTTGTTTGGTGAAATAACTCACCGTGAGCGGGATCATCGGAAAAACACATGGGGTAAGAAGCGCAATGAATCCACCAAGGAGTCCAGCAAGAAAAATTCCCCACAATGCACCACCCGCGGTTCGTCTCTCGGTCTGATCATCAGCCGAACCGGCGCTACCCTCTGCATCCGAGTCCGCGGTTCGTCCTGTATCCGGGTCCGCAGTCCGTCCATCAGAACCGGCTGCCCCCGTGTTCGCCTCCAACGGGTTCGATCCCTGGCTCATTTCGCCTGGTGTAGAAGCATGGGCGCCCGATTGGGCAGGGGCACCGGCAGGTGAAAACACCAGGTCAAACTCAGTCTCCTCTGGCGGAAGGCACTGCTTATCGTCGCATACCATGGCATAAACATTCCCCTTAAGCCGCGCCCCTTGGCGCCTGACCTTAAACTTCTGCTCAAAAACCGCTTCGTTCTTGAAATATCGAACCAACAAACCCTCCCAAACTTCTGCTTTTTCCTCGTAGACCTTGCTGCGCTCCACCACTTTACCCAAACGTTGCCAATCCTTCGATGGGTGAAACGTGAATACCGTACGCTCGGGGCCCATACCGTCGTCAATTTTCATTTCCTGGGCGTAGAGGTGCCATCCTTTATCGATGCGCGCCTTGGCCCGAAACAAAGCCTCTGTTTCACTGGTAGCCACCCATTCAAAACTCCACTTAATGGGGTCTTGAATTTGAGCCGAAGAATTGATGGCCAATAAACCGCATGCAGCAACGAGGATTGCCCTTTTGACCGGCATTGCTCTTTTGACCCAATTTTTAATCGCCCCAAACATTGTATTCGGTTATTTCAATCAGGTTACCGTCGGGATCATGCACAAAAAACATACGGCGGCCCGATTCCCGCACCCCTTCGTCGACCAGCGTAACACCAGAGTCGACCAAAGCCTCGCGGTTGGCGTCGTATTCACCATCGCGCGATTCCAGAACGATGTGTTGGTTGGGATATTGTAGTTGCCAAGATTGCTCGCTGCCTTCCTCAGCGGCCACCACCAAATGACAAACCAACATCGTACTGCCTGCCACAAAAACGGCATGTTTGCCTTTAACATAACTTTGCGTGCGCAATCCCAGCAAATCCTGGTAGAATGAAATAGCCTTCCTGAGGTTCTTAACGGTGAGGTGCGACTCTTTAAGTTTGGTGAACTGCAGCATGGTGTATAAGGGGACGAATATACGAGGCAGCAGGTGAATTTGCCGCATGCCACGGCCATCGAATAGGGTAGAAAAATGCCCCGCGATCAAATTTCCCTTTATTTTTGGCGTTTGCTTCCGATAATTGAGCCAACCCAACCTTTAGCCAAGCCCCAGTGAACAGCACAAGCACAAGCGTATGCCTCCTTTGCCTGTTGATGAGCCTCAGCACCCTCTCCCCAACCGCCGCCCAGGTCGATCCCTACGGTGTTTACCTCGGCAAAGGCGAAAAAACCGATGGCTCGAAGAACCAAAATGGCAAGTTCAAAGACCAGCTAATGCAAGAACTCGGCAGTGCGGTCTACTTTATGATCCCCCAAGGGGCCGGCGCCCTCTATGAGATTAGCCTTCCCGGCATTTGCTACAGCCTGAGATACCCTTGGCATGTGCGGGGCGATGATTTCAGCATCAGCACAGGTACCTACGGCACGGTCGGACTCAACATTTCGAACCTGGGCAGCTATTTTATGCTTCAGCTGCCGCTCCTCACCGAAGTGAACCTTGGAAGAGGAAGCACCCTTCAAAACCCCCGAAATTTGGGTGTTTCTGCCGGACTCGGACCCGAACTCACCACATTGAGTGGCCTCAACATCACCCAAGTGAACCTGACCTACTCGCTCGCCCTGCGTTTTCGCCTTGCCGGACGCCCTGTTTACCTACGCTACGGCTCCTCGATTGGCACCATCGGACGGGGCGATTACCAAGTCTACAGCCTAAGTCTGGGCAACAGCTTCTTCTAAAGCTTCTTCTAACCCACGATCTGCCCCTTGAAACTCAGCGTCGTACTGGTCAATTATAAGGTACCCCTGTTCCTTCACCAGGCCTTGTTGTCTCTCCGCCACGCCCTGCAAGGCATAGAGGCCGAGGTGTGGGTGGTCGACAACGCATCGGGCGACAACAGCATCGACCGAATCAGACAATACTTCCCTGAGGTGCGCCTCATAGCCAACACCGAAAATGTCGGTTTTTCGCGCGCCAACAACCAGGCCATGCGCGAAAGCAGTGCCGAGTACATCCTCCTCCTCAATCCCGATACCCTCCTACCCGAGGACAGCATCCACCGAAGCCTTGAATTTATGAATCGGCATCCACAGGCGGGTGGATTGGGCATTCGCATGCTCGACGGAAGCGGGCGGTTTCTTCCCGAGTCGAAGCGCGACCTGCCCACCCCACTCGTGGCGCTCTGGAAACTCATCGGACTGAGCACGATCTTTCCCCGAAGCCGACGATTTGGCCGCTACCACCTCGGATACCTCAGCGCGCAGCAAAACCACCCTGTTCATGTGCTGTGCGGCGCCTTTATGCTGATGCGCCGAAGTGTGCTGCAGGAAGTGGGGCTACTCGACGAGCGCTACTTCATGTACGGAGAGGACATTGATTTGAGCCACCGCATTCGTTTAGCGGGCTACGAAAACTGGTACTTCAGCGAAACGTCCATACTCCACTACAAAGGCGAAAGCACCCAAAAGCAATCGATGCGCTACGTGCGGTTGTTCTACCAGGCGATGGCCCTCTTTGCCCATCAGCATTTCTCACCACAGGGTGCCCGCCTGTTGGGATGGCTGTTGTATGTCGGCATTGGAATCCGGGCTCTGGCCGCCCTGTCCCGCCGCTGGTCGCGCCGTGCCCTGCACCCCGTTCTCGACGCGGCTCTATTGTATGGGGTGATGGTTGGTCTCACCCATTGGTGGCAAACCTATATCAAGGCCGACGAAGGCGTGGTCTATCCACCGATATTTCTTCAGTGGATCCTGCCCTGCTATGTTCTCCTTTGGATCGGCGCCCTGTACCTCAGTGGGGCCTACGAGCGCCCCTACCGCTCGGGGCGGTTGGTGGGTGGACTTCTGGCCGGGAGCATCGCTATCGCCGGGCTATACGCATTTTTGCCCGTAGATCTTCGGTTTTCGCGGGGCCTCATCCTGGCAGGCACCTTGTGCAACCTGTTGTTCGCTGCGGGCCTGCACGGATTCCTGGAACGTTTTTCGGGCCACACCAAACTGCGTCGTTCGCACCGAAGGTTGCCCCATTTGCTTATTGCAGGAGACAAAGCGGCTGTAGACCGCACACGTACTTTGTTGCAGGCTGTAAGCGTTCCTCACCACTACCTTGGCTATGTGTCGCCAACCGCTCAACCCTTCAGCCCATCAGTAGAGAACATCCTAAACTCCCACAATTCACTGGGGAAGATCCAGGCAAGCCGAAATAAAACCTCTGAGGAAGCCTGGACTGAGGAAGCCCGGACTGAGGAAGCCCGGACTGAGGAAGCCCGGACTGAGGAAGCCCGGCGGTGCGAATCGGTCGACCACGACTACCTGGGGAGTGACCTGCAGCTGCGCGCCATTTGCGACGCCTTGGAAGCCGATGAACTCATTTTATGCGGCGACACCTACACCAACAAACAAATGATCAACTGGATTGAGGCGCTCGGAAGCATGGTCCCCTCGATCAAAATCCTACCCGAAGGGGCCGACTTCATCATGGGAAGCAGTTCGGTCGACCACCCCGGCACCATCTACAGCAGCCATCCCGAAATGCGCATCACCCGAGCCGAGCAGCAGCGCAAAAAGCGGCTCTTCGATCTACTTGCGGCCCTTGCCTTGCTTTTCTTTTGGCCCCTGGTGGGGTGGTGGCGCTACCCCCAAACACTGCGCAGCATCCCCTCGCTGTGGGGGGTGCTTGCAGGCCGGCTCAGCCTAATTTCCTTCCCCCATACCGATCATTTACCCAAAATGAAGGCTGGGCTCATCTCCATCGATTCCAAAGGGGGTGATGGTCATATTGGGGCGCCGGTTCATTACCGATTGCGGTCCGACTACTGCCGCCACTACAGCATCGGATTGGATTTGAGCCGCCTGATTTCGGAGTTCCGAACAAAAACCAAATGAATGGAAATCGCTAGACTGGCGCTCGACGGCATTCTAGATTTAAACTAATGGAAACTCCTCCAAATTTTAGTTCAGATGTATCCTTGAACAAACCAAATGACTCTACTCTTTTATACTTTATACGCATGAAACTTGTGATCATTCAGCAAAGCAATCAAAATGTTCTGAGAAAAACCTGTTTTATGGAAGTCGAATTCATCCATCTGCCCGCCCATCATCATTCTTTGGATGTAAAACTGTTGGTTTACTTGCGTTCTATAGTGTAAAAACATGTTACACAATATCTCCAAATCTGGTACCGAAATTCGAAGGTACCCGTTGGGTTCCAACACTCTTTTAGCCTCAGAAAAAGCCATCGGAAGTTCGCTCTGATATCCAAGGTGCTCATATACATGAGAAGCATATATTTCAGAAACACTGCCATCAGCAAACATTGACAAATCAGTACATGACCCAATGACGTCTACTCCAGCCCGATTTTCTATATTAACAATTGTCCAGCCCTCTTTAGGCTCCCATCCTCCCAAATGCAAACGTATTTTTGATTGTTGATGGTTCATGGGGTAAATATCTCATAAATATCCAAACAATTACAGTCAAATCACTGCAATAATGAAGGCCCAAATCAGTCAACTGCTCCACCGCACCGGCTTTATGTACACGGCCGATCTGCTCCGCTACCGCCTGCACCGCATCAGACACCAGCGAGAAAACACGGCATTCAAGCGTGCGCACCCCGAATTTGTGTTGCCCCCCGATTACCTGCTCTATGAATCCTATGGAATGCGCTATGCCGCCTATGCAGAGGGGGGTAGGCAAGCCGCTGAATGGCTGATAGAAAAGGCAAACCCATGGCTCATGAAAGACACAGGGGGCACACCAAGGCCGCTATCGGTGCTCGACTGGGGCTGCGGCCCAGCCCGTATGATTCGGCACCTCCCCGCCCTGCTCCCCCCCGGCAGCCGTGTGTTTGGGACCGACTACAACACACAAACGATCGATTGGTGCCAACAAAACCTGCCCAAGCTAACGTTCAACCACAATGGGTCGGAGGCCAAGCTGCCATATGCCGATGCGCAATTCGATTTGGTGTATGGGATTTCGATTTTCACCCACCTGAACGAAGTGCAGCACCACGCCTGGTTTGGGGAATTGATGCGTGTGACCGCTCCAGGTGGTCTCCTGCTCTTTACCACACAGGGGCGCGCGTTTTTGCCGAAGTTGAGCCATGGAGAGCGTGTGCTGTTTGAAGCCGGGCAACCGGTTTTCAGGGGGCTCCGACATGCCGGTCACCGCACCTGTTCTGCCTTTCATCCCCCCGAATTCCTGCGCAGCCTGTTCGCCCCGTGCACCTGTCTGTTGCATGAAGAACGCCAGGCCACCCCCGGCAAGCCCCTGCCCCAAGACATCTGGCTGCTGCAGAAGCTAAGCTAAAAACCGATCAGGAATTACTCCTCAGCCAACAACCACCGAAACACATGGAGATGTTGAATACCTTTTCTATTTTGTGTAAAACCATCGGTGGTAAGGACAAACTTTGGATAGTTGTCTTTAATCCACTCTAAGGCACCAAACTCACGCTCTGCTGTTTGTTCATTGGTCATTTGCCAGGACACTTGATAGAATTCTATTTCTCCAAACTTGTTCTTGCAAACAAAATCGACTTCAGAATTACGTGAAATGCATTAGACCTGGTAATGTAAACTTCGACATGTTCCTTCACATGCAACCCATCGACCAATTGTTCAAATTTTTTTACATTTTGAATCTCGTCTAAAAAATATAATATGGGATTTTGAGGTCTATTTGTTCGATGATATGTTGGTATAACGCACCTAAATCGTTCAGAAACCTTTGGTTTTCATATTCTTCAAAATTGAACGCTACGATTTGGTTGGGTTTGACGCCTGATTGCAAAAGCTTCTCTTAGAATAATTTAAACAAGGTGCTTTTACCGCTTCTGCGAAATCCAGAAACAACTTTAATCAAATCTTGGTCCTAATAGGCCATCAATTTATTCGTGTAGGCCGATCGTTGAATCATTTGTTCCATAACTCAAAAACACAACAAATCATTAAAACTTGCAAAATCGACAAGAATCTTCACAAGATAGGCCTGCCGTTAAAAAAAGCTATTCCCTTAGACTTAAAGCCCGCTGAGGCTTTGTAGGGCTTCGGTGATGCTCGGATAGCGGCAGCGGAAGCCGGTCGACTGAATCCGTTCGTTGGATACTTTTTGGGAATGCAAAACCGTATCCGCCATACCACCGAGCATGAGCCGCAACACCGGCCCCGGAATCCAGGTCCACAGCGGGCGCCGGAGGCGTTGCCCGAGTACCTTGAGCAATAGGTATTGGGAAACCGGAAAGGGAGCAACGGCATTATAAACGCCTCGACATTGGTCGTTTTGCAGGATGTGCAGGATGAGTCGGCCTAAATCCTCCACATGAATCCAGCTCATCACTTGGGTTCCAGAACCCAAAACGCCCCCGGCAAAAAACCGCATGGGCAAGGCCATTTTGGGCAAGGCGCCGCCTTTTTCGCTGAGCACCACCCCGATGCGCAGGATGTTGAGTCGGGTATCCGCATCCATGGGCTGGGCTTCGGCCTCCCAATGCTGACACACCTCAGACAGAAAGCCTGTGCCGGGCGGATCCGATTCATGACAGAGTCTTTGCCCTGCATCGCCGTAGTAGCCAATGGCCGAGGCCGAAACCACACAACTGGGCACCGGCAAATTCTGGGCCTTTCGTTGGCGGATGACACCAGCAAGCAATCGGGTGGAGCGAATGCGCGATCCCATGATTTCTTTCTTGCGGGTGGATGTCCACCGTGCATCCGCTACGCCAGCGCCCGCCAGGTGAACGACCGCTGAGACCCCCTCCCAAGCCCGATCATCGATGAATCCACCCTCCGGATCCCAAGAAAATCGGTAGAGATTACTCGTGCCCAACCCGACCTCGACAGCCCCGCCTTCAAGTTTTGATTCTACCTGCCGTTTATGGCTACCGGGCCGAACCAGATGAACGACCCCATAACCCTCAGCGAGCAACAGCTCCGTAAGTGCTTGACCGACCAAACCTGAGGCACCCGTGATCAGTACCCGGGTTCCAACTCGGCTTGCTTGTGGACCTTCGTTCATGGCGGCAAATATGCTCAAGAAACAAACGCTTAACGCAACAAGTTTGGTCTTTAAACACATTTTTTTGTTGCATATACAACATTTTTTTCTACGGGATGTCGATCGCGGCCTTCGTACCTCTTATTTTTGCATCGACCCCCACCAACATGGCACAATCCGACCGCTACGGCTATCTCTTGGGCATGGACGCCTCCGCCCTTCAGGATCTATACGAACTATTCCAGGCCAACCCGGAGCAGGTTGCACCCGACTGGCGCCTGTTTTTTGAAGGATTCGACCTTGGTATTCACCACGACAGTGGCAGGCCCGAGCAGGCTGGAACAAGCCCCGCAACGGAGCCCAGCGCAACACAAGCCTCGGGCAGCGAAACAGGTAATGGGCTTGGTCTATCAACCACCCCCTCCAGCGGCGGCGCTTCGGGTCGTGATGAATTTGCGGTAGCCGCCCTCATTCAGGCATACCGCAGCCGGGGCCACCTGATATCCAAAACAAACCCCATTCGGGAAAGGAAATACCGCGATCCGGGGGTTGATCTGTCGGCACACGGCCTCAATGAATCCCATCACGAGCAGCGCTTTCAAGCCGGACAACTCCTTGGACTTGGCACCACCACGCTCAAGCACATCATCGATCAGATGCAGTCGATTTATTGCCGCTCCATGGGCTTCGAGTTTGCCCACATCCGTGAAACCGAAATCAGGCAGTGGTGCCAAGACTACTTCGAAACCCACGCCTACCACTACGACTACCAACCCGAAAAGAAAAAGCGTATTTTAAGTAAGCTCAACGAAGCGGTGGTGTTTGAAAACTTCCTCCACAAAAAATTCGTCGGACAAAAGCGATTCTCCCTCGAAGGTGGAGAAAACACCATACCCGCGCTCGACGCCGCCATCAACCGAGCCGCTCAACTCGGTGTGGAAAGCGTGGTGATCGGCATGGCCCACCGTGGTCGCCTGAATGTACTGGCCAACATCCTGGGCAAGACCTACGAATACATATTCAACGAATTTGAGGGAATCGCCCAGCCCGACCTCAGTTTTGGCGATGGCGATGTGAAATACCACCTCGGCTTTTCTGGACAAACCACCACGCCCGACGGACAAAAAGTGACCCTCGACCTCGTGCCCAATCCCTCACACCTCGAGGCCGTGGACCCTGTTCTCGAAGGCTTCGTGCGCGCCCGCTGCGAAATGCTGTATGATAAAGACTACAGCCGCATCATGCCCATCGTCATCCACGGCGACGCCGCCCTCGCCGGCCAGGGTGTGGTGAGCGAAGTGGCCCAGATGTCGCAACTCAAAGGCTACCACACCGGGGGCAGTATACATTTTGTAATCAACAACCAAATTGGGTTTACGACCGACTTCGACGACGCGCGGAGTTCCGACTACTGCACCGCCATCGCCAACGCCATCGGCGTGCCCGTCGTGCATGTGAACGGCGACGATGCAGAGGCCGTGACCTTTGCCATCGAATTTGCCGTCAACTTCCGCCAACAATTCAAACGCGATGTGTTCATCGATATGGTGTGCTACCGCCGCAACGGCCACACCGAATGCGACTAGCCCAAATTCACCCTGCCGACACTCTACAGTGCCATCGAACGCCACCCCGATCCCCGACAGATCTACTCAGCCGAACTCGTACGCCGTGGCGATATCAATGGTCAGCTCGCCGCCGATATGGAGGAAAACTTCAAAGCCCTTCTCCAAGACCGGCTCAATTTGGTGAAGCAAAAATCGGTGCCCTACAAGCCCCACAGCCTCGATAAACAGTGGGAGCAAATGCGCAGGTCGACCTACGAAGACTTCAACAGCTCACCCCCAACAGGTATCGGTGCAGAGGCCATTCGCACCCTGGTTGACCGCCTAACCACCGTGCCCGAGGGCTTCCGTGTAATGCGCAAGGTGCAACGCGTGCTCGACGAACGCCGGCAACTCCATGATTCGGGGCAAGTCAACTGGGCATTAGCCGAGCTTTTGGCCTATGGCAGCCTGCTTCTGGAAGGAAAAAGCGTGCGCATCAGCGGACAAGACGTCATTCGCGGCACCTTTTCGCACCGCCACGCCGGCCTCCGCGATGAGGAAACCAACGAACTCTTCATCCCCCTACAGCACCTCAACCCCAACCAAGGCGCCTTCAACCTCTACAACTCCCTCCTCAGTGAATATGCTGTGCTTGGGTTCGAATACGGCTACTCACTGGCATCGCCCCACAGCCTCACCCGGTGGGAGGCGCAGTTC
>SYHW01000005.1 GCA_005799065.1 Bacteroidota bacterium
CTGGCCCCTGCCCGACTTTTTGGGGCCGATCAGTGGATGGGAAAAATCGAAAAGGGATTCTTGGGAAATATCATCGTGTGTTCGCATCCCCTATTTGACCCCGAAAACCGGATTATTGAAACCTGGACGTCGGGTAAGCCCTACAACAACATCCAGGAGGAAGTAGCGGTCGATTGGAGGGGTATTTACCGGCTGAACCGGATCGAGTCGGCCGCCCAACATGGTTGGGGTAAAGGATTAACTACCCCCACTGCTGCCTCTACGCAATTGGTTGAGCGTCTAAAGGGAATTCAGCTTGTGCTTGGCGGTAGTCGCGCCAGCTATGAAGTAGGACTCCGCAGCAGCGATACGGCCAAGTCGGTGGCGATGAACCTGCGCTACCGACAGGGATTTCTGAGTTTATCGGCACAAGACAGCAGCCTTTTAGACGCACAGATGCTGCGCATGAGCGCATGGCGGGATGGTGTGGCCGGATTAAACGCACACCTGGAGCTGCCCGACGGCAGTGTCTGGCGACTCGAATTCGACTCCATAGCCCCCCATCAGGCCGACACCTCCATCAAGAAGACGAAGGCAACCCCAGCGTTGCCCGCAGAGATCATGCGCTACCCATTTGCCGACTTGGGACATGAGACTCCTCCGCGTCAAACCAACATTCTCATAAAGGGGGCTACCGTGTGGACCAGCAGCTCGGCTGGGGTGATCAAAGAGGCTGATGTGGCTGTGCGCGATGGTAAAATTCTGGCTGTTCAAAAAGCGGGGGCATCGGACCCTGCAGTTTTGTTCGGGAAAGGTGTCGAATTCAGCGTGCGCGACGGGAAGGGTCTTCACCTCACTCCAGGGATCATAGATGAGCACAGCCACATCGCAATCAGCAGGGGTGTGAACGAGGGCACTCGGAGCATCACGGCGGAGGTTCGCATAGGCGATGTGCTCAACCCCGACGATGTGAACATCTATCGTCAGCTCGCGGGTGGGGTCACCACGGCCCAACTTTTGCATGGATCGGCCAATTCGATTGGGGGACAAAGCGCGATTGTGCAGATGCGCTGGGGGGTAACCCACCCTGATGCCTTAAAATTTCGCGGAGCCCCCGGCTTCATCAAATTTGCACTCGGCGAAAACGTCAAACAGGCCAATTGGGGCGATCGGCAAGTAGTACGGTTCCCCCAAACCAGAATGGGTGTGGAACAGGTCATGATGGACGGGTTCCTTAGGGCACGGGAGTATGAAGAGCGACGGAAATCGCAACCCCAAACCATCCGACGCGACCTTACCCTCGATGCTTTGGTGGAGATTCTCAAGGCCGAACGCTTCATTACCTGCCACAGCTATGTACAAAGTGAAATCAATATGCTCATGAAGGTGGCTGACTCGCTCGGTTTTAAAGTGAATACCTTCACGCACATACTGGAAGGCTACAAAGTGGCCGATAAGATGAAGAACCACGGGGTAACCGCAAGCAGTTTCGCCGATTGGTGGGCCTATAAATATGAGGTCATCGACGCCATTCCCTACAATGCGGCCATTCTTCAACGGGTAGGCGTGAATGTTGCCATCAACTCCGACGATGCTGAGATGGCCCGTCGGTTAAACCAAGAGGCGGCCAAAACAATCAAGTATGGTGGACTCACGGAGGAGCAAGCGCTGAATACGGTGACCATCAACCCGGCCCGTGCCTTACATATAGACCATATAGTAGGAAGCATAGAGGTCGGTAAACAGGCCGATTTGGTGCTCTGGAGCGCCCACCCACTCAGTATTTATGCCCGCCCGCTCCTCACCATGATCGAGGGCATCCCCTATTTTGATTTGGTTCGGGATGAGGCGGCGCAATCAAGCCGCGAAAGGGAGCGGCAACGGCTCATCGCAGAACTTTTGAAAGTTAAGACGGAGGGCAAGGGGGGCAGCAAACCGCGCCGGAAAATCGACCCACAATGGCATTGTGAGACCTTGGGTGAAGAGGGCGAAGCCGCCGCAGCGCACTGATGCGGCATTTGGGTACGCCACGCGTTTTGCATCAACCCATGAGCCTGAGGCGCACGCTGATTCGGCGGGGCATCGAGGGCCCATAGAGATAGGATGCATCGCGCTCGGATCCAACACTTAAGTCTTTTTGGTAGTTGTTCAAGAGATTCTGGCAAGCTGTTTCCGTCGCCAGGCGCAGTCGGGGGCTTATTTTCCATATTTTTTCGATCCATAGGTCGTGTTGACCCAAGGCCGGGCTGCGTACAAGCATCAATTCACCCGATGTTTGGGCATCCGTACGGGTAGTCCACATGGCCCCGCTGAGTATTTGGTTGTACTGCATCCACCACCCCTTGCCGAGGCTGCGCCGAAGGGTCAGGTAGCCAGTACAATTGGGTAATCGGAGCACTTCTCGACTCCTCAATTCCCCATCCAAGCCTGAGGCCAAGCGCACTTCGGATGCATATTGGGCTTTTTGTATACTGAATGAGGCATCCCACTGCCAGTCACTGCCTGATGTTGCCCCTCTGAGGCCCATCACTACCCCAAGAATCCGCGCGTCGGGGCCATTCGATTTTTGCCAAATGCTGGCGCCTCCATCGAATTCGGACTCAAGATCATTCAGCAGCATCGGCCGTTTCAATTGGGTGTAAAAGGCTTCCGCTGTGATCGTACAACGGGTTTCGTCTGCTCCAAGGGCGTATTCTGCCGAAAATGAATAGCCCACTGATCGCTCCTCGCGTAGTTCGGGCGACCAGCGAATGCTGCGTACGGAACCGCCCACGAGCTCCACGTGCAGATCCTCCGTGAATATCTGGGGTGCGCGATAACCACCCGATCGCACGATCGACATAGACATACGACTGCCGATCGGCTGCCAACGTACGGATCCCCGCCAAATTCCCGGATTTCCAGTATAGAATACGGGAACTGAGCTCGTGTCTTGCTGAAAGGAGCCCGTTAACCGAACCCCATCGTTCCTCCAGCCCAGATGGATGCGCCAGGAGGGTAGTGGTTCTCCATCCACCTGCACAAACCGGCTCCAGGTGAGAAATTGCTGTGAAATGCTCCGTTCTACCTGCGGAAGGGCATCCACCAAGTTTCGTTGATTTACTTCCGAACCAGCCAAAAGGCGCCATCCGGCTAATGGTTCAGCGTTCAATCGAAAACCGGCCTGTATAATGCCTTCGGTCGATCGGCCGTACGCTGCGGTGTGGGGTGCATTCCAGGGCGACCATGTACCCATCGATCCCAGTAATCCCCTTGATCTGGGATGGGGCATGGGGATGCTGTCGCCTGCCCCTCCATAGTAGGCCTTTCGTTGTGCAGACTGCTGAGCAAGGTAGAATTGCGTTTCGCGTTTTGCCCATTCGTTGCGGTGGTTGGCCTCGAGTTGGGTGGAAATGGAGCGTTGGAGAATTTCCTCCGACAAATGCGCCTGCGGTGCTGGTACATGCCAATCGCTACCGCCGCGTCGTTCCTCTTCAATGGCGAGGTTGTTCAGTCGAAGACGCCAGGTGTTCGACAAGCGTTTTTCCATCAATAATCCTACTGAGGTACCCCTGAGCCGTGCCACCTCACTAAAACCATCTCCATCATGGTCGTAGGGCGTTCGCAGGCGGTGGTTGATAAAAGCAGTTGCATTCGCTGGCGCTGGTCGCTCTGCGCGCTTGTCCTGCCCCGAAGTGGGTTTCGGCCTGCTCACCCAATCGGCATGAGCCCGCCAGAGGTGGTCGCCTCCCCCCCCTTTGGGCACGATGGATGATTGTTGGACTGCGCCCCAGCCCTGTTCTTGTGCCCTGCGGGTCACCACATTCACCACTCCGCCCACTGCATTGGCTGCATAGGCGGCCGAACCCCCTCCGCGAAGTACTTCAATTCGTTCGATCAGGGCGGTTGGCAAGTGGTCGAGCCCATAGGCAGCGTTAAGTCCACCCATAATAGACTGCCCGTCCATCAGAATTTGTGTATATGGACCGGCCAATCCGTTCAACCGAACCTGTGTATACCCACAGGTCTGGCAGTTGTTCTCCACCTGAACCCCCGGGGTATAGGGCAGTGCATCGCCCAGGTTCGTGGCATTCACTTGTTCAAGACGCCGCGCATCGATCGATTTTACCTCCGCTGGAGCACCACGACTTACCTCAATCGTTGTTTCAATGTGAATGCCTTGCAATTCCACCACAGTGGGCAGCAGGGTCAGCGACAGGCTTTGGCAACCCCCTTCACCCAGGATAACCCGAAGAGTCTGGTAGCCGACGATTCTGATGATGAGCTCTTTTGGAGGGGCGTTCGCGTTCAGTAGAAATCGTCCGCTGCGGTCGGTTGTTGTGGCATCTCCCGATGCCGATTGCACACTGGCCGCTGCCGCAGGCACTGAATCAAGCTGACCGCCTGTGCCCGTGCGCAACCATACCCGTCCCCCGCACCGATGGCCCGAATTAGATGATTGTTGGGCACGCCCAAGACTGATTGAGGCCATAGTAGCTACGATCAGCAATAATAAAAAACGAGGCAACAATTTCATTCCGGACATTGGCACAAAAATAGCATAATCTAAAATAATATTTAGGCAAGTCTAAAATTTTAAGGTATTTAGATTTGGGGACATCATCGACCTTGCCTAATTTCACCAAATGAAATGGTCGTATAGGATCTTTTTTCGATGGATGATGTTTCGCCGCCTTCCTCTCGCTTGGCTCGCCGGTCTGCAACTAAAAGCCTGCAACGATCAGGAATGTTCCATTATGATCAAACACCGGTGGGTCAACCAAAATCCCTTTCGCTCTATATATTTCGCTGCCCAACTGATGGCTGGTGAAATGGGGGGTGGGCTACCGGCACTCCTCCACATCAGGAGTAAAGGCTATAACAGTGCCATGCTCGTAACCCACATTGAGGCATCGTTCTACAAGAAAGCCACCGGACGCATCACATTCCGGTTCAACGAAGTTGCTGACATAAAGGCAGCGGTCGATGAGGCACAGCGATCGACCGAACAGCCCGCTACCTACCTTGCCACCACCCACGCCTTCAACGAATCGGGTCAAAAAATTGCCGAAGTGCGTGCTCTTTGGAGTTTTCGTGCCCGACCTAATGCAAGGAAAAGCCAATCGGGCCGATAGCCGCCACGCCTGCCGCTACCGCCACGCACGCCACGCCTGCCGCTACCGCCACGCACGCCACGCCTGCCGCTACCGCTATAATTCAGCAATTAAACAGGTTTTATGCCGAATAACAGCGTCGAAATAGAATAGAAATAGATACGAATAAGATTCGAAAAAGGCTTGTCAGCCGGAAAATGTCTACCCCTTAATAGCAGCCGAAGCTTGACTAAAAACCTCCATCATGAGCAGGGCGCCCGAACTGTAGCGTACTTCAACCCATCCATCCGAGGCCACCTCGTTGCTGCAGCCTATTCGTCCGCCCATCTCCAGGCTTTCGCCATGCAGCGGATAAACCAAATTATGCGTCACAATCCCCTCGGCAAGACCCATGGGCATCAACGACAACTGGGTGCCGGCGGCAAACCATTTTCGAAAAACCAAAGGCAGCAAAAATGTACGGCAATGATCGTCGATCATATTTAGGGTGATGCGCCTTCCATATTCGGCCAAAATGCTGAAATGCGTTAGAAAATGGTCGCTGCGCCCCCCGCTGGCCCAAATGATGTGCGCCGATGGATGACCCCGTTCAATCAGAAAATCAAGGCCTTTTTGAAGGTCGGTCTTATTGGAGTCCGGACGAAATAGTAGTTCGGGTTTACCCGCCGCAGGCGTCGGCGCACCCTGTGTTGGTAAAAAGGAATGAACACTATCGAAGTCACCCAAAACGGCATCTACGGTAATGTTCAGAGCCCTTAAGCGATCAAAAGCGCCATCAAGAGCCAAAATATAGGGGCACCATTCGAGCAAAGCAGTTAAAAGTTCCTGACTACAAGCATCGCCGTTGGCCACCAAAAGCGTGGGCTCTTGCTGTTCGCGAACGAAATGGTGACTGCTCACACGCGGAACTAAACTATTTATAAAGGCTGCGCGCAATCACAATGCGCTGAACCTCCGAGGTGCCCTCATAGATTTGGGTTATTTTGGCATCACGCATCAAGCGCTCCACATGGTATTCCTTCACATAGCCGTAACCACCATGCACTTGAACAGCTTCGGTGGTCACCTTCATGGCAACTGATGAGGCAAACAACTTGGCTTGTGCACTTGCACTGTCGTAATCGAGATGCTGATCTTTCAACCAGGCAGCCTTAAGGCATAACAGCCGGGCTGCTTCAATTTCTGTGGCCATATCAGCCAATTTAAATTGGATGGCCTGATGATTCATAATCTCGGTACCAAAAGCCTTGCGCTCCCTGGCATACTGAACCGAAAGTTCATAGGCCCCGGAGGCAATACCCAAGGCCTGAGCCGCGATGCCGATCCGCCCACCCGACAATACTTTCATCGCAAACTTGAATCCAAAGCCATCCTCACCAATGCGGTGGCTTTTGGGGACTTTCACATCCGTAAACATGATGCTGTGCGTGTCGCTGCCCCGAATACCCATTTTGTCCTCCTTCTTTCCCACCTGAAAACCCGGCCAGTCACGCTCCACAATAAAAGCATTGATGCCTCGGTGGCCTTTATCCACATCAGTTTGGGCGATCACGATATATACCGATGCACTATTACCGTTGGTAATCCAGTTTTTCGTTCCATTCAGCAGATAATGGTCGCCCATATCTAGAGCAGTAGTGCGCTGTGAGGTGGCGTCGGACCCTGCCTCCGGCTCGGATAGGCAAAAGGCACCAATTTTCCGTCCTGCCGTGAGGTCGGGCAGGTAGCGCATCTTTAACTCTTCACTCGCAAAGCTCTCGATGCCCCAGCAAACCAACGAATTGTTGACCGACATGCACACGGAAGCAGACGCATCGATTTTGGAAATTTCTTCCATCGCCAACACATATGAAATCGTGTCCATTCCCCCTCCACCATATTTTGGGTTCACCATCATGCCCATCAATCCGAGTTCACCCATCATCTTGATTTCATCAGCCGGAAATTTTTGGTGGTTATCGCGCTCAATTACCCCAGGCAACAATTGATTGCGTGCAAAATCGCGCGCAGCCTGGCGGATCATTTCATGTTCTTCGGTGAAGTCGAGTTGCATAAGTCAGTGTTTTAATAAAGATGCTCTGTTTTTTAATAAAGGTGCCTTGTATTTAATCAGGATGCAAAGATAAGTGGTGATGGCATCTTATTGAAGCTGCCGTTCCTGGAAAAGCGGGCGTATTCAAACCCGTTAAAACAGCTCCAGAATTTCTTTGCGGATGGTGGTGTTTACAGTAACAGCCAGAAGAATTGACACCAAAAGGCCAATGCCGACCATTAAGATATCCTTACCAATGAGACTAAAGGTTTTCTTCCAACGCGAGTCACCATGAAAGCCTGAAAGCGACATACCTATTTCGCGGCCGGCGAACAAGCCAATAAAAGCCCAGGTAGTGCTCATGGGAACGGTGTTTACCATTGTGAACCAGAAAAGAACCCCGGCGTAAACTAAATCAATAATTGTGGCCGCACGGACATCCACAACATTCGATTTTTCATCAACCACATTTTGAATTTTATCTCCCCGCATATAAAACAGCAGGGCCAAACCAGAAAAAATGAAGGCACAGAAAAAGATGAGTTGCGAAATCGATAAACTCCGCGGCAGAAAAACAGCAATGTTGGCAGCATCCTGAGCGATCCAGAGATACCATAAAGTGCCGCTGGTAATCCACTGAAAGCCTGTCCAAAGGTGACTGGCTTCGCCTCGCTGGAGCCAGCGAAGCGGTTTCGAGAAAAGCCACCAAATAAAAAGGGCTACGAAAAACGCAATGAAATACCCGGAAACACTTTTTTGAAGCATGCCCGTCACCGTTCCCAGGGTTCCTGAAAATGAAGTAAGCAACATAAAAGTAGTGCTCACAGGAATGCGCAAACGGGTCAGTACCAGCAAAATGACGGGCGCCGCCAATTGAAGAAACGAAAATTCAGACGGGGATTCGGTGAGTCCTTTGCTTTGCAACCTCTGGTAGGATACATCCCCATCGTAGAGCGACCAGCTGACCACGATGGCAGCCACGAAAAGAGCACCAATATAAAGCCAAAGGTATTGCCATGGATAGCGGTGATTCGATGAAATGAACGTTCCAATGGTCTGGATGCTGTCGTTGGCCACAGCCGAATAGCCAGCCAACATAAAACCTAACCACATGGCCAATTGAGGATAGGGGGAAAGTGCCGCACACAATACCAATAATATTACCACAATAGAATAGAATCTGCGTTCTGTGTGCAGGTGCACTAGAATAGGACTTGCAGTTCTACTGTATGATGGGGTATTTTTAGCGATCGATTTATGGCCTTTCATAAAACAAAACGGATGTAAAATGCCACATTCAAATGATTGAGAGGGCTTTTTAGAGGTTATCTAATTGTTAAATTGCAAATTATACATTAAAAGAAGTGAATTGAAGGATAAATCAGTGTGCGGACAGAAGGAAGTTTGGGGCATCACCGATTATGGGTGTGTCAAGAAAGGATAAATGGTGCAACAAGCGTGAATGGGGGTACCTCTACCCTCAGTTTTTCTCCCGATGGAAGGTGACCTAGAAAAAAGCCGTGCATGCGACCAAGCGGGTTAACAATCGGGCAGTAAGAACTGTATTCATGTTGGCCACCTGGAAGAATTTCTGGGTATTCACCCACCAAGCCCTCACCCGATACTTCCCGTCGAATGACAGGGCCATCAGCGATAAACCACTGTCTTCGTGTCATTCGAATGGGCAATTGACCATGGTTGATGATGCAAACGTGGTATGCAAAGACATAACCGCGACTATGCGGAGTGGAGTGTTCAGGCTTATACTCGGGTCTAACCCGAACCTCGATAGAGCCAGTCGTCGACGATACCATACCGACAAATATAGGGCACAATCGGATAGAACAAATCAGACCGGCTTAAACTGCTCAAAAGCCTGTAAGCAGTCAAAACAATAATGCATGGATCGACACAATGTTGGGCCGAATGGTGTTTTGAGGGTGGTATTGGCCGATGCGCAATACGGACATTCTGTATGTTGCAATCGGTCGAGATCAGGCTCCCCATTGTGCTTTGGGGGCGGAGCCAAGCCGAAATCTCGGATGATTTCACGGCCGCGATCGCTGATGCGGTTGCTGTTCCACGCAACACTAAAATCGGTCTCTACTTGAACATGCTGGTAGCCCAGTTGCTCAACCGCTTCGCCAACTTGTTTTTCCATAAGCCGTATAGCTGGGCATCCTGCGAATGTGGGGGTCATGCGAACGATAACCGACTTTTCAGGTGATAACTCAACACCCGTAATGATGCCTAAGTCGACGACCGACAAAACCGGAATTTCAGGGTCCATAACGCTTCGAAGGGCTTCCCAAATGGCATCCACTTGGTCTTTGTGCGCGTTCAACGGAACACCCGTGGGTTCATGCGCCGGACTCACCATTCTGCTTGGGGGTCGAGGCGAAATACTTCGGTCATTTCATTGAGCAGTGGTTGGAGGTACTCGGTATGGTAGCCATTTCGACCACCATAAACGGGTTCTATGCGATCTGGATCGGGGATGTGTAATCCCGAACCATCCAAAACAGCATTCAACGCTTCCAGCCAGCGCTCCCTCCATTTCGATTCAATAGGAGCTATTTGGGCATCATCTAAAATTTGTTCACCCAATCGTGGTTCGAACATACCTAAGGCCAGCCCAAATTGTCGATTAATCGCTGTTTGCATGCGTGCCCTTGCCGTTTCATCGTTGCTGTTGCCCAATTGGTTGACCATGGTTTTGGCGTGGAACATATGATACTTCACTTCTCCCCTGATTTTGGTGGCCAATTGCGCTAGGGGCTTAAACGAAGAGAGCGATAAAGTTTCCATGCGCAAGCCAGCTGCCAGGTCAAAAAACAGGTGTCGTGTCAGGCTGAAGTCGTAGTCGCCAATGGGCCACTCCACCAGTTGACAACAGCTGAATTCAGTTTCCTGTCGGGTGAAGGCGTGAATATCGGGATCAGGGGCGCCTAGGTGTTCATGGAGCAGGGTATAAAAACCCAATGCGTGACCCATCTGGTCTTGAGCAATCGACGAGAATGCGATGTCTTCCTCCAAAATGGGCCCGAGTCCGGTCCATTCCGAATGGCGGTGGCCCAAAATCAGGTGATCATCGGCCAATGCGGTTAATAAATGGCGAAGCGGCTCCCGGTGTAGATCCGCGATGGGTACGCTTTTATGGGGTATGTTCATGGCTCATTTTTTCGCGGTACGCGTCGATCTTATCATTCACTTTGTATCCGCCTGGGTCGCGGTACGATTTTTCGGGGGTAGTGGCAAACATATCCTGATCAGCATAGTCGAGGGCCATCACATGGCGGGTATCCACCACCCAAAGGTTGGCGGTTTCACCCCGCCTCCCGAATTGCTCCTTGGCATAAGCCATCGCTAATTCTGCACCGGGGGCGTGCACGATGCCCACCGCCGTGTGGCGGTCGCCTCGTTTTTTCTGGTGAAACACCTGATAAGTGCCCCAGTGGTCGTGGGGGGGTAGGGTGTCGGGCGATCCGGGTTCATGGGTGTGCAAACCAAGGCGGTTAATTCGTGGATCGAGGGATTGGATTTCTACAGACATAGATGCTTGTTTTAGGCCAGAGGATTCGCTTTGGCCAGAGGGATCATATTAGACCAAAGGATTCCATCAAGACCATGGG
Source organism: Bacteroidota bacterium (assembly GCA_005799065.1). Classification (GTDB taxonomy): domain Bacteria; phylum Bacteroidota; class Bacteroidia; order UBA7662; family UBA7662; genus F1-60-MAGs140. The sequence goes on from SYHW01000005.1 coordinate 10,737, forward strand.
GGACAATTTAAGCCAGAGGAGTCACGTAGCGGGCATCGGCTTGTTGAAGGGCTTTTCTGACCCAGGCGCCGTTCACTTCAGCTGCTTTGCGCACGGCCAGGCGCTCGGCATTGCAGGGGCCATTGCCACGGATAACGGCGAAAAACTCTGCCCAATCGGGGTCGCCAAACAGCCATTTGCCGCTGTCCGGATCCTTGCGGAGTTCAGCATCCGGCAGTGATAATCCCAATTCCTGAATTTTCGGGACGTAGAGCGACAAAAACTGCTGCCTCATATCGTCGTTTGTGGCCATTTTCACCTTCCATTTCATGAGGGTAAGGGTGTGCTCACTCATTTCGTCGGATGGACCAAAAAAATGCATGATGGGTTTCCACCAGCGGTTTAGCGCATCTTGAAGCATGCTGCGCTGAAGGGGTGTGCCCGTGGCCAAGTACACAAATACACTGTGGCCCTGTTTCAGGTGAAAACTCTCTTCGTAGCAGATCCGTTCCAGCGCGCGGCAATAAGGCCCATAAGAGCCTTTGCTGTTGGCTACCTGATTCACAATGGCAGCAGCGTCGATCAGAAAACCGATTACAGCCACATCGGCCCAGGTTTTGGCTGGGTAGTTAAAGACATTCGAATATTTCGATTTCCCATTGATCAGGTCATTGATCATGGCTTCACGCGATTTGCCCAAAGTCTCGGCGGCACTATACAACAACTGGGCATGCCCCACCTCATCTTGCACCTTCGCCATGAGGGCTAACTTGCGACGAAAACCAGGGGCCCGCGTAATCCAGGTTCCCTCCGGAAGCGCTCCGATGATGTCCGAGTGGGCGTGTTGCTCGATCATGCGGATGAGCTGTCGGCGGTATTCGGTGGGCATCCAATCGCGGGGTTCCACTTTTTCGCCTCGGGCTACACGCTCTTCGAAGGCCGCGAGCATCTCGGGGTCATCATTCACTACGGCTTTTCGGGCCTCTTCTTTAGGGATATATCCTCCTCCGTACATAATATTTGGGTTTAAAGGTTAGCTGTTTTGATGTTTGATGGAATGGTGGATGAGTATTTGTGGTTGAAAATAGATTAGCTGTTCTGATTGGCCGATTCGATGGATCTGCTGCCGCTCCATTCTTCAGAGCCCATAACAAGGCCGAGCTCGTCTTCTCGGGTGGCCATAAAGCCAAAGAGCAACTGATCACTGAGTTGACGGGCAATTTCGTTGATGCTCAGCGGTCCATCCGGACGGTACCACTCATGAAGGGCATTCAAGGTCGACAACAAGCCAACAGCAGCGAATTTCTCGTTGATGGGTCGAAATAGGCCTGCATGTATTCCCTTTTGCAAAATCTCGATGAAATAATCGCGGTATTGGTGGCGTAGGTTGATGAAATGACCCAAATGGGGTTCCGTTAAATGCTTCCACTCCTGGGCAAAAACCATCGACGCATCAACGTCGCTCGTCACCACCCGAACGTGTCGGTCAACCGCCATACGAAGGTGCATGGGTGCCGGAAGATCCATTCTCATGAGGGGTTCGAGTTGCACAAAAAACTCAGTAGCGCGTTCAAAAAGGATGTTTTGGAGCACTTCTTCTTTGGAGGAGTAATGGTTGTAGATCGATGAGGCCTCCAAGCCACAAGCGGCTGCCAAGTCGCGCATGGAGGTTGCAGAATAACCTTTGGCGCGAAACAACCGAATGGCGGCGCGAAATATCTTCTCTTTGCTTCCTCGAACTCGAATGGGTGCGGATCTGAGCCTCATGATCAATACATATACGAACAAACGTTCGCAAAAGTAGGAATAAATAGATTCCCTTTCACCCATTGTATCATGTTTTCTCTATTTTCTATGAACAGTTGTTCGTTTTTAAGTCTTTTATCGTACTTTTGGCGAATGACCCGCAACTTTGATGATTTTTTTTCATTCGGATGTGGCCGTTGTGCCCTCGGCGGCACGCCTGATTGTAAGGTTCACCGGTGGTCGGCCATGCTGCGGCAGTTCCGGAATATGGCGCTTCAAGCCGGCCTTACCGAACAATGCAAATGGGGCGTTCCTTGTTATACATTCGCCGAACGAAATGTGGTACTCTTATTCGTTTTCAAGGAAAGTTGTGGACTATCATTTTTCCGTGGCGATGAGCTCCAGGACCCCAAGAATCGGCTGGAGGCATCGGGCCCGAATGCGCGCACGGGTCGTTTGTTTCGGGTCACGGAGCCCCAACAGATGATTCAACACGAAAACGACATACGCCAGTGGTTGGCAGAATCCATCGCATTAGAGGAGCAAGGAAGGCCAGTTCGGCCTGTGCGGGCCGATGCAGATTTGCCCGAAGTAGCGGGCTGGCATGAATATCTACTGAGTCGTCCTGAGCTGGCGGCAGCTTTTGCAGCGCTTACCCCCGGGCGCAAGCGGGGCTACCTCCTTCATTTTGCCTCGGCCAAGCAGGAGTCGACGCGCATCAAGCGCATGGAAAAATGTACGCCCCAAATTTTGGCCTTAAAGGGCATTCACGATTGATGGGAAATGATTCAATTTAGGAACGTACTATTGCAGTTCGATAAGCGTTGCCCCCACATGAGATTATTTTCGTTGGCCTTTGCCCAGATTTCCCCCAAAAACGCCGCTTTCTATCTATTCGGAGTCGCAATAATCATTGTTTTTTTAGGTGTTGGGGGATGCAGACCCGAACGGTTCGTGGCCAATGCGGATTTAGAATTGCGTTGCGAAACAGACACTGTTTTGTATGATACCTTGCTGGTAGGGGCCGGCAGCATCACCAAGCGGTTCAAGATCTACAACGATGAGGGCCGCAACATTTTGATTGATGAAGTGTATTTGGCCGGACGAAAACAATCGGGCGGTTCGGCCTACAGGATCAACATTAATGGTAATCCGGCCAATGCCCTCACCGAAGTTGAACTCCGGGCGCGCGATAGCCTGTACATTTTTGTGGAGGTTACCATCGATCCTAACCAACAGAACACGCCCTTTCTCGTCACCGATTCTGTGGTCTTTCGGTCGGGTAACCGCACAAAGGCGGTCCAATTGGTAGCCTACGGTCAAAATGCCGTGTTTTTTAATGAGGAGGTTTTAGATTGTAATATGGTTTGGGACAACACCCTGCCGATTGTCGTCTACAACTCAGTATTGGTTGATAGTGGATGCACCCTCACCATACGCGAAGGCACGCGGGTTTATTTCAACAAAAATTCATCCCTCTTCGTATTGGGTACCCTACGCATCGAAGGAACACCAGCGCATCCTGTGCGCATGAGGGGCGATCGCCTCGATCCTTTATACCGCGATCTGGCGGGTGGGTGGAACGGTATTCACTTGCTCAGAGGGAGCGTAGGTCACCGAATCGAGAACCTCGACTTACGCAACGGAACCATAGGAATTCGGGTCGACTCATTGCCGGCAGATGCCGACTCGGTCAACGTGATTATCAACAAAACACGCATACACAACTGTGCGGTTGTGGGTCTCTTGGCCTATACAGCACGTATCGACGCATACAATATGTTGGTCAGTAATTGTGGCTTGTACAATTTTCTGGGTGATTATGGAGGCCGCTATCGTTTTCGCCATTGCACTTTTGTGCACCTGAATTCGGGTTTTCAACGCGGATACCCTGTTTTTGGCTTATCGAATCGCGACTACAACAATAGCCCGAGTCCCACCCACCTCGAGCTGGAAAACAGCTTGGTCTGGGGTGGTCGTTCCAATGAGCTCGTGCTCGACAGTTCAGGAAGCGGGCCGATCTCAACATCGCTCAGTTATAGCATCATTCAGTCCGAAACCCAACGACCGGGGGTTCAATTGCTCTACACCAATCCTAAATTCAAGAACCCATCCGACAACGATTTCAGCATCGACACGCTGTCGCCCGCTTTTCAGCGCGGGATCGATCTGAGGGGATTGTATGGAGGCCGGCTCCAAACGGACCTCACAGACCGTCCGAGGGCACAAACCCCTACCCTAGGCGCTTTGGAGCGTATCGAATAAGTCAAGTGGGCTGCATTTTTCGTAAATTTGCACTTCTTTAAACGGCATCTCTATGAACCACACCGACGAACATTTGATCTTAGTGCCCTTTCAATTCTCCGCTCCTTCGGAATGTGCGTTACAACACGCTGTGGCAGTGGCAAAAGCCGCTCAGGATCGGATTCTATTGCTTCATGTGGTAAACAGCGAGACAAAAGACCTGATGAAGCGCGAGCAGTTGACCTTGAAAAATTTGTATGATAAGCTTCGGCGATTGGCCGATTCCATCAGCAGTCAACACGGGGTGGCCGCAGATTTTGAAATGGAAGAGGGCAGTATTTTCACAACCATTCCTGAGTATGCGGAGAAATCGAAAGCGCGGCTCATCATCATGGGAACCCATGGCATTCATGGACTGCAACACATCATCGGCCCGAATGCCTTAAAAGTTTCGGAATTGAGCAGTGTGCCCGATATCATCGTGCAACAACGTCCGATGAAGGCTCATGGTTACAAGACGATCGTTGTGCCCATCGATTCAACCCGCGAGAGCAAGCAAAAGATCAGCCAGACAGCTGCCATGGCCTCTTTGTTTCAGGGAGCGGTGCATTTATTCGCGGCCACAGAATCCGACGAATTTTTATCCGCTTCCGTTCAGAGAAATGTGCAGTTTGCTCAAAAAATGCTCGACGATCACGGGATAAAAACGGCTTTGGTGCATGAACAGGCGGGGGGTAAGGCCTTCGACAAGCAAATTTTGGATTATGCGGCTCAGGTTGATGCGGATCTTATTGTAATCATGACGGGTGATGACCGCGGTTTACTCGATCGATTCACCGGCAGCGAGGAGGAACATATTGTTTACAATGCCCACCAGATTCCCGTGCTGTGCATTGAACCAAAAGACGCCCAATACGGAAGTGTCTTTACCATGTAAGGCACGCTTCGTCATTCAAATTATCTGCACGATTAACGGCTATAGGGAATATGATTCACGAAAACGGACAAGTCATTGCGGTCGACTTCGACGGAACGGTTGTAGAACATGCCTATCCGGCTATTGGTGAGGAAATGCTCTTCGCTTTTGATACCCTGAAGCGCCTACAGTCCAAAGGCCATAAGTTAATTCTGTGGACCATCAGAGAGGGTAAAGCACTAGAAGATGCCGTTGAATATTGTCGTTCCAATGGGGTGGAATTCTACGCTGTCAATAAGAACTATCCGGAAGAGGTATTTGAGGCGGGTGTAACATCCCGAAAAGTCAACGCCGACTTGTTCATCGATGACCGTAACGTTGGGGGTTTCAGGGGCTGGGGTGAAATTTACATGATGCTGCACCCTGAAGATGGCGAATACCGTCACCAATTGATCGATCGTGAGGCGCACTACAACCAAAAAGGGAAGAAGCCCAACAAAGGAGGCGGAGGTGGTATTTTTTCACGTTGGAGGAAGGGGTGATTAACTATAAAACGTCCGAGGAAATTGCCCTCATGCGCGAGGCAGCCCAAGTGGTGAGCCGAACCTTGGGGATGTTGGCTCGTGAGATTCGTGTAGGCGCCATTCCTCTGCACCTCGACCGCATGGCGGAAGACTACATCCGTGCTGAGGGCGCGGATCCCGCTTTTAAGGGCATGTATGGATTTCCCAATACGCTCTGCTTGTCGCGCAATGCCCAGGTTGTGCACGGAATACCCGATCAGCAACCACTGCGTGAGGGCGATATACTGAGTGTCGATTGCGGGGCACGTTTGCATGGTTTTTATGGAGATCACGCCTATACTTTTGCCGTCGGTGAAGTGGCATTGCCCGTGGCGCGTTTGTTACAGGTTACCCGAGAATGTCTGTATAAAGGCATTGAGCAAATGGTTGTGGGCAATAGAATAGGTGATGTTTCATACGCCATACAGGAGCACGCGGAGCGGCATGGTTATGGTGTGGTGCGTGAGTTGGTCGGACACGGTTTGGGTAAAAGCCTGCACGAAAAGCCGGAGGTGCCCAATTATGGCCGCAAAGGAAGTGGCCCGATTCTGAAAGAGGGGCTGGTGCTGGCCATCGAGCCAATGATCAATATGGGGCGTCGTCAGGTGCGAACTATGGCGGACAAATGGACAGTGGTGACCGCTGATGGCCTTCCTTCGGCGCACTTCGAGCACGACGTGGCCATAGTGAACGGCAAACCCGAAATACTCTCTACTTTTGCTTATATAGAAGAAGCATTGGGAATCAAATCAGATAATAATGGGACGAGCATTTGAATACCGAAAGGCCAGGAAAATGGCCAGATGGGGCAAGATGTCGCGCATTTTTCCGCGCATCAGCAAAGAAATTACCATGGCTACCAAAGCTGGGGGTCCAGATCCTGAGAATAACTCGCGTTTGCGGGTAGCCATCCAAAATGCGAAAGGCGCCTTGATGCCCAAAGACCGTGTAGAAGCGGCCATTAAACGGGCGACCAACAAAGATGAGAAGGACTACGAGGAGGTAGTTTACGAGGGATATGGTCCGCATGGCGTGGCCATTGTGGTGGAAACAGCCACCGACAACCCCACCCGCACGGTAGCGAATGTCCGCCATTTGTTCAGTAAATACGGGGGTTCTATGGGAACAACCGGCTCACTGTCGTTTCTGTTTGAGCGCAAGGGGATCTTCCGGATAAAAGCGGAAGATTTATCGCTCGAGGATCTGGAATTGGAACTGATTGATTATGGCGCCGAAGACGTCCGCGCTGAGGACGATGAAGTGGTGGTAGTGGCCGCATTTGCGGACTTCGGACAAATGCAAAAGGCGCTCGAGACACGCGGGTTGCCGGTCATTAGCTCGGAATTGCAGCGCATCCCCCTCAGTTTCACTGAGCTTTCAGAGGCGCAGGAGGAAGAGGCTATGAAGCTGATCGAATTTTTGGAAGAGGATGAAGACGTTCAAAATGTCTTCCACAACCTCGCCTAGGACAGACTACCAAAGGGTAATTCTGCCCGACGCAGGAACATCCATACGCAGGTTGGTGCCCGGGCATCCCCAGGCCTCCTGAAATTCTTTTAGATTCGACAAGGGACCAAGTACCCGGTATTCGCCCGGTGAGTGGCTATCGGTGATTAGGCGCTTCCGCAGCTCCTTCTCCGAGATATTCTGTGCCCAAACCTGGGCCCAGCCCACGAAGAACCGCTGTTGCCAGCTCATGCCATCGAAGAAGGTGGGTTGCCCGCCGTAGGCCTTATTGTAGGCATGGTAGGCCATGGTTAAGCCCGCTAAATCCGCTATGTTTTCACCCAATGTGAGTTTGCCGTCGATGCGTTGATCGGGCAGTGGCTGGAACGCTTCAAACTGTTGCGTGATCATCGCCGTGATAGAGTCGAATCGCCGACGATCGTCATCCAACCACCAATTGCTGAGGTTGCCTTTGCCATCGAATTTGCTGCCTTTGTCGTCGAATCCGTGCGAGAATTCATGGCCGATGACTGCTCCGATGCCACCATAATTCACAGCATCCTCTGCTTGCGCGTTGAAGAAAGGCGGTTGGAGAATTCCAGCCGGAAAAACGATCTCATTCAGGCTGGGTGAGTAATAAGCGTTGACGGTTTGTGGGGTCATGCCCCATTCATTGCGGTCGACGGGCTTACCTATGCGGGCGAGCATGATTTCCATGCCTCTGCGGCGCACCTGAAGCACATTTTCGTAGAGTCGATCGCTGTGAATATCGAGCATGCTGTAGTCCTTCCATTGGTCGGGATAGCCGATTTTGTAGCGAAAAGCCTCAAGTTTCTTCAGCGCTTGCTGTTGCGTGGCCACACTCATCCAGCTCAGTTTTTGTATGCGTTCACGGAATGCATCGCGCAGGTTCTCCACCATTTCTTCTACGCGGGCCCTCGATTCGGGGGAAAAATGCTCACGGACAAATAGTTGTCCGACGGTTTCCCCCAAGTTTCCATTGGTGAGGTCGATGGCCCGTTCCCAGCGGGGCTTCATTTGCTTGGTGCCGCTGAGTGTGGTTTGGTAAAAATCGAATCGGGCTTGTTCTGCTTCTGCTCCGAGGAGTCCCGCACTTCCGTTCAATACATTCCATTTTAGGTAGAGGCGGAGGTCGGCATCGGAAAGGGTCGACAGCAATGTTTGGAGGCTTTTGAGGTAGGCCGGCTGACCTACAATGAGCGAGTCGAAGGCGGGCGTTGCAAAACCCGAAAAGAAATCATCCCAAGCAAGGAAACCAAATTGATCGGGTCGCTTGAAGTCGCTATATGCGTATTTGTTGTAGGTTTTATCGGGATCACGCCGGTCTACCCGGGTCATGCTGGCCTCGGCCAGTTGCTTTTCCAATGCAAAGATGCGCGCACCGGCTTGTTGTTCGGCCCGATCTCCACTAAGGGAGAAAAGTCGGTCGACATAGGTGCGGAAGGCGACTTGAATCGATAAAGAGTTTGAGTCGGTCTTCAGGTAGTAGTCACGATCCGGTAGTGAAAGTCCACCCTGACCTAAATTCACGATGTTTTGGTCACTTTTTTTGGCATCTGAACCCACATAGAAGCCAAAGAAGGGCGCATAGCCTTCCCAACGCATCTCAGCAAGCAAATTCATGAGGCTTCCCCGATCGGTCCAAGTGTCTATTGATTTCAGGCGGCCGCGAATGGGCTCGAATCCTCTTTGGTTCAGGGTCGTTTCATCCAATGCCGCCCGGTAGAAATCGGCTACCAGCTGATCTGGGCTTCCTTTGGGGTAATTCATGCCGCTGTTGGTGCGCTGCTCCAGGATTACCCGGATTTTTTCATCGTTGTCTTTTCCCAATTTGTTGAAAGTACCCCAGCGACTCTCCGTTGAAGGCAGCGGATTGGCTTTCATCCAACCACCCGTGGCAAAGCGGTAAAAATTATCGCAGGGCACCACATCGGTATCGAAGTTCTTGGGATCAACACCGGAAATGAATGGTTTTTTGGCACTCTTCTGGGCCTCAACAGGGTTGAGGGAGCAGGAAAACAAGATGCATAGACAATAGGCCGTCAGCTGGTTTTTTCGGTTCATGGGGCGTGTTTAATCCCCAAAAATAGCGAGAAAACGCTTGCATCCGAATCTACAGGTCACTTGCATCCGAATCAACAGGTTTTACCGAATCCGGGCCAGTCCTTCCTGTGCCGACTGATCGCCAGGGGTATTCAGCAAAACCCGATCAAATAGTCGAGCTGCGTCATCGGTTTGCCCCAAAAACAGGCGGGTCCAAGCGCTCATCAGCATGGAGTAATAATCGAAGGGCGATAGCTCCAGTGATGCATCTAAATACTTTTTGGCTTGTGCGTAATCCTCGCGGTAATAATAAATCAGGCCCAGGTGATAATTAGCCGAACTGCTTTTGGGATCCAACGCCAAAATCGACAGGTACACTTTTTCGGCTTCGATCCAATTTTCCTGTGCATTGAGGGGCAGAAGGATGCCCCATAAAGGCTCAGCTGCCTTTGGTTGAAGCTTTTGCGCTGCTTTGTAATAACCGACCGATTGGGCATATTGTCCGGCATGATGGGCTAACCAACCCAACCTCAGGTTCACAGGATATTCATTGGGTTGATTGAGGGTCTGAAGGGCGTTCATCGCTTCGGTGTATCTTTTTTCTTTTTCTAGAGCATAGCTTCGCTCGAAGGCACTGCGCATTTTTTGTTGGGCGGGGTCAACGCCTCCGCGTACATAGGGAGAAACAATAACCGAAAGGACTAAGGCTATGAAAATCAATCGGGTTAAGTACATACAGTTTTGTGGTTTAGGTGGTTGAATTCAGTTTCAAAGTAAGGATAAGGTTAAAAAGATGAAGGGTATGTTTTTGAGGGTTTCGTTCGAGGATTGTTTCGGTCGTTGATCCGGGTACTTGGCGAATGCTGTAAAATGTGGTCTCACGGATTTGTCGTTGGTAGCCTAACCGAAGTGCCCCTCTTTGGTGGTATCTGACAAAACCCACACCGGCCAGGTTCAGGATGGGTTCTACGGTATTGAACGTCTGAAAAGTAAGTGGACGGGTGTAGTTCGACAGCCCGCCCGCACCCGAAGGGCCTGAAGCCGATGGACCGCCCGCACCCGACGGGCCTAAAAACCGAAGACCACTCATGTATTCGCCTTCAGCCCACCATCTTTTGTTGACGCGGCAACCAAGTTTGTGGGCGAGAATATGACGAGCGAGAATGCCATCGGACGGGGTCGAAAATAAGCCACTCCAACTGCCCGTGTAAAAAATGGAGCTCTGTCCACCAGGAAACCAGGTGAGCCCGGCGTCTAATTGTAGCTGCGGTTGTTTCGCTAGATTCGCACAACCCACAGAGGCCATCAGTTCTGCTCCCTGGAATCGGTAACGTCCGTAAACCGACGCTAAAACGGATTGGTTGGAAAAAAGGCAGTCGACCGGGGCTAATTCGAATGAATTGGGGAGCAAAACACTGCTCAGATGCTTCGAGTTTTCGGTAAAAGTTCCCCAGATCAGGCCGATCGACCTGTTTCGGGTGTGGGTCGGTGTATATTCTAATAATCCATGAACCTGAAGGGCGCCAATTGAGTAGGATTGCACGAATCGCTGATTCGTCAAAGTTGGGTTTTGGCTCAACACTTCCCAGGCACCTTGTGGTTGGGATTGAAATACACCCAGTGAATGGATGGTTCTCCAGCAATAGGCTTTGTTGCGCGCGGAGGGTTTCCCCAAACGTCCTTCAAACACTACAGAAAGCATGTTCATGGGCCCCTGAAGGGTGCGCTCGGTATACAATGCGTCTCGTTCTAAGACGTTGTCGCGTCGTGATGTATAATTTTCTTCCATCAAACGACCAAGACCAATAGAAACAGATTCCCATTGAAAATTAGAATCCATACGTCCTCGATCGGTACCGGTGAGTCGGCGAAAGGTGGCTGAATCGCAGGTCGACAACCAGCGGAGCTCTTCGGTTCGTCTGCCTGTGTATCGCAGTGCCAACAGCCATAAACGCTGAGCAAGGGTATCATAAGGATTTATTTGCATCAACCGATGAGCATGGGGGTATGACCTTTCAAAATGACCTAGGCGGGTATACAACAGCGCTGCACGCAGGCGCAAGTAGAAAAAGTCGACCTGCGCCGCCTGAGCTTCTTTTAATGTTTGGCGCAGGCCGCTTACATCTCCATTCATGAATTGTTGGTATGAAATGCTGTCTATAACCGCTTTATTAGAAATGCCTTGGGCGGATGCTTCCCCAAAAGAACAGACTGTTGTGATCAATACCCAAAAAAATGGCAGAATGGTTAGACGCATCGGCAAATCAATTATCCCAGAATGCGGCATTTGTAGGAAGCGACAAAACCGTCGGACCCACTCATCGACCATTCGTTGATGCCCGTTGGGCCTATAATAAACCGGCTATTCGATGCCGCCCCCCTAAGGTTCAGAAAATTTGAGTCCACCGCTGATTCGATGATGCGAATGTCTGGATCCTGGGACTCCGCGCCCGACAATGAACCGAATGATGAACGATAGTTGATGAGGTAGAATGAAACAAATGGGGCAAACAGGTCGTGAACAGTCAAAATGAACCGGCTTCCATAATCGATGGGTGGGATATTTTCATGAATCGTAACGCCTTTTTGTTCACCCATGAAGATGCGGTAGGCGGCCAAATAGAAGCGGTAGAGGAGCGACGATCGCTTGCCCTCATAATCGAAGGCCTGAAACATGACCCCATCGTGGGAAAACCACATCAGATCGCCCGTATCCATGCATTCGAGGTAGGTTTGGTTGTAGGCATCGGTAGCGCATCGCCATTCCACAACGGCTGCTTGGGCGGCGGTATCTGAGCGGGTCCATTTGAACCGCATGCCCGGTTTGAACCTCAGGGCAGCAGCCAACACCCCGTCGGGCTCGATGTTCGCCACCAAACGATCTTCCTGCGGTACTTCAAAGCAACGCAACTGCTCCTTGCCGTCCTTGTATTCCATAAAGTAGGCCAAGGGATACGCATGGGTTTTGGCGCCTACTTCTGGGGTGGTTTGGATTTGAAAATGAAGGTGCGGTTCGGGGGAGCGGCCACTGTTTCCGCAACTCCCGATGAGCGTGCCCTTTTCCACCCATTGACCGACCACTACCTGTACGCTGTCCTTCTTCAGGTGCGCCAAAAGCGAGTAAAGTCCATTGTTGTGGTTGATAACGACGCAATTCCCCCAGTTCCGATCGGTATCAACATCCCCTATTTCCTCGTTATCATAGACGTGGTTATCGATTCGTTGGATATACCCCTCTAAAGGAGCAACCACAGGTTTCCCGTATCCATAAAAATCTTCGGGTTGGTCGCCTTGCCCACAGAAATGCCGGCCCTGTTCATCACACACCACAAAATCGAGGGCCTTGCCCCACTCTTTCAGGTGGGTGTGCTGCCCATCGTATCCCTGACTAATTTTCCACGTACCCCAGATGGGCAAGCGAAAACGGGCATAGCGCGACTCCCTCCGCCACCGGATCCCTGCTCGATGCTTGTAGAGGGCCTTTTCGGGACTGTAGTACTGAATGCCTGTTAATTCAAGCCAGGGTTGCCAAACAGAACGCTGTTTCAGCAAAAACAAAAGCAAGATGGTCAGCAGATTGAAGGACAAGGTGTAGGGTGCTAGTCCAAACCGAAGCAAAACGGGCATAAGGGCCAGGTGTATGAGTGCCAGAACGGGAGTTAATGCAACAACAGTCAACCATGATGCGGTGGAGGGAATCAAATAAAACCCCCCGACTGCGATGGCCAAGAAAAGGAAATTGGGTCCGGCTAATTGATAAACCAAGCTGTCGGTGTCGGCTCCTAAAAAGCGGAAGGAAAGAAAGGCCATGCTGAAGCCCAAAAGGGTGAGGAGCACCTGAATGCGCGAGTGAATCAGCATTGCTATAAACAGAAGGATTCCCGTGGCCACTTTGGGTTGGAAAAAGGTGGCCGATAACACCTTAAAATAGGACGACCAAAACAAGGGTAGTCCAAAATGCTCAGATTCATCGAGAATGGAGGGCATCCCCAGTCCATAAAGCGAATATTCAGAGTACCCTGCAGCGAAGTGGTGCGCTGGTTCTAGTCCGGGCAAGCGGTCCGATGCCAATACCACCACCCACATACTGCCAACAAAAGGTAGGGTAAGCGCGGGTAGACCAGACAGGGCCAGTCGCTTACCCATCCATACAGTCAACAACACCAACAGCACCATCGCACTCAACCAAACCACGGCCAATGTGGGGTTTGGATTGTAGCGGTATGCAAGGGCAAGTCCCAAAAGCAGGGCATTGAATCCAAACATCCCTTCTTTGATGGCTTGCCGATTCTGACCCGCTAAAGTAGCCAAGGCATTGGTAGCTAATACCGATGCCAATCCCCACAATCCAAGCCAAGGAGAGGCGAAACTGGCTATAATCGACCCCCAGCCTACCCACGGACTCAGGGAAAAGAACAATTGAGCGTAGCTGTTTCGGATGCCTTGCCACCAAGAAATTAGGCTTTGGGATTGCATGAATTGAGCCTTAGGTTCGCATGAACTTGTACCCTTAATTTCGTGTTAAATTAAACGGGTGAGATGGATAGCAAATGAGCAGGCGTTTGTTCTTGTTGATTAAGCGTATCGACAGTTTCGCGCGCCCGAACCAAATGAACACCGCCCTCAAGGTCAATCAGCACCACATTTGGGCGCATCGAAATAAACTGCATCCACTGGGTCATGTTGTAGGCCCCAACCCGGTGCACCACCACATGATCGCCCCTGTTTAAGAGGGGGAGTGAAATGTTTTCGCGGACCACATCGATATTCATGCATAAAGGTCCATAGACCACCATATCTTCGGTATGCCTACTGAATTCCTGCGCGGGGGTGATGCGGTGGTCATACCAAAACGAGGTGAACAACAAATTAACGCCAAAGTCCATGATGGTGGCCCGTCGGCCGTCGCTCAGCCGTTTGATGGCCAATACACTCCCCAGCAAATACCCAGCATCATCGATCAGGGCCCGGCCCGCTTCCAAATAAAGGCTGGGCAATTCGGCGGTGGGTATGCCACTTCCAAGCAATGCGGTGGAGATTGCCTCCGCATAGTCGTCCATTGTTGGGATCACATCCGAACCCTGAAGGTAGGAGCCTTTTAGCGTATTGCCCGAAGCGAACCCCCCTCCGATGTCGATGTAAGCGATGCGGTGGCCGTACTGACCTTTGATCCGCAGTGCCAGTTGAGCCAATTTTGTCGCTGCCAGGTGGTAGGCCCGGGTGCTCAACATATAGGTTCCTATATGGCAATGCAGACCCGTTAAAATCATGTTGGACTGCCCCATGATTTTCTGCACAGCTTCCCAGGCTGTTTCATTCTCATAATTGAAGCCAAATCGATCCCACTGTGGATAAACACCAGTGTCCATATTGATTCTAATCGCCACCCTCGCTTTTTTTCCACTGTCGCGAACGATTTCGCTGAGTAAGTACAGCTCGTCGAAGTGGTCGATGTGGATCAAGGAATTGTTTTGTAAGGCGATCCGAAGGTCATCGGCGGTTTTGTCCGGGCCGTTGAACAGGATCTGCTCGCCAGGTACTCCGTTGAGGATGGCTTTTTGATATTCGAACATACTGACCACCTCTGCCCAGGCGCCTTCCTGATGAAAGACCTGGCATACGGCGTTGAGGTAGTTGGTTTTATAACTCCAAGCAAATTGCACCTTGGGGTAACGGGTTGAGAAGGCGCGCAGTGCATTCCGATAGGTATCGCGAATGGTGCGTTCGGAAAGCACAAAGCAAGGTGAACCATACGCATCGATAAGCCTCTTGACAGGCACGCCGTCAATTTGGGTGAAGGGGAAATAGTCGACTTTACTTCCGAATTTGTTGGTAATGCCTGGGTTGTATCGGGTGATGATGGGTCTTTCGTAGGGGAGCATCGGTTGCTGGGTTTTAAACGGGCAAGGGTGGAGTCTGTTGGTTGAGCGGGTAAGGGTGGAGTCTGTTAGTTGAGCGGGAAAGGGTGGAGTCTTTTGGTCGAGCGGGCACAACTTAGAGCCAGCCATGGGTATTGATGTGCTCGTATTCTTTGAGGTCCACGATTTGGTCGTAGCTGTAGCGGATGAACATCTTCCCAATCTCATAGTGGGTCATGGGCTCAACCGCTTCACCCAGGGCGAGGCGCACCAGCGCCTCCGGATGGTTCTGACCGCTGCCAACGGCCAAATAAACCCAAGCGGGGAAGCGTGGATTCATTTCGATGAGGTAGTAGTGGTCGTCGGGTGTTTTGATGAATTCAAGTTCGCATCCCCCCCGCCAGCAACTGCCGGCAACGGCAGTGCGGGCAATTTCGAGGAGTCGATCATCGTGCAGGGTGATCCCAGCCCAAGCCTTTCCTTTGTCGGTAATAAACATCTTGCGCATGGGCACGGCCCCGATGCAAGCCCCACTGCCGTCGCCCAAGGCGGTCACGTTCACTTCCGAGCCTTTAACGATTTGTTGAAGCAAAACGGGCAAGCCCCATTTCGCTGAAAGCTTGTAGAAATAGGCTGCCGCCTGATCCGCATCGTATGCCATATAGGCATCGTAGTACTTGCCTTTCACCATCAGGGGGTAACCCCATTCAGACGCGATTTGTCGCGCTTCCGACCAAGAAAACGCGGTTCGGGTGGCAGGAACTTTGATTCCCAGTTTTTCACCCCAATCGGCCAATGCCGTTTTCTGGCGCATTTCGAATGAATGATGGTCTGGAAGGAACGACTGAATGCCCAACTCTGTTCTCAATCGATCCGAAATGCGCATAAAGTTGTGCAATTCTGCATCGAAGTTGGGAATCACCACATCGATCGACTCGATTTCGTGAATGGCTTTTAATCGATTAAACAGCGCCTCAGATCCAGCCGAAGGGTAGGGAATCTGATAGGAACGATCAATCAGTTCGTGCATGTACAGTCCTGGCTCGAGGTTGTCGTAGGCCAGACCGATAATGCGCAGCGGGTCGAGCCCACCCGAACGTAAAGCTCTTGCCACGGGTATGCCGGGTCCGGGCGAGTCGATGTTGTTGAGACCCGTAAGCGCAATATTTAGTGTTTTCACAGGAAAAATCAGAAACTTGTTTAATATTTAGTTATTTCGTTGTGAATGACTAGCCGTTCTGCACGATATGGTAGGTGCCAAGCATAAAAAAGTAGTCATCGAGATCCTTTTCTAGAATTCCTTTTTCCACTTCATATCGGACCAAAATACCCTGGGTAATCTCGTCGCGTGTTTTCCCTTCATTCAGCATACTAATGACCTCTTGGCCAATAGAATTGGTGCTGAATGAGTCGCCCGTTCCCGGATTAAAAATAAAACCGCTCTCACTGATGGCGATGTTCTTGTTGACTTTCATTTCTTCATTTTCATTTCGTGCACCTAAGAGCAATATTTGAATGGGAGGTTTAATGTCATTAATAATAATAAAGTCGATTCCTTGGCACAGTGGCAAACGCCCACTATTTTTGTCGACCTAAAATCAAACCAAAAATAACTTATGCTACGCAACAGTCTAATGTTCGTTTTGATTGCAGCAGCCCTGTTGGGTTGCACTAGGGGTGGAGAGCAGTTGAGTCTGGAAACGGGAAAAGTAGTTCTGGTGGCTTCTGGCCCCCTTTTTGAAGGATCCAATACAGCCACAGCGGAATGGACACCGGCCCGAGAATCGGTTGAAGGAAAGAAAATCACCTCTGCGCGTGTCAGCAAAATTCGGTTAACGGGCACGGGCTTGTATGCCGATTTATTTTCTGATATTACCTTTTCCCTAGCCGCACCGGGCGCAGACATGCGTCGTGTGGGGGTATTGAATCCAGTGGCCGTCGGCGACAGCACCTGGGAGCTTCAGGTAGCCGAGGAGCAAAAGAACATTGAGGATTTTTTCGAAGGGAAGCCCATTACCCTCGTTGCGGACGTTAATTTGAATCGAGATCTGGATGCAGATCTCAACCTCATTGCAGAAGTGGTTTTTGTTACCGAATTTAAAAAATAACAAGTAAATGAAAAAAGTACTTTTGATTTTATGGGTAGCTGCTGCCTTTATTGGTGCAGAAAATGCAGGTGCACAATCCGCAGAGGGCGATTTACTCGTCGGCGTTTGGGAGCCCTCACACGGAAAAGCCCGGGTAAAGGTTGAAAAAATCGCCGACAAGTACTTCGGTAAAATCGTTTGGTTGCGTGAACCCAATGACCCAAATACGGGATTACCGAAAGTCGACCGCAACAACCCCGATGAGTCGATGCGTCAAGTTCCCCTTAAAGGCTACCGATTACTCAAGGATTTTACTTACTCTGGTAAAAAAGAATGGGGCAACGGCACGATCTATGACCCAGAAAATGGAAATACCTATTCGTGCGTCATTAAGGCGCGTGATGAAAATACCCTCGACATCCGAGGGTATGTTGGGGTGAAAACCTTCGGCAGGACTGATGTTTGGCAGCGGGTCACGATAAAGAAATAGTATGCGTTTCTTGTTCTTTTGGCAGTTATCCGTTGCTCTTTTACTGTTTTTTGTAGGCCTACAAGCCGAGGCACAAAGCACCGACAGCAGCCGGGTCGATGACGACGAAGACTACGGTTCGGCAGAATTGGCCGGTGGTGGCAGCAGCAAAAGCTACGCCAGTGCACGGATTGTGGGCACGTCGCCCCAGAGATTCATCAGCCTCGCCTATGATCGTCAGTTGGGCTATGAAATGAATTTGTCGGATTGGGGAGAATTTGCAGACGACAGTATCCCCCAATACGGGCGTGCCGAACGGGTGAAGTCGACGGGGGGGCTCCGATTCAATGCCAGTATTCCCGTTATATCCCGCAACAACCTGGTATGGCAATTGGGAGGCAATTACTGGGAAAGTCGCTACCAATTGGAGGAACCCATCGTGAATGATACTGCTGCTCCGGAACAGAATAGCGTGGCCACTGCACTCAAGGAAGGAGGTTTACGCACGGCTGGGTTGAGCACTACCATCTATAAGCCGCTCAATGCGGAGCAGTTTCTCCTCGTTCAGGCCTCAGTCGACATGAGTGGGGATTTTGGAATCGAATTGCAGCCTGTTGCGCGCACTTCCGCAGCGGTCATTTGGGGAAAGCGACCCCATGAGCGAAAACAGTGGGGCGTGGGCCTCGTGCGTACTTACAGAGTGGGCGCATTGAACTACTTGCCGATTTATATGCTCAATTGGACGGCACCCAATCGGCGCTGGGGTTTCGAATCGCTCCTGCCGGCCCGGGCCTCCATACGCTACAACATCGATCGAAACAGCATGCTTTTGGGAGGATTTGAGCTGGAAGGACAAAGCTACCGCATCGAGCGGCTTTCATCGCGAGGACTTAATGGCAGCAGTTTCGAAATCCGTAGAGGTGAACTGCGCCCACGCCTCGAATACCTTCGCCAGTTAAAAGGGTATTGGTGGATGCACGCCCAGGCAGGGATTCGTCTCGACTACAGCTTCGATGCGGATGCATTACCCGGTGGCAAGGAATTTTTTAGGGGATTTTTCGGCGATCAACCTTTTGCTCAGATCAACAGCCTGGGGAATACCCCCTACTTCCAATTGGGCATCAACTTTGTTAGCCCATAAGCACCTGCGGAAAGGCATCCAAAGGCTATAAAGGGCGTATCATTCAAGGGAAGTCTTACAACAGATCTGCCACAAAACAAACGGCCCTATTGCCGGATAAAGTGGTAAAAATCAGGTAGGCGTCGTCGCCATCCGGGATTTTGAGGGTCGACCTCAGCTGAGCCACATTGAGGTAAAAGCATTTACTGGCCAACATAGCGCGGTGAACGCCCATTGTCTTCAATTGGTTCGCCAAGGTCTTGGGTTGGTAGTTGAGCACTTCGCGAATTTTAAATATCCGGCCAGGCATGTGATCCGTTCGCAGGGCGGAGTGATTGGAGTCCATCAAAAAATAAGGCACATGGGGTGCGAGTTGAGTATACCCCATTTCTGCTGCAAAGTGCCCCGACAAATTCAATCGGGTGAGTCCCGCATGGGGTTCGAAAAGCATATCGCCCGGTCCGACTTGGGAAGCGTTGCTGTGTACGGCTTTCGCCTCAGACAAGCTCCGTGAGTAGATATGAAAGGGGGGAGGTACAATATCATGCACCATTGGGGATGTATTTTGGCCTTTTATGGCTTCAATTGAATCATTAGGGTCATGCCCATGAATGTAAACCGCATGCAGTCGACAATCACCGTGCCGCTCTTTCTGTACTCTAAACAGAATTTCTTTCAGTTCACCTTGCCAACAAATAGCGAATACATCCGTGGTGTGGTCATTCCACGCACGCATACTCGCGGTGGGATCGGTCATCGGCGATGACTTCACCCAAACACTATCGAACGATCTACACAATTGGGGCATGATCGCTATTATATTTGGAATGGAATCTTGCCAAGATGAGGTGCGTCGCCCATCTGGCCGGCGATCTGGATCAATATAAGCCACCGATCCGATGGCGTGGCGGTCGATGGGATTGCTTGAATTATCCGCCTTAGTTTTCATCAGGGGAGTATGCACACCGCTCATTGACGCGGATTCTGAGATGGACTTTAAATAGGACATCCCATCCTCTTCAATGTTCAGCAGGTTCCCTGTCCATCTAAAATTGTAAGCAAGCATCGCCCTGAGCAAAGGATCATGTTCGGCCAATGAGAGTGGAATACCCGAGCGTGATGCAAAGAAGGCATCTACCCCGGCCCCTGTTGTGAGGTCCGTGAAACGATCTCCCTGCAGCCATTTTGACTTCACCCTAGCCACAGCCTCAGAGGTGCATTGCTCAAGGCTGCGCTGGGTGAACAGCCACCCGCTTAGATACAGCTGAGGTGCTTTTACCACAGCTTTTCTTTGAACATGCAGCTGCTCTAAAGCGAATGACGCCATCGGCCCAAAAGTCTTTTGAGCCCTTGAGATTCGGCCTCGTTCATCCCGTGCTGCCTCCGACTGAAGAAAATCGCGCAAAGACTCGCTGTGCAAGAGATCTACCAATTTTACGGAATCAACATATGGGTAAAGGTTTGGTAATTTCACATTTTTTTCGGTCTTTCGTCTACAAATATCGAACTATGAAAAAGTCCTTTTTCCTTTTATCTCTTTTGGCGCTCGCACTTTTTGCCTCTTCGTGTCACCGCTCTTGTCCGGCTTATGGACAAAACAGCCCGGCCCCTACAGAGTCTTCTGACCGTAGTTGAAGAAAACCCTCTGCTCGATTTCCGGGGATAGGCTTTTAGCAACCGGGCAACTGCATGCGGCTTGTTCAAGAATCGCGCGGTCTCGGGGCGACCATGCTCCGGGGATATGCAAGTCAACCGTCAACTGAGCTATCCTTCGGGGTCCATCGTTCGTCATTTCCTTTCGAACCGATCCGCTCATCCCATCAAGATTCCATCCACGCGTACGGGCAGTAATGCCCATTATGGTTTGCATACAGGTCAACAGTGCGGTAGCCAATAAATCGGTTGGGGAGAAAGCTGAGCCCAGGCCGTGGTTGTCGCGTGGCGCGTCGGTCATCAATTCTGCGTCCGAGCTGGTGTGCCGCGCCAAACAGCGCAGTGCACCCAAGTAATTTGACTCCATTTGTGTCATAGTCGGTTCTTTTTAAGTCGGTCCAAAGTCTGAAGTGTTTTTAAGATGTTTCATTTTGATCGAGGGGATTGAGTCAGCCAAAATACCATTTTTGTTTGCCCGCACAACATTTTAAAGCACTGTATGTTCCTTATATTTGTTAGTGCGAACGCGCTTCACCCATTTATGAATTTGAATTTAGCCCCCCCCCTTCTGAACAAAAGTACAGTCCGGGCGCTGAGTCAGTTACTTTATGCTATAGGGATATTTGTTGTACCAAGTATTTCATTATTTGACCTTCACGCCCAGACTTTGCCGCCTTCTATCAACCCGGCTGTGGCCTCCAGCGGACGGGGTGATATCAATTACTTTCGTTATTACACCTTTGGAGGTGGAGTCCACAACCTCGGATGGTTTGTGAATGGTCGATTCGGACGAAGCGCCAACAGCAGGGAAGATAGAGCTTGGGAGGTAGAATTGTGGCGGCTCAAGCACCCGAAGGAGGTGCGTATTACCAACGAACAATTCATCAATCCGAGGCCATTTGTATTTGGGAAGCTCAACGAGTTAATTCTTTTGCGCGGCGGATACAGCCGGGAACGACTGCTCTTTGAAAAGGGCCCCAAAAACGGGGTTGAGTGGCGTTGGCGTTATGGCGGTGGATTATCTATGGCATTTTTGAAGCCTGTTTACCTCGATGTATTATATCCCATCGATCCGGCAGATCCCCAATATGTAACGGTGCGATCGGAGCGCTACGACCCAAAGCGGCATGGACAAAGCAATATTTATGGTCGTTCCCGCTTCCAGGAAGGTCTCGATGAAATGAGCCTTCAAGCGGGTGTTTACGGGCGGGTGGGTTTACTTTTTGAATGGGGTGCAACGGCCGAAGAACTGAGGGTGTTGGAAGCTGGGATATCGGTCGATTTACTCCCTTTTAGACCATCGGTTATGGCCGAGAATATTCCAGGTATTCCAGGAAGCCTAAAAAATCCATTGGTGTATCCTTCCCTTTACTTTGCAGTGCATCTCGGCAACAAATGGTAGGTATTAATTTTACATCTTGATCGATTGAAGCGTATTTTTGCACAATGGACGATCATTTGGTGCTCGACATCCGCTCCGAGCGGCGCAAAAAGCCTGATTGGCTTCGGGTAAAGCTTCCCTCGGGTGAGGCTTTTCGAAAAGTACGGGGCCTGGTCGATCAATACCAACTGCATACCATTTGCGAAAGTGGTAATTGCCCCAACATGGGCGAATGTTGGGGGGCCGGAACAGCCACCTTTATGATCTTGGGCAATATTTGCACGCGTGGATGTTCGTTTTGCGCGGTTGCCACAGGTCGTCCAACGGAACTTGATCTCGATGAGCCCTATCGGGTAGCAGAAGCGATTCGTTTAATGGGGGTGAAGCATGCGGTGCTCACCTCGGTTAACCGCGACGAACTTCAAGACCGAGGGGCAACCGTTTGGGCCGCCACCGTGCGAGAAATAAGAAAAGCATCACCCAGCACCACATTGGAGACGTTGATTCCCGATGTGAAAGCCAATTGGGATGCATTAGACTTGATGATTTCAGAGCGCCCGGAGGTGGTTTCACACAATATGGAAACGGTCGAGCCGCTGTATAGATTGGTTCGTCCACAGGCCCGATATAAACGGAGCTTAGAACAGTTGTCGCGCATCAGTGCGGCTGGACTCCGCACCAAAACCGGATTCATGGTGGGTTTGGGTGAAACCCGCGACGATGTTGCCCGATTGCTCGACGACCTCACCGAATCCCGGGTTCATGTCGTCACCATCGGCCAATATCTGCAGCCGACTGCTCGTCACCTGGAAGTGGCGGAATACGTACACCCCGATCTTTTCGCAGAATATAAGCAGATGGGATATGACCGGGGATTTGATTTTGTGGAGAGCGGACCGCTTGTTCGCTCGTCCTATCATGCAGAACGACACATCGGATGAGGATCAGGGGGGGCGATGCGAGCAGTTTAGCCAAGGTATTAGGCGACTTAGTTGAGGCCTATAAGTTGAGAGCACCCCTCGATGAGGTGCGCATGCGCAGTTGTTGGGATGGGTTAATGGGTGAGGCTGTGGCTTCGCGTACGGAATCATTCTTGGTGAGCGGACAAAAACTCATGGTTCGGATCGGCGATGCGGCACTCAGGTCGGAGCTGCACCTCAACCAGGCCAAGATCATCGAGGATTTGAATGCCTGCGCGGGTGTCAGCGGTCGCCACAAAGTCACACGATTGCTATTTATTTAAACGAATTGTATTTATGCCTACGCTGGTTTTGGTCCGACACGGACAATCTCAATGGAATCTCGAGAATCGCTTTACGGGTTGGGTCGATGTGCCCTTATCGCCTCAAGGTGAAGAAGAAGCCGCACGTGCCGGGGGGTTGTTGGCCACCTACCATTTCGACCTGGCATTCACCAGTGCACTTCAGCGGGCGCAGAATACCTTGCGCATCATGCTTCGCGTGATGGGAAATGAGGAACTTCCCGTAATCGCCAACGAAGCGCTCAATGAGCGGATGTATGGGATGCTTCAGGGTCTAAATAAAGCCGAAACAGCCGAGCGCTATGGAGATGAACAGGTACTGATTTGGCGCCGCAGTTATGATGTGGCCCCTCCAGATGGTGAGAGCCTGAAAGACACAGCAGCGCGGGTCATTCCGTACGTGAAGCAAGAGATTTTTCCGCTTCTGCGCGCAGGAAAAAACGTGCTGGTGGCGGCACATGGCAACAGCCTACGGGCCCTTGTCATGCAACTCGAAGGAATGAGTCCGGCTGAAATTCTGCAGTTTGAGATCCCCACGGCTGTTCCCCGGGTATACACACTGACCGAAGACCTCGTGGTTCAGGATGCCCGTTTTCTCAGCCATGAAAGATAATTCGCCGACCTGAGCCAAACATATTCGTACTTTTGCCCTCCAATTCTAAAGCCCTATGTCTCTAAGTTTTTCCTCTGATAAAGAAGCCGTCGACGCCTTGTTTGAGCGCTACCAACAATGTCGCAATGAAGTGTTCAGGGTGGTGATTGGCCAGGACCAAGTGGTGGAATCGGTGTTTATCTCTATTTTCAGCGGCGGCCATTGTCTTCTTGTGGGTGTGCCGGGTTTAGCCAAAACCCTTCTGGTGCACACCATTGGGCAGGTGCTTGATTTGAGTTTCAGTCGCGTTCAGTTTACCCCCGACCTGATGCCGGGCGACATAACGGGTTCGGAGGTGCTCGACGACCAGCGACATTTCAGGTTTGTTCCGGGCCCACTCTTTGCCAATGTGGTGTTGGCCGACGAGATCAACAGAACGCCGCCCAAAACGCAGAGTGCGTTGTTGGAGGCCATGCAGGAGAAGCAGGTTACTGTTTCAGGAAAATACTACTCCCTGCCAGCCCCGTTTTTTGTGCTCGCCACCCAAAATCCCATCGAGCAGGAAGGTACCTACCCTTTGCCCGAAGCTCAGCTCGACCGTTTCATGTTCCATGTACAACTCGGATATCCCAAATTTGAGGACGAGTTAGAGGTGGTGAGGCATACCACTACCGATCGCTTGCCGTCGGCCAACAAGGTCATGGGGGCCGATGAAATTCTCTACTTTCAGCAGTTGGTTCGCCGCATTCCGATCAGCGATACGGTGTTGAACTATGCGGTGAAACTCGCCCACAAAACACGGCCCGGAGGATCGTTTGCAGGCGACGAAACCAATCGCTTGGTGAGTTGGGGTGCCGGTCCAAGGGCTTCACAATACCTGGCCATCGGAGCCAAATGCCACGCCGCCCTCAACCGCAAATATGCCCCCGACATTGAGGACGTTCGTGCCGTTGCGAAGAACATTCTTCGCCACCGCATGGTGCTCAACTACAAAGCGGAAGCAGAAGGGATAACAGCAGACGACCTTATCGAGAAAATCTGGTAGCGCTTCGCTGGATTTGAAAGCGTTTGGCCGGATTTGGTAGCCTTTCGCTGGAAAGGAACTTTTTGGGCATATTCCGCGTTTAATGTTCGATTTTAAATATTTTAAATAAAAGCTATATGAATCCCTTATATGTTTTGATGATTCTCATGATGATCGCCAGTTGGATCGTCAGTGCCCGTTTCAAGAACCGTTTCAGCAAGTACACCGCTACCCCGCTCGACGGAGGCATGTCGGGTCGCGAAATTGCTGAACGGATGTTGCGCGACCACCAAATCCGCGATGTTCAGATCATTTCCACGGAAGGACAATTGACCGACCACTACAACCCCTTGGACCGCACCGTGAACCTGAGTCGGGAGGTATATTATGGCAACTCAGTCGCCGCTGCCGCTGTGGCAGCCCATGAGGTGGGACATGCCGTACAGCATGCGAATGCATACTCATGGCTGGAATTCAGGTCCAAAATGGTGCCCACTTTGAGTGCAACCAGTCGATTCATGCCTTGGATACTCATGGGTGGGGTTTTAACGCTGCACATTTTCCCTGAGTTGCTTATGTTGGGGGTTGCCCTATTCGCACTCACCACCGTCTTCACTTTTGTGACCCTACCCGTTGAATTTGATGCCAGCCGACGGGCATTGGCCTGGCTCGACCGCAACAACATCACCACATCCCGTCAGCATTCTATGGCCAAAGATGCCCTCCATTGGGCCGCCATGACCTATGTCATTGCAGCGTTGAGTTCGCTTGCTACCTTACTTTATTACGCTAGTTTGCTGTTGTCGCGGCGCAATTAATCGCTTTCAAGGCGGATCGTTTTTTCATCGCCCTGCTCCCTGTTCTCACCGCCCTGCTCCCTGTTTTCATCGCGCAGGCTCTTATTTGCCGACGTGGTTCTAACCGATACACACACCCATCTTTATAGTTCGCAATTCGATAACGATCGAGATGCGATGATGCAACGTGCTCATGATTCGGGGGTGCGTATGATGCTCTTGCCGAATGTGGATTTGGAAAGTGTGGTTGGTATGCACGCTCTGGAGGATGCTTACCCCGAAGTGGTTCGATCGATGATGGGCCTGCACCCTTGTTCAGTGTGCGACGATTGGCAAGTGGTTGTAGAGGATTTGTTTTCTTGGTTGGATCGACGAAAATATGTAGCGATTGGCGAGATCGGGATCGACCTATATTGGCGTAAAGACAATCTAGACCAGCAGAAAGCGGCCTTTTTATGGCAAGTGGATCAGGCTCAGCGCAAGTCCCTTCCTGTTGTGATCCATTCCCGCGAAAGCACCCATGTCATTTTGGAAGCGTTAGGCAATCGAACGCTACCCGGCGTATTCCATTGTTTCTCCGGTTCCTTAGAAGAGGCGAAGCGCATCATCGATCGGGGGATGTTTCTGGGAATCGGCGGGGTTTTGACCTACAAAAACGCGGATAAGTTGCGATCCGTGGTTCAGCAAGTCGATCGAAGTCGGGTTGTGTTGGAAACAGATAGTCCGTATTTGAGTCCCTTCCCCTTCCGCGGACAGCGCAATGAAAGCGCACGCATCATCGAGGTTGTCCGCGTGGTGGCAGAGTGTTGGTCCATATCGACCGAAGAAGCAGCGGAAATATGCACGCGTAATGCCCAAACCCTGTTTTTTGATGAGTAGACGGGTAATGCTAATTTACACTGGAGGCACTTTGGGTATGGTGCGGGACGAACAATCGGGCGCACTCATTTCTTTCGCATTGGATGATGTTGAGCAAAAGTTGCCCGAATTAAAGGCATTGGGATATCATCTGGATGCGGTTACCCCCTTTAATCCTATCGATTCATCACAAACTGAGCCCCACCATTGGCAAAGCATTGCGCAATCCATTTCGGAACACTACAACAATTATGACGGATTTGTGGTCTTGCATGGCACGGATACCATGGCATATACTGCGAGTGCCTTGAGTTACATGCTTGATGGACTAGCAAAGCCGGTGATTCTGACCGGATCTCAACTTCCCTTGGGTATCCCGCGCACGGATGCGCGTGAAAATTTAACGACGGCCATTGAATTAGCGGGGGCTACAGATTCGAATGGTCATCCTCGTGTTCCAGAGGTGTGTATTTATTTCGATTACAGACTTTTCCGTGGCAATCGCGCCTCTAAGTTCGACTCCGATAAATTCCAGGCTTTTCAGTCGCCCAATTATCCTGCCTTGGTAGAGGTGGGTACGGTCATCCGGTTTCAGGATCGATATATCCGTCCGGTTGATGGCCCGTTATTCAAACTGAGAAAGGGAATCGACCCGGGTGTTGCAGGCATTCGATTGTTTCCCGGTATGGCAAAGTCCGTAGTGACGCCGTTATTGGAATCGGCAGACAACCGTGTGTTGCTGATGGAGACCTTCGGAATGGGCAATGCACCCACACATAGCTGGCTGCTCGATGCTTTGAGGCACTATATAAATAGTGGTCGAACTGTAGTTTCTGTCACCCAATGTCGCGGGGGGTATGTCGATATGGGGCGCTACCATTCCTCGACCGCCTTGCGCGAAATGGGGGTCGTAAGTGGACGAGATATGACCTTTGAGGCCGCTATCACCAAAATCATGTGGCTATTGGGTAACGACTACACTGGTTTCGAACTTGAAAAGTCTATCAACAAGGATCTAAAAGGGGAGTTAACAGAGGTCTAAAGCCATTTATTTAACTTCTTATTTCTTCACTTAAGAATGACTCTTTTTTATCTATATTAGCGCGCTGATTTGTGGATCCTGAGAGGTGTCCGAGTGGTTGAAGGAGC
>SYHW01000032.1 GCA_005799065.1 Bacteroidota bacterium
AGGTAACGGTGATGATGCTGAATTGGGGATGATCCATAGATGAAAATCAAATTAAGGTCGGCGACCCGGGTATGGACGGCGAGACGTTAACGGAGGGTAAACCAATTTCACAACGATAAGCCGTTTCCAAGGCAGTAAGCCGTTTCCAAAGCAGTAAGCCATTTCCAAAGCAGTAAGCCATTTCCAAAGCAGTAAGCCATTCGCGAGCTTAAGTAAATTAAGATCCATACACCTTAGACTCCAAATCCGTTTCACCATTCAACAGCGCCTGCATCAATCGGGTGTACCGACGCGCTACAAGATCTGGGTGGAAATGGGCATCCACCCACGCCCGCGCATTTCCCGCCAGGACCCCCGGATTGGGGTGATGAATAAGCGCAGCAATGGCACGAGCGAGATCAGCACCATCACCGGCCTGAGCCAGAGCCCCGTTATCCGGATCCTGAACCATCTCGGGGATGCCCCCGATGCGGAACGCGGCCACTGGCGTGCCGCAGGCCATGCTCTCCAAAACCGTATTGGGCAGGTTGTCTTCGAGACTGGGGAGTACAAAAACGTCCGCTGCCCGGTAGGCATCGATCATTCGGTCGGGCGAAAGACTGCCCAGCAGGTGGGCGCGGCAGGGCAAGGAATGGGCCCATTCAGGCTTTGACTTGCCCACCACAATCAATTCCACCCGGGGATTCGAGCGACTCAGGTGGTTGAGGGCCTCGATCAATTGCCGAAATCCCTTCCGTTCATCGGCCGCATTCATAGAGGCAAAAAGCAGCAGCGGCACATCCTGGGGAAGGCCTAAGGCGGCGCGGCTCACTGCACGCGGTCCGGGTGAATATTGCCCGGTATCCATCGGGTTGGGCATATGTACCGTCCGCACCCAGGCACCCAGTCCACTACGCTGCGCCTCACGGGTAATCCACGCGCTGGCACCTGCCAAAACCATGGGGTAGCGCTGAAAGACAATCGACTGTTGTTGCCACTGCCCGGCCGACTCATCATCCGCCGATGAACTGCGCAGCGCAGGACATCGTCCGCAAGTCTGAAGGTAGTTACGGCAGTTGCCCGGATAGTGGCACCCGCCCGTGAACGGACGAAAATCATGGAGGTGCCAGATCACCGGCTTGCCCAGGGCGCCTATCTGAGCCCATTCACGAATACCCAGAAAACCATGCTGCACCCAGTGAATGTTGATCACATCGGCCCATTCCAGCCAGGGGTGACGGGCGATGGGATGCGCCAACCAGGGTTCTGAAGCAAACTGATAGCCCTTGCGCACCTTAAACCGATTAGAAACAGCATATTCCACATGCTTGAGATACTTCGAAACGTGCGCGTGTGTGGTACTGGCCGTTTGCACCCAATCGGCTTGTGAGCGTTTCTCCTGAACAAGCATGCGCACCGAATGACCGTTCGATTGCAGGGCTTCGGCCAGCCGCATACAGGCCAAAGCAGCGCCCCCCGAACGGTCGGAGGTCGACAGTTGCAGTACTTTTATTCCGGTTTCCGGACCCATACGACATTGTTGAAATACAGGCTGCTTTGTTTGGGTAGAATGGCCGACAACACCCACCCCAATAAGGTAAAAGGAGAAATAAAGAGGGCTGTGAAAACGAGGCGGGCGTATTTGTTCGGTGGACAAAAATTAAACAAGTACAGATTCCACAATTGTAGGAGAACGAGGAAAAAGTGACTGTCCTTCCGCGATTCTACCAACTCGAAGCCGGCCTCTTTCAGCAAATGATGCAAGCCAAACGAGGAATAGCGTCCGAAATCGTAGGGCACCTCATGCTCGTCCCACACAAAAGGAACCACAAACAGTCCTGATCCACCCGGTTTGAGCACCCGGTAGATTTCACGGATGGAATGGGGTAGGTCGAATACATGTTCGAAAACTTCGCTGCTGAAACAGGAGTCGAAGTGTCCCTCAGGGAAAGGAATATCCCGGCCATCGTAGAACACATCCACATCTTCCTGTTCGTGAGAATGCCCTTCCTGCTCCACATCGAGTCCTGTGTATTGGTCGACCGCAAATAAGGAACGGTAGGATTTTGAGCCGCAACCGAAATCGAGTAAGTGCCCCTTCAAATGAGGCGCCAAAAGCTTGACCTCGCGCCAAATGGCTCTTCTGATAAAAAAGAATGGGTTCAGCCAAATCCCTGGTATTCCGGGATTAAACACCTGCTTTTTATAGACCTTTCCTAATATGCCCATCATGACCCAAGCCGAAAAGCGTAAACATTGGTTTGGTAGTCCATCCCCAATTCCTGTCCGTGGTTAATGAACGGCTGGCGGCGACGATTCTCTGTTTTTAGGTAGTAGCGAAAGCCCGCTTCCCCTAGACAGCGTAAAATCGCACCCAATGCTTGAGGGTCGCCCGGACGACTGTGGTATTCCACAAAAAGCGATTGCACTTTGTGCAGGCAGGGCATGATGTGGGGGATGATTGCGGATTCGGCACCTTCCACATCTATTTTTAGGAAATCGATCCGCGATTCTCGATCGAGCATACTGCGCAAATCGCGGGCTTGTACTTGAACGGTCCCTGTCACCGCGTCCGGATCTCCAATACGGCCTGCGTCGGGGTCGCCCTCAACGCCAAAGGCCAGTACCTCATCGCGAATCCATACGGCCTCTTGGTGTAGGTTGATGGTGCATCCCTTTAGACCTTGTGTGTTTTGCTTCAATACCTCGGCCACTTTGGGGTTTGGTTCGAAAGACTCAACCCTGCAATTAGGGTAATATTTACTATAATACAATATACTTAATCCAATATTGCTTCCGCAATCGTAAATTACGGGATGGGGGTCGGTACAGGGGAAGGCGTAGCTGCGGTCGGTGAAAATCTCCCGGAATTGCCAAATGAATGAATAGGCATCGGGAACCAACCAAGGTTGACCGAGCAGCTGGATGCGCTTTGTACGGTTTCGCTTCTGATCGCCATAGCGGATCACCAGCCCAATAAAGGCTCGGTACATGGGATCGGTGAGCCAATAATACACCCCACGGAAACTGATTTCAAGCAACAACCTCATGATGCTGTGGGCGTATGGAGCGAATCGCGCATGAAAGAGCCAAATTACAAAATCTATTTGAGGTTATGCGCCCTAAAAACGGAACGCCACCATTTCCAGACACGGGCACGGAGTTTTTTATCCCAAGAGGGATAGATGTGGTGCGAAAAGGTATGGTAATCGGCCTCATGGGCTACTTGAACCTCTGGATTATGCTGAATCTCGCCCAAGGCTTGGGTGGGTATGTGAAAGAGCGCATCGACCGAGGGATCAAAGCTGTGGGTCTGATCGATGCCTGCCCCAGCCCCTATATTGGTCACCAAATTCACCTCGGGAAGTATGCTTACCTGCTTGTGCCACCATGATGCAAACATGAGGGGATAATCCCAAGTGTTGTAGCGCCCCTCCAGATAGCGGGCAAAGGTCTTTTCCCACCTGCGGGCTTCGTCGGCGTGCCGCACGAGCTGGCGCGCACCTCCATTACGGATGAACTCGGGGTAGGACTTCATTTCCAGATCCACTTTTGCCCAACTTCGCCGCCAGGTGGCCCATCCCCAAATATGGGTATACCAAGAGTAATAATAGGAATAAGGAGTTTGCCGCCGGCCACGCTGGAAATTGTTGCCCGAAATCATAAAGATGCGCTCATCGTTTCGGTAGCGATCGAGGAGTACGGCACAAAACCGAAAAAAGTCGGCCGAAGGCAGGCAGTCGTCTTCGAGTATGATGCCTTGCTCCTCATGTTCAAAAAACCAACTAATGGCGTCGCTTACGGCCTGGCGGCACCCGAGATTTTGGGTTCGGTAGCGTCTTTGTATCCGACAGGGCCAAAGGATGCCGTTTTCGGTAATCCTCCGCACCTCATCGACACGCTCTTGTTCACCTTCGCGTCCGGCCCGTGCCCCATCGCACGCAACGTACAAGCGCGCCGGGCGAGCATCACAGATCCGCTGCCAAACCTGGGCGGTGGTTTCGGGGCGATTGAATACCAAAAACAAGACGGGTACATCTTCCGGGGTCATGATTTTGGTGTTTTCGTGAACCGATTCAAGATCAGATGTTTGTTTTTAAGCCACATTTCCGAAATCTCTGGTGATAGTTGATAGCGAAACAGCACGGCCGTGAATAGGATCATCAGCACCACTGATTTAACCAATGATACCGACAGCAATTGTACGGGATTGCTCATGTGTTGGGTAGGCCAAATGGCCTGCAATGCGAAAAGGCCTCCCACCAGCAACAGCGCATACATCGTCTTGCGGTCGAAGGCCCAAAGTTGGTATCGAAACCAAATAAACCCGCTTTTAAGGCTGTTGTAGAGCAACACCGAGACCACTGTTCCGGCCGCCGCACCATTCATACCATAAATAGGTATCATTAAATAGTTGATGGAAAAGGAAATTACACCCAAAAAAACAAGCGCAATCAGGCTAAATCGGTAGGCGGGCGAATTCAGCAATATCTCGTGGTTGCCCCCAAAAAGGAGGTCAACGACCTTGGTGAGTCCAATAATGAGTACGACATAGCGACCAGCTCGGTAGATTTCACCATTGGGCATCATCCAGAACAGGAAATCGAGGTTGGTCCAGATCAGCAGCAAAATCAGCGCACCAAGCAGAAACTGATTGATCGACACCTGGCGAAATAGGGCCTGCATGGCAGGGAAATCTTCATTTTTCCAATGCCCGGCAAAGAGGGTAGCGGTTAACTGACTAATGGCACGGCGGGGTAGTTCGATCAGTGCGGCAATAAAGAATGCCATGCTGTAGATCCCTGTGAACTCGAGACCCGTCATAGACGCCAGCATGAGTCCATCGATCCGCTCTGCCACCACATAGCCCGCACCGCCCAGAATCACGTAGGCCCCATATTGGAGCATTTCGGCAAACCGCTTCTTGTCGACCTTCAGATAGGTGGCATCCAGGAACATAATGCCCATGCGCTTGAGGTGCACCGCCAACAACAAACAGACAATGAGATAACTCAAGGTGTAGCCGAGCAAAAACTGACCGAAATCGATGTGCCCTTTGCCAAACAGCAATGCCAATATGGTGAGTGCCACGCGCAACAAAAGCTCGCGGGTGAGGGTGTTGGCCATGATGTTCATGTGCAGTCGCGACCAGGTTTCCAGGATGTTTTGAAGACCTATGCAAAATGTCAGGGGCAAGACCAACCAAAAATGGGGGTGCATTCCGGGTGATTTTTCTGCGAATAGCATCAGAAGTTGTTCGCGGCCCAGACCCACACCTACGGCGGCGGATAGAAAACCGACAGACCCCAACAGGAGGCAGAACAACAAGAATCCATTGTGTTGTTTCGTGCGGTCTTCGAAATAGGGGAAGAACCGAGCCATAATGAAATGGACCCCAAATTGGGAGAACATGGATATGAAGAGCGCTGCGCTCAGCAGCACTTCCTTGATGCCTAACTGGGCAGGTGTTAGCCAGGCGGGGAACAAAATAACCTGGTTGAATGCCCCCAAAAGGAATCCCACATAGCCCACCAAAGTGGCATTTAAACTTCTGCGTATTACAATCCCCATACCCGGCTCATGACATCATGGCATTGGCGCCCCATTCATCCGTCACCCAAGGAAATAGCTGTTTGTTCATTGCTCAAATGGACGTTACAGGCTAAAGATAAACACTGCATTAACGGCCAAGAATGGCTGAAGACCGACTTTCACCGCTGTGTATGAGGCACTCTAGTTCGCGCAACAATTCGCGCTTAGATTCCTTGGGGAAGTAGATGAATCCCTCCATGTGGATCCAACGACGACCGATGCTGTCGGATCGCGTGAGGTGATAGAATGGTCCTCCCATAAAATCATGTTCAATCTTCCACAGCCCTCGAATCTCGGTTCCCACTTGTGCATTGTTGATGGTTATGGGAGCAAAAACAGGCGGCTCCAGGTATTCGGTGGTGTAGTAACTACCCTCGAGTGGGCCGGCTACATGAATCTGTGTGGTGCGGTCTTTCCAGGATAGAATGCTGTCGGCTGTTGCGGCAGGCGTTGACGTGGGCCATTGATCTTTTTCCGGCCATGGGCGCGACCAAATCAACAGGTTGTAGCTTTTGTCTCCCAAATCGCGGGCCAACCACACAAAATCGCGGTTCAACGTCTTAACTGCATAGGTATTGGGGATGTGCATGTCGAGTCCCAGGCTGTCGCGCAAGCCATCAACCGCATCTTTTAGGGGAGGTATCCGTTTCAGTCGCGCCATACCTCGACTCCTTTCTGAGGCGTTGAGTTGTTGCAGAAGCGGTTCTTTTCTTTGAAGAAGGGCCTGCGCCAACTCGGCATCATTGCGCCCCACTGCATAAAGAATGTGTTGCTCATTGGCCCAATGATTTTTTTTCTCAGCAAGGGTAAAGTCCACTGCTTGACCGCGGTCTTGTGGTCGTTTGGCCTCGCCCCATAAATCTTGCTCCAAATCGGACGCGGTTTGGTTGCGGTCGGCCGTAGCCACGAACAGCAGATTCCGATATCGGCGCGTTAAAGCGCTGATCTGGTCGGGCCGAAATTGGTAGATTTTATACCACGGCTCTGCCTGTGGCATTCCGGGTTGTGAGGCCCCGTAGATGGACCGAATGGCCTTACCTGTGGCTCCATTCCAAAGCGCCGGCTCGCAAACGACAATGAGTTCACCCGATTGCCCAATCGGCTCTGGCCGGGTAGCGGTGGGATGATCTGCATCGCAGGCCAACAACAGGGTCGCCCACATGACACCCAGGAGTTGGCTCCTCCATTTCATTAACCCGCTGCTATTTTTAGTTTTTGTCCGGGCTGCAGGCGGCTCGATCGGGTAAGTTTATTCGCTTTTTGAAGCTCCGCAACGGTAATACCCTTGCGCTGAGCGATATCCCAAAGCGTATCACCCTTACGCACGGTGTAGTAGTTGAAGACCTGCGCCATGCGAACCGTTGGGGTGGCTTGACGTGTTGCCGTTAAAGATTCGGGACCAGCAGCAGTTGGATGAGCCCCTTCAGACTCCGTTTGGGTGTCGGTCGAATGGCCCTCTGTTGATGCGGCAGCAGGAGTTGTAGCCTGTGTTGAAGCCGCAGCAGCTTGGCTGTTCTGTTGATTGTTTTGATTTGAAGCCGCAGCAGCTTGGCTGTTCTGTTGATTGTTTTGATTGGAGGCTTGTGTTGCCGATCCGTTGCCTGTTGATTGAACGCGCACGGCAGAATTTGTCGATTTTGCCTGCATTTGCTCGGCAACAACCGGAGCGCCCGAGGGCACTTTGGTACGCTGAACAATGAGCTTCTGACCGACACCAATGTTATTGCCCGATAACTGATTCCAACTGCGCAGCGATTGAACGGTGATTCCATAACGTCTACCTATGGTAGATAGGGTTTCACCTTTGCGCACAGAATGATATCGGGTGGGTTTCATAATCCAGGCCCCACTGGCTGGAGAAGCGGGTTGGTTGAGTGGACTTCCCTGGGCAAGCATGGGGGATGAATCACCATCTTGTGCGGGCATCATAACAGGCGGGGTTTGAAGCGCCGCCAGGATATTCGATCGATTTCGTTCAAATTCGGCCACCTTTAACACGGGTAGCCGTATGGGGTATGACTCGAAACTTCGAGGGATCTCTTGCTGCTTAAATTGAGGATTGAGCAGGCACATTTCTTGAGTGGACATGCCCAGTTGCGCCGCGAATGCAGGCAGGGAAAGGGGTCCTTTAAAGTGTAAGGTATCGACATGGCTCGGCAATCCTGTATAGCGCACCGGGTTGAGGTTGTGTTCTGCCGCATAGTGCATGATGTAGGTAACCGCCACAAAAGCGGGCACGTAGCCACGCGTTTCTTGCGGCAAATAGGGCATAAGCGACCAATAGTCGGTGACCCCACCTGAACGGCGAACGGCTTTGTTAACATTGCCCGCACCACAATTATAGGCTGCCAAAGCCAACAACCAATCATTATAGATTCGGTAGAGGTCCTTCAAGTGTCGTGCAGCCGCATCTGAGGCCAACCAAGGATCGCGTCGCTCGTCACAATAATAATCGGCATCGAGTCCGTATTGCTTGCCGGTGGGATACATAAACTGCCACAGGCCGGTTGCGCCTACACGGCTAACCGCCACGGGGTTGAGCGCCGACTCCACAATGGCGAGGTACTTGAGCTGGTGGGGCAAGCCATGCCGCTCCAATGCTTCTTCGAAAATGGGAAAATAATAATTGGCTAGACCCAACATACGCTCCGAAGCAGCCTTCCGTCGTACCGCATACAACTCAATAAATCCACGCACATGGGCATTGTACGCCAATTTCATAGGCGAAGGAATATGCTGTATTCGGAACGAAATTACTGAATCTGAAAACCGGGGTACTTCGTCTTGTCGGTAGCCATATTTGTTGATGGGTCTCTGGGAAGGAACAATCTTATTGTCGAAGAGGTGCAGGTGCATTAAGCTATCTAGGGCCTCTGCAATGGGTATCTGTTCGGCTAGAAGTGTTGAATCCCCAGGATTTTTTTGACCCCATTGAAGCGGCGTCTGCTCAACAGATGAGCCAGGCGCAACCTGAGCATAGACGGAATTTGGTACGATGCAGCCCAAAACTGCAGCGAAAAACGCGCCTTTCAAGAAGATTTTGAGCATAGGAGCGCTAAGTACCGGGTATTTTGTGAAAAAAGCAAGTAAAAAAGAAGTTGTGATAGTGTACATTTTACACTTTATATTTGCGCGTAGAATTGAACAAGTTTTTCCACATTCCTAATACCCTTTTACACATTCCTAATACCCATGAAAATTTCAGTTTTATCACTCTTCACATTTTTTTGTTTGATGAGCCTCTCCACTTGGGGACAGAATTACTACTCCGTTACTTTTCGGCTCGATATGAACGATTACAACGGTTCCTATGGTATTCCTGAGGTGAATGGCACGTTCAATAATTGGTGCGGGGCAAATTGCGATCCCATGTCGGACCCCGATGGCGATGAGATCTGGGAGGTGACGGTCGACTCACTCACGGCGGGTACCATTGAATATAAATTTGCTTGGGGAAATTGGACTGCCCAAGAATCACTTTTGCCCGGCAGCACCTGCACACAAACCACGGGCAGCTTCACCAACCGTATTTATACGGTGGCGGGAAATGCTACCCTGCCGGTGGTGTGTTGGGGATCTTGCGGACCCTGCTCGGGTACGCCTTCGTCGGGTACTATTCGCTTCAGAGTAGATATGAACGGATACACCGGCCCCACTTACACCACTGTGAACCTAAACGGCAGTTTCAATGGCTGGTGTGGCAGTTGCGCCCCTATGGCTGACCCCGATAACGACAGCATTTATGAACTCAGTGTGGTCTTGCCTTTAGACACCATTGAGTATAAGTTCACGGTAGATGGTTGGACGGGTCAGGAAACACTCCTGGCAGGCAGTTTATGTACACGAACAACCGGTACTTTTACCAACAGGGAATACATTGTGACCGGTAATGACACACTCGACGCGGTGTGTTGGGGGTCTTGTAACCCTTGCGCAGGGGGTCCGACTTCGGGTCGGGTGCGGTTTAAGGTCGATATGCGGGGATATACCGGTCTTCCCTATAATCAGGTGAACCTCAATGGTACTTTCAATGGCTGGTGTGGTACTTGTGCGGTGATGACCGATGCCAACAACGACAGCATTTATGAAATCGACATCGATCTACCGATCGATACCATACAGTATAAATTTACAACAGACGGGTGGAATGTGGAAGAAGTCCTCAACCCTGGCGATCCCTGCACACAAACCACCTCAACCTTCATTAATCGCTTCTATATTGTCGGCGGCAATGATACGCTCGATGCGGTTTGCTGGCAAAGTTGCCTGCCCTGTGGACAGGCGGCTGGCTTACCCGAAACCCAACATTCCGCTTTGCGCATGTATCCAAATCCGGCACGCAATGCGGTTTATGTGCAATGGATGGATGCAGGACAGCCCGATGGAACCCTCTACCTGGCCGACGCCAGTGGACGTGTGCTTATAGAAAAAGCCTTGAGGGAGGCCGTGCACACAGGAATATCGACCGATGGCTTGTCGTCTGGTTTGTATTTAGTTCATTGGACCCAAAAACAGCAGCGCGGACATCAGCGCTTGGTGATCCAAAAATAATCTCCTTCGCCCATGCGCAGAGATATCGATGAATTGGTGAAGGGTAAAAATGTTGCCCTTCGGTTTTCCGAGGGCAATCCGGAAGATGAACAGGCTCAATACCTGATCCCTCTGGAGGATTTCTTTCAGTTTGGCTTGTCGGTCGACTGCATTCTTTTTGGATTCGACGGCCAAGAAATCAAAATCCTCCTGATCGAACGGGGTGTTGCCCCCTACAAAAGCTACTGGGCCCTCCCGGGTGATCTTGTCTACCCCAATGAGGATCTGAATGCTGCCGCACAACGGGTGCTCGAGAACCTGACCGGTATCCGTGACGTCTTTATGCAACAAATCAAAACCTTTGGCAAAACAGATCGCCACCCGCTTGGACGGGTAATTACCGTGGCCTTTATTGCCCTCATTCGTGTTGAACACTACGAAACCCGGGCTTCCTCGTGGGCAGATAATGTGCGTTGGTTTACCTTGCCCGAGGTGGGCGAACTCGCCTTCGACCACAACGAAATCTTAAACAAAGGGGTCGAAAAACTGAAGTCTCGTGTGCGGCGTGAGCCCCTTGGCTTCGAATTGCTCCCCATCAATTTCACCCTCAACCAGCTCCAAAAGCTCTACGAGGCTATTCTGGACCGGCCAATCGACAAAAGGACCTTCCGGAAGAAAATATTGGCGATGAATTTTTTGGTGAAACTCGATGAAAAGCAAACCAAAAACACCCGGCGGCCTGCATGTCTCTATACTTTCGATCAAACCAGATACGGCGAGCTCCTCGATAAAGGTTTCACTTTTGAGTTATAAAATGGCCTCCGATTTCATTCATAGTGTGTTCTGCCGAAGCGTGTTCTGCCGAAGCGTGTTCTGCAGCAGCGTGTTCTCCAGCAGCGTGTTCCGTTTTTTTGCCCTGCTGTGGCTCTCATTTGGCTGCTTCGATGATGTAGAAGCACAGCCTATTCCTGTACGTATTGCGCAAGAGAACGGGATGTGGACCCTCACGAGGGATGGAAAGCCCTATGAAATCAAAGGAGCGGGTGGTCATGTGCACATGGCTCATGTGGTGGCTACAGGAGGCAATTCACTGCGGACTTGGGGTATTGAACGGGCACAGCATATTCTCGATTCAGCACATGAACTGGGCTTGAGTGTCATGCTGGGCTTTTGGATGGGCCATGAACGGCATGGATTTGATTATGACGACACTTTAGCGGTGCGCGAGCAGTTCAGGCATTTCGCTGCGGCTGTGGATCGGTTCAAAAATCACCCTGCGCTCTTAATTTGGGGAATCGGCAATGAAGTCGATCTCTTCTACTCCAATATTCGGGTATGGAGTGCCATTCAAGATTTGGCTGCCTACATACATCAGGTCGACCCTCATCACCCCACATCTACCGTTACCGCTGGTTTGGACTCAATGGAAGTGCATTGGATCAATACCATGGCCCCCGACATTGATATTTTGGGGGTTAATACCTATGGGGATTTGGCCTCTGCGGTGTCGAAAATAAAGATTTTTGGCTGGAACAAACCATACGTCATCACCGAATGGGGCCCAAATGGGCATTGGGAAGTGGCCAAGGCTCCTTGGGGTGCGCCGATCGAACAAAGTAGTGAATCAAAATACGAAACCTACCTTGAGCGCTACACCCAATATATCGCTGCGAATCCGCTGAAGAGCTGCATAGGAAGCTATGCGTTTTTATGGGGACAAAAACAAGAGACCACCGAAAGTTGGTACGGATTATTTGATGTCGCCAACAGACCGACCCGATCGATTGATGCCCTTGAGCAAGGTTGGAAGAAGGGTGTTGCTTTGAGTGGTACTGGACCTCGGGTAACGAGCATCCGCATTCTGGATGAATCGATGGCCCCAAGTCCAAATGCGGGTAATCAGGAATCAAAAAAGGGTGTGCAGCATTCCATCAGTCAGCGATACATACAGGCTTATGGGGGTCAACGCATCAAGGCCGAAGTGCAGTTGCTGGAGCCATTAAGCGAATCGTACCGATTTCAATGGAAAATACTTCCTGAAGCCACAAACACCGGCGCAGGGGGTGACTTTGAGCAAAGCCTCAATCCGGCCGCTTTGAGGATCAAGGGATCTCGAAGCCCACAAGCTGAAATCGACCTTCCTTCTGCCGAGGGGGCCTATCGATTGTATGTTTATGTGGTGGATGAGCAACAAAAATCGGGCTACGCCAACCTGCCGCTTTATGTTTTACCCAAAGCAATGAATCCGGCTAACCACCAACGCTTCAGGTGGTCGAACCCTTCTCTTTCATCACCATCATATTTACAATAATAAATTATATCAACTAATTTATCGTGAACCGCCCCCAGCTTTTCTGCATTTTCTTTTTCTTTGGAGGGCTGCACGCGGCATGGGCAAGTGTTCAACCGAAGGGTGGAGTGAAGCATCTGCCCGACAGTGGTTTGGACGCTCAGCGTTCTGCCATTACAAACAGGATTGCAGAACCCAACACCCGTTTTGAAGTGGATAGTAATTGGGGGCTGTTTCCTGTTCGTCCGTTGCCTGCAACCCGTAAAATTCAGGTCAGCGGGTTTTATCGGTTTACGGGCACCTACCGCGTCGAGGAATTGGCCTATCCCAGAACGCCGCAGGCGCTTGCACCCCCGCCTAAGCAGATTTTTGTCGGCGACGATGCGCAATTGCCGAATCTTTGGCTCAACGTGCGTGGGAGACCGGGAGGCAATTTATCGTGGTCGTTCGACCTATTTGCTTTTCAATTTCTCGATGGCCGACATGGTTCGGCCTATAGTGGGCAGGTGCCCAACGCGTCAAGGCCGAATCCCTTTGCTCCTTTGGGAAGCCCGCGCCTGGCCAACCAACTCGGCATGAACCTTGGTATGAATTTAGGACTGAGTTGGAGCGATCGGCATGTGAGTCACCAACTGCGGTTGGGAGGCATTCATTGGTATTCCTTATCAGACCTCACGCTTGCTTCCTTTCGTGGCTATTACCGTTGGTCGCTTTTTGAACGAAATCCGTGGGATCCCATCGGACAGGATTTGAGTAGTCGATATGATGAATTGTACACATCGGGCCAGGTCAACCAGGACAGTCGTTTTGGTGAACGAGCGGTTCACGGAGCTATATGGGATATGAATCCGCACAATAATCGGTGGAAGTCGAGTGTTTTCGCAGGAAAAACCGAGTTGAATGCGGGCCTTGGTGGCATTCCATCTGGAAGCATGGGGGGGCGCATACAATGGATTCCGTCGCCATCAGGATGGGTAGCTGTTAATACGTTTCATCATTTTCAGGCGCTCGATACACCCGGCACCAACCGAAGCGCATATCAGGTGAACACCCTCGAAGGGCGCTATGCCTTTCCTCAATGGGAAGCGCGCGGCGAATGGGGCTTGGGAAAGTATGAGGATCCGGCCCAAAAACTGGGATGGGCTCCCATGGGGCATCTCAAAGTGCTCACGAAACCGAGCCTAACCGGTATTCCAATTGAGGTGCATGCCTATCATATAGATCCTAAAGTGGTCAATAACAACGGTCTTTTTTGGAATGTCTCTGTTCGTGAGGCCATACCCCCGAGCAGCGGAGAGACCGTAACCGGCGGCGTGGGTAGTAATGCTGTGCTCCGCCCTTTTGCGAGTGCGGTGTTGCCTATCGGCCTGATGACCAATAACCGTGAGGGGATCAACCTGAATACCCGCTGGACTTTGGGTCAGCTTCGGTTTAATCTGGGCATGGGCATGGCACGTGAAATTGAGGCCATCTCCAACCGCATTACGTATAATCATCCTGTCAATCAATTTACCCGCGCGCGGTTTTGGAGGTGGACGTTCCCCCAGCAGGTTGGTCCATACGGTCGGCAGTCGGTGATGTACCGCGATGTGTTCGAAACCGTGACCCTGTCCGACGACAGCGCTGGCATTGCCATCAACCGCAAGCACTTCTCAACCCTAGAAGGTCAAATCAGTTGGCGTTCGGGAGCGGGTGCCCGTCCTTTGTATGTCATGTACCTCACCCGCTTGAACAGCGTTCAAAAAACCGCCTCAGCCCTGCCCCAATTTGCATCAAACGCCTATTTACGCCAGTATAGCCATGAATTGGAGGCCTATAAGGCCTTAAGCCGAACGGCGCTGCTCTGTGCTTATGCGGCCTATGAATGGACGCTGGGCAACTACGCCACCGATTTGGATTTGGTGACCTACAAGCCCCGAAACCAACAGGGATGGGCCGTGGGCGTGGGATTCGACATCAACCTTGGCCCACGATCTGCCTTGTTTTTCCGCCACCGCCTTTATGGCTTTCGCGATTTTAGTTTTGATCTCGATCAATTCCGCGGGCGCGAGAGTCTGGTGGAGCTTAAAGCCTTCTTTTAATGATTAATATTCTCTTGAAAACACCTACATTCATTACCCTTTTCCGAATTGGCACACCGCATGCTTCGGGTTTAGCAGTCGTTTTTCTCATGCTGATCGGTCAACAACCAGGTGTTGCTCAACCGAATCAGCCTTCGAAAACCTATGCATCTTCCTACTCGCGGGGACTCCTCTCCATCGAAAAGCTTGAAGAGCAGGCCGACAGCACTGTGGAACGTATGGCCAATCCGGGTTATGTGCTCACCGATGTGGGTATTCATCTGAACCCACATTCAGCTTTGGAGGTGCATGCCCAGATGCGCATCAGAAGCGAATACGGAGGGTTTTGGGGTTCTGGACTCACTCTTGACCTTCGGCAAATGTGGATCAGGGGGGTCATCGACCAGAAACTCCGCTATCAAATTGGCGACCTCGACTATCGTCTGTCGCCCTTTACTTTGCAACAATCGGATGAGTGGATCCTCTCAACGCCTTCCCTATTGTTCACCCCCCAATTGGAAATGATTCGGTATGACCTGTTTCAATCGGGTGACCTCAGCCGTCGTCAACAAGGTATTGCCCTCGATTTTGGATGGGACCTCTTCTCTGATCGCTGGAATTTGGCCTCTTCTCTGTTCACAACGCGCATTGTGGCCAGCGATTTTAACCAAACGCCCGATCGTCTGATGAGCGGGGGCGCTGTGTCTTTGGGTAATCGCAACGGCACGCAAATTCGATTTAATTATGCGGATCTCTATGATGTGAACCAAACTTCGGCCAGCATCCGTCATCTCAGACACCCTGTAGGCAGTGTTCGGGCCACAATCGATGGGCAAAAATTCCGTAAACGGATGCCGCTGCGCTTAGAAACTGAGTGGGGGCAATCGAAACTGGAGTGGGTGGGGCAAGCAGATGCCCCTCGTCTTACCGATGGTTTCGCCTACGCGCAATTGGACTACCAGGGATCCGGCGATGAGCGGAGTCTAAGCGCGGAGGTGTGGCGTGTGGGAAGCGACTACCGAAGTGCGGGAGCCCAAACGAAGCGCATCGACTTCGATCGAAGTCCGGCCACTTTTCGCAGGCTTGCCACCGATGACCAGATCCGTGGTATAAATATGCTGGACCTATTTCGTGATGGCACCCTCCATCGCTTTCAGGTACAAACCGGGCTTATGAATTACGATCCTGCCTACGGAAATGCCCTACCCTATGGAATCGCAACCCCAAACCGCCAAGGTGTTATGCTGAACTGGAAACGAAAACAACCGGCCGACGTTTGGCAACACGATTTAAAACTGGGCATGTTGATGGATATTAAGGGTCAGGGTATCGCCGCACGTCGCCAATTCGCCATCGCAGAATGGAACGGCTCCGCACCGCTGCACGTGATTCTGGGATGGAATAAATCGTGGTGGTTGAGGGCGTCGGCGCGTATAGAAAATACGTCCCGGGCCGACGGTACAGGGGATCTGATCGATACGCGTGTGGATCTGACCAATCGCCTGTTGCAGCTACAAACCGAATGGCAAAT
This sequence comes from Bacteroidota bacterium, assembly GCA_005799065.1. GTDB lineage: Bacteria > Bacteroidota > Bacteroidia > UBA7662 > UBA7662 > F1-60-MAGs140. Next base: position 15,983 of record SYHW01000032.1, read on the forward strand.
CTCGCCCGAATGGCAGGTTTTTGCTGAGTGGAGAAATTACTCGTCTCATGGCCAGGATTTCTATGGGGTGCGCAACGCCTATTCCGAAGTCATCGACTATCTCCCGATGAGCATGAACCGCACCGAACACTGGGCAGGCCTTGGTCTCAACTATCGGGTTTCGAACCGGTTTCAGGCACAGTGCATGGCATACAGCTACCAATGGATGCCTCCCGCCGAATCGGTTTCACCCAAAATACGTTGGAATTCAGCCTCTCTCCTGCTGGTCATGAAACTCTAATCGAGAAGTAACTACGCCCGACACCAAATAACTGAGCCCTCCACATAACAATTCGATCCATCTCGTCTCTTACCTATACGTGCATCATCATGAAACACCTCCTACGCTTGCCTGTCCTGTTGTTGCTGCTGACCTACGGCTGCAGCAAGGACATCCCTGTTGATGGCCCGGAGCTCCTGGACCTATTTGGCGATTTTCAAGTCTTGCAACCGGTTCAAATCAACCGGAAACAAGCCGATTTTGCACAGGGTGATTTGTTGTTTTTGCAGTCACGCTTCAATAAGCTCACGGATTGGGAGCTCGTTTGTACGGGTCTAAACAGCGGAGCCAAAAAGTCCATTACTGGAAAAACGCGCTTCCTCGATTCTACCAACTGTACATGGAACGGCAGCACGACCATTTTCCCCATGTTTAAAGAGGAAGCTGTTGAAATGAAATTGATCATTGCAGAAGATTCTGTTTTGTGGCGCGATACCGTGTCGATCACGAGCACGCGGGTTATCGAGGGCTTTGTGGTGGCCGACTTCGAAACGGGTATTCGTCCGGGCTGGAGCAGTTTCGTACAAAGCGGAGCCAACATGAGTTTTGTGGTCCGCCAAAACAACAGCGCGGCCCAAGGCAATCGCTATTACGATATGGGTGGTTTGGTGAATTGGGACTGGCTGATTGGAATGATTGAATTTCCTGCCTCGGCCTACCAGGCGCCGCGCTTTCCGCTGATCCCGAATCCCGAAAAACTCTACTTCAATACCCTGCTCTATCTTCCCGATTCAGTAGAAAATGCGCTGTTGTTGTTCCAATTCCGTGAAGACGACAACGGAAACGGCACCTTTGAAGCGGCAACCGAAGACCTCTACTCGCTCCAATGCGCGGCCTACACAGTGAACGGCGCTCATCAACGTCTGCAAAAGGGGTGGAACAAAATCAGTGTGCGCTACAATGAATTGGTTTCTTTGGTGAATGGCCAACCCGCTACACCAGCGGGTAATGGCCGGCATGACCCCGACAAACTATCCAGAATTTCTGCCTTGTTTTTGGCCAACCCTACTTCTGGCTATTCTCAAATGTATATGGATTATATCATCTTCACAGAAAATGCCTCGCTTGAGCCCTAAATTGTTCCGGTACACGATTGGTTGCGGGCTATGGATGCTCATTGGCCATGACATCCTCTTGCAGGCCCAGCCCGTGATCCAACTAGATCGTGTTGAAGTGACTGCCCGCAAGAGTCGAATGAGTGGTCAATCGCTCTATTCGGGTAATTCTGAAGAGGAAGACCCCAACATTTTCGGTTTTCGGGCACTTGATGTGTATAAAGAGGGCATGAGCAGTGAAATTTGGAGCAGCAGAACGCCATGCTTGAAGGTTTCGCCCTTCAATGACCCTGATGGATCTCAAGGATTGGCCTTGAAGTGGGATAAGCTTGCTGAAGGCTGCCCAAACTGGATCGGTCTCGGCATGGGATGGGATGCTTGGGCGCCCAAAAACATGGAGCAAGTAATCCATCAGGCTGCACTCAACATTCGCCTCAAGGCTTTAGAAGGTCAGCCAAAGAACATACCCGTGGCTTTTGCCCTTGAGGATTACAGCGGAGCCCAGTGCTGGCTCGGATTTCAGGCCAAATACCTGAGCAAAGCCGGACTAAACAGCACGGATTGGAATGAATTGCGCTTGCCTTTAGAAGATTTCGAATGGGAACGCAGCCTGGCCCAACCTGCCCAGATTAAACAGCTCATTATCCAATTTGAGGCGCGGGGAAATATGGCGATTGATGAAATTACATGGGTTCCGCATTCAGGAAATCCGCCCCATTCGTGGAAAGGATTATGGAAAAATGGGAAGGAAATAGTGCTTTTCAGTCCATTTGATACGCTACCTGCCGGTACGTTTACCCTTTCTGCTCTACCCGAACAGGCTCGAATAAGACGTGCAGGCAAACTCAGCGATTTCGTCTTTCAGTCCGATTCTTCTTTTGTTGAAAGGAGTATTACGACCGTGGATGACGGTTTTACTCCGGGCATTCCCTGTTTGCGCATTGTCCTTCCCCCTGACCGACACCCAGGCATCCTCAAAAATCAACCGTATTACCTCTCTTTTCAAGCAGATGCCCAAAAACCTACTCGTTCATTGATTTGGGGTACCCTCCAGGCGGAAGAGTTTGCTCGTTAATGATCAACTTTTTCAAAATTATCCCGGTCAGCAATCAATAGTCAGCAATCAACGTCAAATGCATCAAAAATAGTTCATTCCCCAAAGCAGTAATCCATCCCCCATGCGCATCAGAATGATCATACGCGGCATTTTTGGTTTAGGTAGCCTAATCGCTTTAAATAGAATAAGCGCTTCAAATAGAATAAGCGCTTTAAATAGAATAAGCGCTTCAAATAGAATAAGCACATTCTATGGCTTAAGCGCTTTGTATTGCTTAAGCGCTTTCTCTGTTTCGGCCCAAAAAACCAGTGCCCAGAGTCCCTATCACCGCGAAATCCAGGCAACGATCCGGTCCCTGACGCTAAAAGAAAAGGTAGGGCAAATGACCCAGCTGAACCTCGATGTGGTATCGGTGGGTGAAATCTACAAACTAAAAGAGCCACACACGCTCGATACAGTAAAATTGAAGGAGGCCCTCCACAGCCGGAAAGTGGGTTCTATTTTGAATTGCGGCGGACACGCTTATTCGCTTGAGCATTGGCGCTCCATTCAGTCTACCCTCAATAAGCTTGCTCAGCAGGCCCCCGGCAGCTTTATCCCGCTTATTTATGGAATCGATGCCATACACGGTGCAAATTATCTGCATGAAGGGCTGCTTTTTCCACAGCCATTGGCTCAGGCAGCCTCCTTCGATTCGGCACTCGTGCGGCGTGTGGCCATGGCAGCTGCTTATCAAACCGCCGCCTCGGGCATCCCATGGAATTTTTCGCCCGTACTCGATGTAGCCCGGCATCCGTTGTGGTCGCGCTTCTTTGAGACCTATGGAGAGGACCCCCACCTGGTTTCGGAGCTGGGCGCAGCGTGCATCAGCGGTTATCAGGGAACACACCCTTCGCGGCCAACCCAGGTAGCCGCAACCATGAAGCATTTTCTGGGTTATGGTATGCCCCACACGGGAAAGGACCGAACGCCGACCTACATCCACCCAAGACAATTAAGGGAATGGATATTACCTCCGTTTGAGGCCGGCATTCGGGCCGGGGCCCTCAGTGTGATGGTCAATTCAGGCGAGCTCAACGGAATTCCGGTCCATGCAGATCCTGAAATATTAACCAACCTACTGCGGAAGGAGCTGGGATTTCAAGGCTTGGTGGTGTCCGATTGGGAAGACATTGAAAAGCTGGTGACCGTGCACCGGGTCGCGGCAAACTATAAGGAAGCCACGCGAATGGCGGTGATGGCCGGGGTCGATCTGGCCATGGTGCCCAATGATTACCGATTTACAGACGCCCTGATGGAATTGGCCGAGTCGGGAGAGGTTCCTATGAAGCGAATCGATGAAGCGGTTTACCGAATTCTTCATGTGAAACACAGCTTGGGCCTTTTTAACCGACAACTTCCGGAGCCCATTAGCCAATTTCCTCTGATGCAAACCGATACCTTTCACCATCTCAATATGGAATCGGCCCGGAGTTCTTGGATTCTGCTGAAAAACCGTCGGCAGGTGCTGCCTTTGGCCAAAGGCAGTTCGGTGGTTTTAGCTGGTCAAGCCTTAGATGAGCCTTTTTGCTGGAATGGGGCTTGGTCGCGTACATGGCAGGGCGTCGACCCGCGGTGGGACACCATGAATGCGGGTATTTCTTTAATCGAGGCGATTCAGGAGTATTTTCAATTGGGCCTGACCATTCCCGCACCCCGTGTGTTCTCATCCGATGCGCGGGTAGAGGCCAATACCCTTCAATCAATGCGAACAGATGCCGAACAAGCACCCCTGATCGTGGTAGTCGCAGAAAAACCATCCACAGAAAAACCAGGCGATATTGAGCAATTGAGCCTGCCTGCTGATGAAATTGCTTGGATTCGGCGGCTTTGTGCGGCCCACGCGGGCCCAAAAATTCTGGTCCTCGTGCAGAACCGCCCGCGGATCATATCCAGCATCGACTCATTATTCGATGCCATCCTGCTTTCCAACCAACCGGGGTCGGCTGGAACACGCAGCCTGGCAGAGCTCCTCAGCGGTGGATATAGTCCTTCCGGACGCTTGCCCTATACCTATCCTGCCCGCGAACACAGCTTGATGACTTACGACCACAAGCATACGGAGCGGCTTCATACCGATTTCTCTATGAATGCCTTCCAACCGGCCTATGCGTTTGGCCACGGACTCGGCTACGCTCCCATCCGCTATGAATCTTTGGAACTGCTGCAGCCCCTGCCTGCCCGTGCAACGGACAGTCTGCGCTTGCGTGTTCGTCTCCGTAATGAAGGTGTCTACACCCAAAAGGAGACCGTTATGGCATTTGTCAGTGATTCCGTGGCGAGCATTACCCCCCCAGCGAAGCGATTGAGGGCAATCAAAGCTGTTGTGCTTCAATCCGGTGCCTCTACGGAGGTTGATTTGGTGTTTCCCATATCATCATTGGGCTTTGTGGGGCGTGACCTCAAGCATACCCTCGAGCCCGGATGGTTTACGCTTCAGGTTGGCCCCTTGCAGACACGATGGGAGTGGATTCCTTGATTTTTTATATTATAACATGTATTTAACAATTATTCGTGATGTATGCGCCGCTCTTCGACAGAGGCTAATTCACTTCCCCTTGGCGGGGTTCGCTTTCGTTTTGATTTTGGTTCAGTCATGTGAACTGGAGCGACCGCCAGAATATGGTCGTGTGGGCAATATTGTGCGCTTTTCGGGGAAAGTATGGGATGTGAAAACAAGCCTTGGTAGCGTTGGTCCGGGCCCCAACTACTTTTCGGGTCGGGCAGAGGATCTTTTTCTGGATGGAAAAGGCTATTTGCATTTGCGCATTGCCGAACACGATGGACGTTGGTATTCAACGGAATTGGTAGGACGCGATACCTGCGGCTATGGCACCTACCGCTGGGTAATCGAGGGTGACCTTCAGAACATCGCCAACAATACGGTGGTGGGGCTATTCACCTGGAACGACAGTTCTTTTCGAAGCCAAGCCAACAGCGAGGTCGACATTGAATTCGCCAAATGGGGCGAGAACAACGCACCTACCCTCAATTACGCCGTTCAGCCCGTTAATTTTGGTCCTTATTACCCCGAGCGTGTCCGTGGAGTTGCCACCTACCCCGGCGACCTCATCGGGGTGACCACCCATGAATTTGTTTGGCGCGACACCTTGATTGAATGGACGAGTTGGGCCGGCGAAGGCACCGGCGGCCGGGTCATTGGTAAGTGGAAGTTCAATTCGAATAACCCGGCCCGCATTAAAAATGAAGGTGGACAGCAATCCGTCCCGATTGTGATCCCTGCGCCGGAAAACAACACCCGTACCCGAATGAATTACTGGCTTTTGGGTGGATCTGCACCGTCCGATGGCAAAGAACACGAAGTGGTGATTCGGTCTTTCACCTATATCCCCATCGAGCCCTAATCTGCCCGGAGAAAATACCACAAAAAATTAATCACCCCATTGCACTTGGATAATTGTAAAAAAAACCCTTATTTAGCAAGTGTAATTTGTACACTTATTTTTGCCAATATAAACCCTTCCCAAACCATCACCTAAACCATCATTTATGTTTAAATACCTTTCCTTTATCTGCCTTTCGCTGCTGATGGCATTCGGCGCGATGGCCCAAACCTCCGATATCACATTCCGGGTGGATATGCGGGGTTATTCGGGCGCGGCCTATACCACTGTGAATGTGAATGGAACATTCAACGGCTGGTGTGGCGGATGTAATCCGATGACCGACGCCAACAACGACTCCATTTGGGAGGTGACGCTACCGCTTCCTCCTGGTGTAATTGAGTACAAGTTCACCGTTGACGGGTGGACGGGCCAAGAGAACCTCACTCCTGGTGGCTCATGTGTGCTAACTACAGGCGGTTTCACCAACCGTGTCTACACAGTTGCTTCGACGACCACACTCGATGCGGTGTGTTGGAACAGCTGCAATGTTTGTAATGCGCCTCCACCCCCTTCATACCCCGTGACATTTCGGGTCGATATGCGTGGATATACGGGCCCTGCCTACACAACCGTTAACCTAAATGGTTCATTCAATGGCTGGTGTGGTGGATGTAATGCCATGACCGACGCCAACAACGACAGCATCTACGAAATTACCCTGCCCCTACAGGCTGGAGGAATCGAATATAAATTCACGGTAGACGGATGGACTGGCCAAGAAATGTTTCAGCAGGGCATGTCATGTACGCAAACCAACTCGGGTTTCACCAACCGATACACGAACGTCTCAGGTGCCACCACCCTCGATGCAGTATGTTGGAATTCCTGCACACCTTGCTCATCACCCGCGGCCACCTACGATGTGACTTTTAAGGTTGATATGCGGGGCTATACCGGTCCGGCCTACAACAATGTAAACATCAACGGCACCTTCAATGGATGGTGTGGTGGATGTAATGTGATGACCGACGCCAACAACGACAGCATCTACGAAATTACCCTTCCCTTACAGGCCATGACCATCGAATATAAGTTTACCGTGGATGGATGGAATGGACAGGAGAACCTGACAGCTGGAACATCGTGTGTACTCACCACCGGTCCTTTCACCAACAGGGTATACACAGTGGCCGCCACAGCCACCTTACCCGCAGTATGCTGGAACAGCTGCAATGTTTGTGCACCCCCAACTTATCCCGTCACTTTTAAAGTCGACATGCGTCAGTACACAGGTGCCGCCTACTCGGGTGTTTTTGTGAACGGCACTTTTAATGGCTGGTGCGGAAGCTGTAATCCCATGACCGATGCCAATAACGACAGCATCTGGGAGGTTAGCCTTCCCTTGCCTTCTGGTGCCATAGAGTATAAGTTCACCCTCGACGGTTGGAATATTTCTGAGAATTTGACTCCAGGTGGAGCGTGTGTGATCACAACGGGGGGCTTTACCAATCGTTCTCTTAATGTGAGTGGATCCACAACCCTCGATGCCGTCTGTTGGCAATCTTGTTCAGCATGTGTTTTTGCGGCACCAACCTTTGCTACTACATTCAAAGTGGATATGCGTGGCTACTCAGGGCCCGCATACACTACGGTAAACGTTAACGGAACCTTCAATGGATGGTGCGGTGCTTGTAACCCGATGACCGATGCGAACAACGACAGTATTTGGGAAGTGACTCTACCCCTTCAGGCCGGAACCATAGAATATAAGTTCACAGTTGATGGATGGACGGGTCAGGAGAACCTCACGCCCGGTGGTTCATGTGTTCTTACCACCGGAGGGTTCACCAACCGTGTGTATACCATTGCTGCCGCTTCGTCATTAGACGCCGTTTGTTGGAACAGCTGCGCGGTTTGTACCACGGCGGCACCCACACCGGTCAACGTCACGTTTAAGGTGGATATGTCTGACTACAACGGCGCTGCCTTCACTGGTGTTTTCGTTAATGGCACATTCAACGGATGGTGTGGCGCATGTAACCCTATGACCGATGCCAATAACGACAGCATTTGGGAAGTAACACTTCCATTGTTGCCCGGAACAATCGAATATAAATTCACCTTGGATGGATGGAACGGACAAGAGAGCCTAACCCCGGGAAGTTCTTGCACGCAAACCAATTTCGGCTTCACAAATCGCGTATTGACCTTCACAGGTGCCACAACCCTTGATCCTGTTTGCTACGGAACCTGCGCTCCTTGTTTAGGCATTCCTGTCTCGGCAAACGTGACATTCCGTGTTAATATGAACAACTACACAGGAAGTATCGGTCAGGTTAACCTCAATGGTAACTTCAACGGATGGTGCGGCTCTTGTGCGGTGATGACCGATCCCGATAACGATGGTATCTATTCACTGACGGTGAATGTTCCAACAGCAGGTGTCGAATATCTATTTACTGTGAATGGCTGGGCAGTGGCCGAAGCCATGACGCCTGGCAGCTCATGTGTACTCACAACGGGTCCTTACACGAACCGCTACCTTGCTCCTACCCGCGATACCATCCTTCCTGCGGTTTGCTGGCAGAGTTGCAGTGTTTGCCCAACCGGTACCAACTTGTCTGGAACCATCGTTTACGACAACAGCGCCCAGGCTCCATTGTCGAACTGCGTGGTTCGTCTTGTTAATGCCCAGGGCGCATCGGTTATGTCTGCTACAACAAACTCAGCAGGACAGTACCAGTTCACCCAAGCACCTTCTGGAACCTACACCCTGCAAACCACCACCAACCGCACCTGGGGAGGGGTTAACTCCACGGATGCTTTAAATGTAGCCCGTCATTTCTCCAATATCCAATTGCTCTCAGGCATTCGGATCTATGCAGCCGATGTGAATGCAAGCAACAGCATCAATGCGACCGATGCCCTTCAAATCTCGCGCCGCACGGTTAGTCAAATTTCCTCTTTCACCGCTGGGAATTGGCACTTCCAATCGCCAACGGTAACACTCAGTGGTGGGGTACTGCAACAAGGCGCTATCAAAGGCATCTGCATTGGCGATGTAAACGGCAGCTTCAATCCAGGCGCCCGCACCTCGACTGGTGTTGTTTTTGATTCGCGTCTTGAAACCAGCAGCACACTTCCATCAGGAACGCTTGCGATTGTGGCCCCAGAGTCGATGCACTTAGGTGCCGTAACCCTTCATATCTCCATTCCTACTCATTTGGGTGCAGCACGCTTCTCTTCAGAAGTGTTGGGCAGAAACCTGGTATGGAATCAGGAACAAGGGGTGCTGCACGTTTCATGGTATGACCTGGAAGGTGTGCAGATATCAGCTGGTAACACCTTGGGCTACATTAGTTTTGAAAATACCCTTGATCAAGCCGACTTCTCATCGATTCAGTTGATAGAGAACAGCGAATTGGCCAATGTGCAGGCAGAACCTCTGCAAAATGCATTACTACGCCTGGCGGGGAATACCGATTTGGCCTATTTCTCTGCTGTAGCTTATCCGAATCCAAGCCGTGGTGCATCAACCATTGCCCTTTCAATTGCACAGAATTCTGAGGTACGCTATGTGCTTTCGGATCTGATGGGAAGGACCATCATTGCCAGCGATTGGACTGCCTTTGCTTCAGGCAAACATAACCTCAGCATCGATATGCCATCCGCTGGTCAGTACCTTTTAAACATTGTAAGCCGCAACAGTGCCGGAAGCGAGTCCAAAACGCTGCGCATCACGCGCTTACCCTAATAGACAAATCCTGGATTCAGGGTTTTGTGGTTCATCCCCGGGTTTCTGATCCGGGGATGTTTTTTTTTATCCATTTTATTAGTTCGACCGAATCTGACTTGTTTTTTCAATCGGTTTTATCAATCGTTTGGTACCTCGATTTACCTTAGTGGTCGTTTGAGCCTTTTTTAGGGCATTCAATCAAAAAAAATGCCTATTTTCATCGAAATCGTCTACCTTTATACCGCAAATACAAGCTGTTATTTGCCATGCTCGATTACACCCAAAAAGTTGCTGGTGAGGGTCTCACATACGACGATGTTCTTCTGATACCGGCCTACTCAGAAGTACTTCCACGCGACACAGACATTTCTACCCGATTAACTCGCGACATCCGCCTCCATGTTCCATTGGTGTCGGCGGCTATGGATACGGTTACCGAATCCGCTTTAGCCATCGCCATCGCGCAGAGTGGGGGCATTGGCATGCTCCACAAGAATATGTCGATTGAGCGCCAAGCCCAAGAGGTGCGGAAAGTGAAACGGTCGGAAAGCGGTTTAATCGTGGACCCCATCACCCTACACGAAGAAGCACGATTGGGCGAGGCCCTTGACCTGATGCAAGAAAACAGAATTGGCGGCATTCCGGTGACCGACAAGCAGGGAAAACTCACAGGTATCGTGACCAACCGCGACCTCCGTTTTGAATATGACCGAAACAGGCCCGTTGCCGAAGTGATGACCCGCGATCGGCTGGTGACCGCCGCCGAAGGCACGTCGCTGCATCAGGCCGAGCGCATATTGCAGGCCAATAAGATCGAAAAGCTGCCCGTGGTGAACGAGCACGGGTTATTGGTGGGTCTCATCACCTACAAAGACATCCTCAAGCTGAAGGCCCATCCCAACGCCTGCAAAGACAATATTGGGCGACTTCGGGTGGGGGCCGCTGTTGGGGTAACGCCCGACGTATTGGACCGCGTACACGCTTTAGTACAAGCCGGTGTCGACGTGGTGACCATCGACACGGCACACGGTCATTCCATGGGAGTGTTGGAGAATTTCCGAAAGATCCGGGGTGAATTCCCCGACATTCAATTGGTTGTGGGGAATATCGCCACAGGAGCCGCTGCCCGAACCCTTGCAGACGCAGGAGCCGATGCCGTGAAGGTGGGTGTTGGTCCGGGCTCCATCTGCACCACCCGAATCGTGGCCGGTGTCGGGGTACCCCAACTCACCGCCATAATGGAAGCGGCGGAGGCCCTCAAGGGCACAGGAGTTCCCATTATTGCGGATGGCGGCATTCGCTACACCGGCGACATGGTGAAGGCCCTGGCTGCAGGAGCTGAGAGCATCATGGGTGGATCCCTGTTTGCCGGCGTGGAAGAATCGCCCGGAGAAACCGTTCTCTATGAGGGACGAAAATTTAAGATCTACCGCGGAATGGGCTCAATCGAAGCGATGAAGGAAGGTTCGGGCGACCGCTATTTCCAGGATGCGGAAGATGCGATCAGTAAATTGGTGCCCGAAGGAATCGTGGGTCGCGTGCCCTATAAAGGCCGTTTGGAGGAAGTTTTGTATCAATATGTGGGTGGGTTGCGTGCAGGGATGGGCTATTGTGGTGCACGCAGCATACCCGACCTGCTGAATGCGCGTTTTGTGCGCATCACCAACGCCGGACTGCGGGAAAGCCACCCCCATGGCGTCACCATTACCCACGAAGCCCCTAATTACACCCGATGATGCACACACAAATCGATGAAATTCGGCGCGAAGCAGCGGCTTTCCCACTAAACAGTTCAGCAAACTTGGAAGATTTCCGCCTGCGGTACCTCAGCAAAAAAGGGGTGCTCAATGGCCTTTTTGATGCTTTTCGCGCGCTTCCCGGCGATGAGAAACGCACGGTGGGCCCAGCCATCAACCAATTAAAAACCGAACTGGAGGAGAAATGGGAGGCGGCCAAAAAATCCTTGGATGCGCTCGCGACAGCCGGCCGCGGACCTGGCACGACCAGCCGACAGAAGGAAATTGATGAAGAGGATCTGAGCCTTCCCGCCGCTCCCATACCCAGGGGCGGGCTCCATCCCATCAGTTTGGTGCGTCGCGATGTCGTGAACTTTTTCGCCACGCTGGGGTTCACCCTCAGCGAGGGCATGGAGATGGTCGACGATTGGCACAACTTCGGTGCCCTTAACTTTGCGGAGGATCACCCTGCACGCGAAATGCAGGATACATTTTTCGTCCAAACAAACCCCGACATCCTCCTGCGGACGCATACGTCATCTGTTCAGGTCAAAGAAATGCAACTCGGCAATCTGCCGATCCGCACCCTTTCACCGGGCAGGGTCTACCGCAACGAAACCGTATCTGCCCGTTCTCATATGCAGTTCCACCAGATCGAAGGCTTGTATATCGATGAACAAGTGTCGTTTGGTGACCTTCGCCTGACCCTCAACCTGTTTGCTGAACATTTTTTTGGCTCCGAGGCCAAAATTCGCTTTCGGCCCTCTTATTTCCCCTTCACAGAACCCAGTGCCGAAATGGATGTGAGCTGTTTTCTGTGTAAGCAAGAAGGATGCGCCGTCTGCAAGCAGACAGGATGGGTGGAAATATTGGGGTGCGGCATGGTGGATCCGCAAGTCCTGGAGCACTGTGGCATCGACAGCCAGCGGTATTCAGGCTATGCCTTTGGCATGGGTATTGAACGACTCACCATGCTCCGCTACCAAATCCGCGATATCCGTCATTTTTTCGAGAACGACTTGCAGTTTCTGCGTCAATTTTCCGGTGAATAGCCATGACCCCTAGCCCTGAATTCCATTTTGACCCTCATCATAGCCAGATTGTCGTTATCGGAGCCGGCACCATGGGTGCAGGAATTGCCGAAGTATTTGTGCGCGCCGGTTACACAACATACCTCTGTGATGCCATGCCAACAGCGGTGGAGCGCGCCACAGAAGCCTGGAAATTGCGACTGAAAAAGGACATAGAAAGAGGCAAAATTACCGCTCTACAAGCAGCGGAATGGGAGATTCGGTGGCTGACCTGCACCCCCGATTCACTACCGGTGGTGTCCTTGTATATTGAGGCCATTGTGGAACTTCCCGACGTAAAACAGCAGTTGTTTGGTCGACTCGAGGAATTATCGGGAGGTCGAGCCATCCTGGCTACCAATACGTCATCGCTACCCGTGACCGCTTTGGCCCGCACCCTCCGCCATCCGGATCGACTGGTGGGCATGCACTTCTTCAACCCCGCGCTCCTGATGCCATTGGTGGAGGTGATCAGCGGCGAAGCCACCCATCCCGACCTGGCCCAAAGCATCTTCACCCTGGCCCAGCAAATCGGCAAACGCCCGGTCATGGTGCGCGACGAACCCGGATTTTTGGTGAACCGCGTTGCGCGCCCTTATTACACCGAAAGCTTGTTGGCCGTAGAGGAACAAACAGCCTCACTCGAGCAGGTCGATCGACTCTTAGAATCGCGTGGCTTTCGGATGGGGCCCTTCCGTTTAATGGACCTGATTGGGGTTGATGTGAATTTCTCGGTGACCGCCAGTATGCATGAACGATTTTATGGTGAACCACGTTTTCGTCCGAGTCGGTTACAGGCCCGAAAAGTGGCTGCCGGTCAGCATGGCCGCAAAACTGGAACAGGATTTTATCGTTATGATCCCCCAGCATCCTCTTAATCGGTCCACACGCAAGCCTTAAACACCATGGATCCAGGAATCAAGACCTATTTAGGGAAGCCCAGTTTAGGGAAGCCCCGTTTAGGGATATCGATATTCGGGTCGTTACGCTCGGTTATGGTGTTGTTTTTTGTGTTCCTATCGGCAGTGGCTTGCAACGATGACCGGCGCGATGCCGTGCCCAATGTATTTGTGGATGTGACCATCAACCTCAATCTACCGACCTATCAACCTTTATCGCTGGTGAATGGCATGATCATATATCCACAGGCAGGCTACCGCGGGTTATTCATCCACCAATCGGCCTTCCAAGAATTCAAAGCATTCGATGTGGCTTGTACCCAACAACCATCGGACCCCTGCCATACCCTAGGCATCGATACTGCGACCTTACTCTTGCAGTGCCCATGTTGCAACTCACGCTTCAGTGCCGATGGGTTCCCTGCCCGAGGCCCCGCTACTTTTACTCTTAAATCATACCGCACTTTTTATTCGCCCTCGGCCAATACCTTAAGAATTACCAATTAGAAGGGACTGCCGATTAGAAGGGACTGCCGATTAGAAGGGACTGCCGATTAGAATGGACTGCCGATTGGAATGGACTGCCGATTGGAATGGACTGCCGATTGGAATGGACTGCCGATTAGAAGGGACTGC
>SYHW01000033.1 GCA_005799065.1 Bacteroidota bacterium
CTGAGCCAGGATCAAACTCTCCGTAGTAAAGTTTAATCTCTAGACTTTCATCTAATTTTTTTGTCCTTGACGTGCCCTCCGCACCCCTCCTCCTCAAACCATCTCACCCTCACACTCCTGTCTCTCAGGTATCCAGTATGTCAATGAACTTCTAAATGCTCCCTCCCGAGAACCACTTCCATTCAGAAACCAAAATTCGGGTGGCTGAATGAGGTTGCAAAGATAGGAGGAAAAAACGAACGAGCAACTATGGTTAGAAAAAAATATTTAAATCAAAATTGACCCGTGGACAACAACACTAACGTACAGGCTTGCTCTACCTGAATTCCTGCCTCGATGAGCCGTTGGCTGTGCCCATCATGTTCAGCTCCGGGATTCAAAATAACGCGTTGTGGTCTCAGATCACAGATCTTATCGATTAGGCTTTCTAATCGGTCGGGGGCCAAATAAACGGTGATGGTATGGATCTTGAGCATTGGATCTGGCCATTCAATTTTGATGGCCTCCGAAAAGATGGTCCCTGGTCGACTTCCCAACAGCCAGACTTTGTAGCCATTTCCTATGAGCAGACGAGCTGCCTGGTTAGAATAGCGTTGGGGATTTTCACTGACCCCTAGAATAAGAACCATGGATTCGACAGGCGTTTTCATAAAGCCAATATAGCAAGAAACCGCGCTAAGATTGACCCATTAAAAAACGAGCAACAGCCTGCATACTATTGCGCCCATCGATAGCGGCACTCATGATCCCGCCGGCGTAGCCTGCGCCTTCACCAACCGGGAAAAGATTTTCCGCCTGGGGGTGAGACCGGCTTTCTGAATTCCTGGGAATTCTTACGGGAGAGGAGGTGCGCGACTCGGGGGCTACCAGTATCGCCTCGTCTGTGAGAAGTGCCGGCATGGATCGGCCAAGCTGTTTCAATCCGCCTACCAACCGAGCAGACACCCAATCCGGAAGTACCTCGAATAAGTTTGAAGTGGATACCCCGGGTCGATAGGAGCAATTAGGAAGACTTGAAGAAGGACGACGCCCCAAAAAATCGGTCAACCGTTGGGCGGGGGCTATTTGGGAGCCCCCTCCGGCCAGCCATGCGGCACGCTCAATGGCAGCCTGTGCATTCATTAAGGCTAATGGATCATTCATCGAATGGGGGTAGTCGGATAGCCGCACTTCGGTTACCCATCCCGAATTCGCAAAAGGATTGTTTCGTTTGCTTGGAGACCATCCGTTGGTCACAATTTCTTCATTGCTTGTAGCACATGGGGCAATGATGCCGCCCGGACACATACAAAATGAAAAAACGCCCCTTCCTTCACTTTGCTCCACAAGCTTGTAGCTTGCCGGCGGCAAATGGTGCCGCTGTTCGGTTCTCCGGTATTGAATTTGGTTGATAAGCTCTTGTGGATGTTCCATTCGGACGCCCAATGCGAATGGCTTTGCCTGCAGCTGCATTCCGGCCTTGTGGAGCATACCATAAATATCCCTTGCACTATGACCCGTAGCCAACAAGAGTACATCAACCTGGAACCGGTCTCCCGCTGAGGTTCTCACCGCCCGAATACGGTCCGTGTCGCGCTCGAGCCCGGTTACCCATGTGTCGAAAAGGTACTCCCCTCCGCATGACTCGATAAATGAGCGCATCTGTATGAGAACATCAGGCAATTTATTGGTTCCAATATGGGGATGGGCATCGATGAGAATGTCAGGTGGGGCGCCGAAA
The DNA here is from genome assembly GCA_005799065.1 of Bacteroidota bacterium. Taxonomy (GTDB): domain Bacteria; phylum Bacteroidota; class Bacteroidia; order UBA7662; family UBA7662; genus F1-60-MAGs140. The sequence continues at coordinate 1,721 of SYHW01000033.1, forward strand.
TGAACTAAAATATCGAGTATGGGTCGGAGATCTCCTCGTTTCAATGAACGCGTGTAGAGCTTGCCATCGGAAAAGGTTCCTGCGCCTCCTTCTCCAAAGCAGTAATTCGAATGGGGCGACACAATTCCTTCTCGGGTAATCTTCACGAGGTCTCGGCGACGATCACGCACCGACTTTCCCCGCTCTAGAATGATGGGTTTGTAGCCCAAAGCAATGCACTCTAGGGCAGCAAACAGTCCTGCTGGTCCGGCTCCGACAATATGTACAGGACGCGCATGATGTACTGAATTTTGAGTGGGCTCACCCATTGGGGCTGCCGGAATGGCGCCATTTTCCAAGGTATAATTCCATTCAGCCCTTCCATGCCGCGCATCTAGATTTCTTCGAACAATGCGAATGGGCACATCGGCTCCGAATGGACTGTTTGCGGTTAAGTAGGCCGACAACGACTGAGGATCGGCAGCGGTCGCAGCACCCACTTTCAACACATGACCCGCTTCAGGAACATCTTGTTGTTTTCTGTTTGCCTTTGGTTTTCGGGGATCTGTCCGTTTCATTGCTGTATTGGCGCTAAGTTATCCACCTTTTATCCACCATTTTCCGAGATATTGCAAAAAATGGGCATAACTGGTGGAAATTTAAATATGAATTTTGGTAACGCTCGTGTCTACAAGCCTCCCTATTATTGCATTAATGGAACTGAATCAATCCAAAAACATACGTAGAGGTCGAGGTGCCTCTACCCCTTCTGCCCTGATGCGAGAAGTGAGTCAAATGGCCACAGGTAAAGTGCCGCCTCAATCGGTGGAACTCGAGGAAGCCGTATTGGGCGCACTGATGTTGGAAAAGGAAGCCCTCTCAGCGGTCATTGACGTTTTGAAGCCTGAGGTTTTTTATGTTCCAAAAAATCAGAGGGTCTATGAGGCCATTCAGCGCTTGTTTGAGCAGTCGAAGCCCGTAGATCTTTTAACCGTAACACAAGAACTCCGCCAACTGGGCACCTTAGAGGAGGTGGGTGGCTCGTTTCATGTGGCTGAACTCACCAATCGGGTGGGGTCGGCAGCCCACGTAGAATACCATGCTCGCGTTTTACTTGAAAAGCACATTCTTCGAGAGCTGATCCGTCTTTCGGGGGATGTCACGCGATTGGCCTTTGATGAAACCACCGATGTGTTCGAGCTCCTCGACAAGGCTGAATCTGATTTGTTTGCCGTTGCTGATCAACACATCCGTCGCAACAGTGAGGGCATGAGTACTTTGGTGGCACGTGCCATTCGACAGATTGAAGAGGTTGGTCAACAAGAAGACGGAATGTCGGGTGTTCCATCGGGTTTTGCAGGCCTCGATCGACTGACGAATGGCTGGCAGCGGGCAACACTGAATATCATTGCCGCGCGACCAGCCATGGGTAAGACAGCCTTTGTGTTGGGATTGGCGCGCAATGCAGCGGTTGACTTCAAAAAACCGATAGCTTTTTTTTCGCTTGAAATGAGCAGCGTGGAACTGGTGAACCGCCTAATTTCCTCGGAAACCGAGATTGAGGCTGAAAAAATCAAAAAAGGGAAACTAGAACCCCACGAATGGGCGCAGCTGAATTCTCGAATCACCCAGTTATCATCGGCTCCATTTTTCATTGACGACACGCCGCAAATCACATTATTTGAATTACGGGCAAAATGCAGACGACTTAAGGCGCAACACGACATACAAATGGTCATGATCGATTACCTGCAATTGATGAGCGGCGGCTCTGAGTCGTCGGGGAACAACCGAGAACAGGTAATCGCCAGTATTTCACGGGGCTTGAAGGCGCTTTCTAAGGAACTCGACATCCCTGTTATTGCCTTATCACAGTTGAGTCGTGCGGTTGAGACGAGAGGTGGTACCAAAAAGCCTATGCTCTCTGACCTGCGGGAATCGGGTTCCATCGAGCAAGATGCAGATATTGTTATGTTTATTTTCAGGCCAGACTACTATGGAATGGAAGACGACACCGCCCCCCCTGGATCAACCCAGATCATCATAGCCAAGCACCGAAATGGTCAAACGGGAGAGGTTTCGCTGAAATTTCTGAATCGCTTTGCCAAATTTGTGGATTGGTCGGATGACTTTGGTGCTTCGCCTTTTCCAGTTCGCTCTGATGGGGGTGGAAAAAAAGGTGGTGGTGGTGGAGTTTCCATGCGAACAATGCCTTCGCGCATGAATCAGATGGACGACCCGGACGATGAGGACTCACCCTTTTAAATGGCCGTGGAGGCAAGTCGATTAATCCTGTTTGAACCTATTTGTACCAATATGAACCTGTTTGATTTTATTGGAGCCAATTTGAACCTGTTTGATCCTGAGTTAATATGAACACGCTGACTTCTAACCAAGATGGGTTTGCGGTTCTGCCCCAGAGTCGTATTCGACTTTCTGATGCATGGCGATCTTTGGTTGGGGATTGCTTTGCAGCGCCATATTTTTCATCCCTCAAAAGGACATTGGTTGAAGAACTACAGTCTGGGGCTCAGATTTATCCGCCTAAACAATACTGGTTTGAGGCCTTTGACCGAACTGATCCCTCAGATGTACGGGTTGTGATAATCGGCCAAGATCCATACCATGGGCCCGGACAGGCACACGGATTGGCATTTTCGGTGTTGTCTGGAACGCCTATTCCTCCATCATTGCGCAACATCATCACCGAAATAGAGTGCGATTTGGGGTTAAAATGGCCGATCGAGCGCGGTGGGAATTTGTCGCATTGGGCAGACCAAGGTGTATTGCTGCTGAACAGCATACTGACCGTGCGCAACGGATGCCCTGGATCCCATAGAAATATTGGGTGGGAAAAGTTTACAGATACCATTATTTCTAAAATCAGCCTAAATCAGTCGCACATCGTTTTTATGCTCTGGGGCAGTTATGCGCAATCGAAAAGGACTCTTATTGATCAAGAGAAGCACTTGATTTTGGAAGCACCCCATCCCTCTCCTTTATCGGCATACAGAGGTTGGTTCGGTAGCGGTCATTTCAGTCTTGCCAATGCGTACTTGAAAATCCGGGGAAAAGGCGCGATTGTGTGGTGTTGATGGGGTGGCACATTATAACTTAAATATTTGGCTATTTTTGAGGCTGAACCTATGACAAAACTATCTCAAAAGATTCTGGAGTTGCGCGATTCAGAAACGCTTGCTATGGCAGCGCGCAGCAGGGCATTGGCCGCACAAGGATTTTCCGTCATTAATTTAAGTCTCGGTGAGCCCGATTTTCCGACACCGCTTCACATCCAAGAGGCTGCACATGATGCTATTCGAGACAATTTTACTTTCTATACCCCGGTTGCAGGATATTCAGATACGCGCAAAGCAGTAGCGGAGAAATTATGGCGCGACAACCGGCTTATGTATTCGCCTGAACAAATCGTGTGCAGTACGGGTGCCAAGCAATCTATAATCAATTTATTATTATGTATCCTCAATCCGGGCGATGAAGTGCTCCTACCTGCACCATACTGGGTGAGTTATTTAAGTATGATAGAATGGGCATCGGGCATCCCTGTGGTTTTGCCCAGCGGTGTGGATCAATCCTACAAAGTGAGTCCGGAACAAGTGGAAGCCGCAATCACGCCCAAGACAAAAGCATTTCTGTTTTCCTCGCCCTGCAATCCGACGGGGAGTGTTTACTCGGCTGCTGAGCTTGAGGAATTAGCGCTCGTTTTTAGAAAATTCCCAGACATTATTGTCATTTCTGACGAAATATATGAATACATCAATTTTCTGCCGCAACACGACAGCATCCTTCATTGTGCTGGAATGCAAGAGCGGGGGGTGTTGATCAACGGCCTATCGAAGGGATTTTCAATGACTGGCTGGCGTTTTGGCTATTTAGCCGCAAGCCAAGAAATTGCTACCGCCTGCGTCAAGCTACAAGGACAATTCACAAGTGCCACATGCAGCATTACCCAGAGGGCGGCCATTGCCGCATTGACGGGCGACTTAGCACCCACGCACCTCATGTGCGATGCCTTTCGCAGACGTCGAGATCTAGCATTAGAGGGGTTGCTTTCCATTCCCGGCATTCGTTGTAATCGTCCGGACGGAGCATTTTATTTGTTCCCCGATATCACGCACTATCTGGGGCGAAGTTTCAAGGGTCAAGCCATACAAGACGCGGGTGCGCTGTGTGACCACTTACTCAACGAGGCATATGTGGCTTTGGTGGCGGGTGACGCTTTTGGGGCGCCTGGTTGCCTGCGCATTTCATACGCAACCAGTGAGGATCGGATTTTAGATGCTGTTAATCGCATTGCCAATGCTCTATATGTGCTTGAATGATGATTGAATCTGAACTCAACTACTTTTTTGAACGACTACCCGGGATCCGTGCGCTTGTATTGGGAGATGTCATGATTGACCGTTATTCGTATGTGAGACAGGAACGGATGTCGCCAGAGGCACCTGTTCCCGTTTGGGATGTTGAGCATAGGGATTCGCGATTAGGTGGCGCCGGTCATGTTGCACTCAATTTGAAATCTCTCGGTTGCCAAGTGCGTTTGGTGGGCCTGGCTGGTCGAGATGCGGATGGTATTGTACTGCAGAGTCTAATGCGCGAACTAAATCTCGACGACCAGTTTATTATTTCTTCCCCCACTCGTCGAACCACATTAAAACATCGAATCATAAATCGAAATACACACTTGGCACGTATTGATGAGGAAGATACGCACGACGCGGATTTGATGGAGGAGGAGTTGTTAAATGCGAGGCTCATATCGGCTTTCGAGGATGTTGATGTGCTCATTTTGCAGGATTACAACAAGGGGGTACTGAGTGAAGCCGTGATTCGTTTTGCCCTTAAATTGGCGCATGATCGATCGATTCCTGTCGCTGTAGATCCAAAAAAGCGGAATTTTTTCGCCTATACAGACGTTGATCTTTTTAAGCCAAATCACAAAGAATTATGTGAAGCAATGAATCTTGTGGTTTCAAAAAAAGATCATGCGGGTCTTTTTTCATTAATGGATGATTGCAGGAATCGCATCAGCGCCCATTCGATTTTGCTTACCCTTTCGGAGGAAGGCATTTTGTTTGATCAGGAGCATGTTCATGGGCATTTACCGGCACAGTCCATGGAAGTCGTTGATGTTTCTGGCGCTGGAGATACAGTGATTGCTGTCGCCGCCTGCGCCCTTGCATTGAATTTACCGATCAAAAACATCGCTGCACTATCGAATTTGGCCGGTGGACTGGCCTGTACACAAGCTGGTGTACGTCCGGTTAGCCATCAATCGCTCCGTATTGCTGCCCAACACTTGACTTTTTCTGTCCATAACTGATCATGAAGATCCTTCGTTTCTGTATTGATTATTTGCGTGCCTAATATGAACCAACAAGGGATTTGGGAACGGCTGCTTTTGAGATTCTATAGGAACTCAGAGCCAATACTTCGAAGCTTGACCGGCCTGAGGGTATTAGCAAGCTTGATTTCCCTCTTTTTGGTGGTTTATTACTATGGATTCCCGCATTCACCCGCTGGATCGGCTACATTGATTTTCCTAACACAATCCATGTTTGGTTTTTTTGTGTTTAGCTATCTCATAAGGGCATTTTTCTCGATGCATGCTTGGCAATACATCAAGGACACCCTTTTCGAAGCCATTGTTATTGGCTTATTGTTGCTTGATGTTGTCGGCCTGCTTGCAGGTTATCCGTTTATCCAGAATTTCCTTAAAGCCATTGAACTTGAAAACCTGATTCCGGCCTATACTTTTTTCGTACAAATGTACCTGATGGTCATCGTACTCACTGAATCAACGCGATTGGGTTCCGAAATTCTTACCATTCGCCTCAAACCGGCCACAACATTGCTGTTCTCATTTGCTCTGCTCATTTTAGCTGGCACGCTTTTGCTGATGATGCCTGAAATGGGGGCTGGGGGCAAGCCAGCTACATTCATGCAAGCGCTTTTCACTTCTGTGAGCGCATCTTGTATCACGGGATTATCAACTGTCGACATTGGGACCCACTTCAGTGCACGTGGCCATATTGTGATTTTGATGCTCATCCAAATTGGTGGTTTGGGCATCCTGACATTTGCTACGTTCTTCGCACTGTTTCTTAAAAAAGGCATCGGAATTAATCATCAGGCGATGATTCGTGATTTTATGTCAGAGGACACCCTTTTTGATGCCAAAAGCATGCTGGGACGAATCATTTTTTTTACATTTTTCATTGAAGCAGCAACCGCATTGGGCTTGTTCATTTTATGGGATGCACGAGCGCCTTTTTTCCATGACCCGGTAGAAAAGGCTTTTCAATCGGTGTTTCACAGCATTTCAGCTTTTTGCAATGCCGGATTCTCGCTCATGCCGCAAGGTCTGTATCAAAATTGGCTTCGGGATCGGTTATCGATCCATATGTTGTTGGCGGGTACTATTTTTTTAGGTAGTTTGGGTTTTCCTGCGCTTAAAGATATTTTCGAACTCAACAACATTCGCCAGAGAATTCAAACACCATGGAAGCCATGGAAGCTTTCGACACGCATTGCATTTTTTTCATCGGTTGCACTGGTCATTTTTGGAACGCTGGTATTTTTCCTCACGGAGCGCAACGGAGTTTTGGACGGATTGAGTCTGGCTGAACGTTGGATTCACGCTATTTTCCAATCGGTTTCACCCCGCACTGCAGGATTTAATACGGTAGATATGGGTACACTGTCTGCACCTGCCGTTATCCTTCTCATTTTCCTGATGTTCATAGGGGGGTCATCGGGATCTACAGCTGGAGGTATTAAGACCTCTACATTTATGGTCATTCTACTCGCCATAAGTGCCACAATTCGCGGAAAAAACAGCCTTGAACTCGGAGGGCGAAGCATTTCTTTTGAATTACTCAACAAAGCATACACAATTTTTGTATTCTCTGCTTCATTTATCCTGATTTCCGTTTTCTTCTTATCTTGGTTTGAGCCCACCGTTCCTGTTTTGGATTTGGTTTTCGAGGAGGTTTCTGCCTTTTGTACGGTAGGACTTACAAGAGGTATAACACCAAACTTGGGCATTCCTGCTCAAATGGTTCTGATAATCTCCATGTTTGTTGGCCGTGTTGGTACCCTCACTTTGGCTTTTTCTTTGGCATCGAGAACAGCCTCAACCGCATATCGTTATCCGCGGTCACATGTCCTGGTGGGTTGATTCCGCTAACCCATGCGAATGGCCTCAACAGGGTCGAGGCGAGACGCACGAATAGCGGGCAGCAAGCCCGCGACGATGCCAATGAGCGTTGAAACCCCCAATGCTAAGATGATGTTTTCTACAGTGAGGTTTAATTCTTCTTCCATAATGACGGCGGCCAAACGGGTCATACCTTCAACAAGAATTACTCCCAACACCCCCCCCATCAGACTTAGAATCATCGATTCCACCAGGAATTGCCACAAAATAAATGCATTGCGTGCACCCATGGCCTTCTGAATGCCAATTTGACCAATCCTTTCAAAAACCGAAACAAACATAATATTAGCGATTCCAAAGCCACCCACCAGCATAGAGAAACCTCCGATCAACCACCCGATCAGACGCATGCTCGCAAACAGCATATCGAGTTGATTGGCCAGAAAAGAAACCTGGTTAACTGCAAAGTTATCTTCCTGTGTCGGCTTTAATCGACGAAATGCCCGCAAGTGCCCCCTCAATTCAGCTTTTAGTTCAGCCACTGGAACACCTTCATTTGGTCCGGCTAAGATCAGGGGGTTTACCTCGTCTAAACGACTTCCTTTTACCTGGCGTATGAAGTTGAGTGGAACCAAAAACTGTTCATCCAGACTTGTGCCGAGTGCATTATTGCCTTCTACCGCCAATACGCCCACAACCTTAAGCCGTTGTCCCATGACCTTCACCTGCTTTCCCAGCGCGTTTCCATCTGGAAACAGCTCATTGGCGGCCCGTGCGCCAAGTATTAGAGAACGACTTCCACGAACCAACTCGCTGTTGTGGAAGTAACGGCCACTTTCCAATTCAAATGCCCGAAGGAGGTGGTAGTCGGGTGCTACGGCCTGTACAGAAACTGCATTCATACCCAATTCACCTGCTGTGGCGGTTCCGCCATCAAGGTTGTAGGTCATGGTGACTGCCCGAGCTGATTTAGTGCGAGAGCGCAGCCATTCCATTTCACGAAATTGTGCTGAGGGGCGATTCATGTATTTCCACCAGGGGTAATCTCCACCGAACTCCCATGGCCATTTTTCGACATAAACAACATCGTCACCCAGATTGGCGAGGCTCGATCGGATTTTACGGTTCCATGAATCTACGAAGGTGAAAACAGATATTACAGCGAAAATGCCTATGGTTATGCCCAGAAGGGATAAAAAAGTACGCAATCGATTACTCAACAGGGCGTGCATAGCGAAACGAATGCCCTCTCCTGTGAGGTGAACAATCAACCCGAATGAACCAAAAATTGCCTTAGACACTGTTTCGTTTTTTTTCAACACAAACCTAATCAAAATGCACCGGATGACGAATGATTGATTTTACTCTATATTCGCACCCCACAATGCATGATTTTCCCTTTTATCTGTTCTTTTCACTATTTGTATGAAATTATCTGAGTTTCGGTTCGATTTACCACCCAGTTTAATTGCAGCCCGCCCTTCGCCCAACCGCGATGAGGCTCGGTTGATGGTTATTAACCGCAAAGATGGTACTATTGAACACAAGATATTCAAAGATATCCTTCAAATGTTCAACGAAGGGGATGTGCTCGTGCTCAACAACACACAGGTTTTCCCGGCCCGAATGTATGGCAACAAAGAACGAACGGGTGCGCTGATCGAAGTTTTTTTATTGCGGGAATTGAATGCTGAACTCCGGCTTTGGGATGTCTTGGTGGATCCGGCACGGAAAATACGGGTAGGAAATAAATTGTATTTCGGTGCTGATGAATCACTAGTGGCCGAGGTCATCGACAACACCACTTCTCGTGGTCGCACCATCCGGTTTTTATTCGACGGCACGAATGAAGAACTCACCCAAACGCTTAACGCAATGGGTGAAACACCAATTCCTCATTTATTGGGTCGACAGGCCGATGAAGAGGATCGCACACGCTTTCAAACAGAATTTGCATCACGCATTGGAGCGGTGGCTGCGCCCTCGGCTGGCCTACATTTTAGTCGAGAGTTGATGAAAAGGCTGGTTTTGAAAGGTGTTGATCTGGCCGAGATTACCTTGCATGTGGGCTTAAGTTCATTCCGTCATGTTGAGGTAGAGGACCTCACAAAGCATAAATCGGAAAGCGAGTTTTTTGAAATTTCAAACGAAGCTTGTGATTTGGTGAATGGCGCTATTGCCCGGCAGAAAATGGTTTGTGCCGTAGGGACCACCTCCATGCGGGCGCTTGAATCGGCTGTTTCTGCGCATCAAACCTTGAAGCCTTTGAGCGGGTGGACGGATCGTTTTATCTCCCCTCCCTACCATTTCAATATTGCGCGTTCCATGATTACCAATTTCCATCTCCCTGAGTCGATTATGCTGATGATGGCCAGTGCATTTGCCGGCACCGAATTCCTCAGGGAGGCCTATGCCGAAGCCATCAAGGAAAAGTATCGATTTTACACCTACGGCGATGCGATGTTGATCCTTTAGTCAATTTTCGGGGTCACCCACATTGAATCGAATTGACCTAAGGGTACGTTGATGCTTGAAATAAAATTCTACGGTTGCCCACTTTGAATAGAATTGACCTCGCGGTAATGTGAAGGCAGGATAGGCTGAGGTTCGGCTGGATAAATAATCGATCAAGCCAAATTTTCGCTAGTATTCGCTAGTATTCGTCTTCGTTAAAGAAGAAGTCGTCTTTGGTGGGGTAATCGGGCCAAATTTCCTCGATGGTTTCATAAGGTTCACCGTCGTCTTCAAGCTCCTGGAGGTTTTCTATAACTTCTAGGGGTGCGCCTGAACGAATAGCGTAATCAATCAGTTCTTCTTTGGTGGCAGGCCATGGGGCATCCTCGAGATGCGAGGCCAATTCTAAAGTCCAATACATGGCTTCAATTTTTCTACAAAGGTAAAATCTATTTTCAAACAACAAACAGGAATTTTCGCCCTGTTCTGTCGTTATTTGTATGGACGCCAAGCTTGTTCCTGGGCTCCTGCTGTATGCATCAAATACCGTGCAAGGGTAAAAAGATAATCTGACAGGCGGTTCAAATAGCGCAGCAAGTCGGGCGAAACAGTCTCTTCGATGGAGAGTGCAACAAACAGTCGCTCAGCACGACGACATACACACCGACACAAATGGGCAGTGGAAGAAGCAGGTGTTCCGCCAGGTAGAATAAAATTGGTGAGCGGAGCAAGGACTGCATCCATTCGGTCAATTTCATGCTCAATTTTCTGTTCTGATTGCTCAGGCCATTGGGGAAGGTGATGCCGCACATCGTCGGTTGCCGCTAAGTGCGATCCCATTAAAAACAAATCTTGTTGGATGGCATGCACAAACTCTGTACAGTCTAAGGGCATTCCCTCGGTTGTTAATTTACCCAACCAGCTATTGAGTTCATCGACCGTTCCATAAACCTCAATGCGCAGATGCGATTTAGGAAGGCGCCGTCCACCGAAAAGTGATGTTTGCCCGCTATCCCCGCCTTTTGTATAAATTTTCATATCGGTTTATCAAATTCACCCATTATTTTCCCGCCGATCCGACTCGATGCTTCCATCCCTCAACCGCACGATCCTGTGTGCATATCGGGCAATTTCTTCCTCGTGCGTCACCAAAACAATGGTGTTTCCTTGGGTATGAATGTCGGCAAACAGGTTCATGATGTCGATTGATGTCTTGCTATCGAGGTTTCCTGTTGGCTCATCGGCCAACAAAATGGATGGGCGATTAACCAAGGCACGCGCAACGGCAACTCTTTGCCGCTGTCCGCCTGATAACTCGTTGGGCTTGTGTTTCATGCGCGAAGTGAGGCCCACACGATCCAACACCTCAGCCGCTCTGTCTAGCCGCTCCGTTCGGGAAACACCTGCGTAGACAAGGGGCAGCGCTACGTTTTCCAGCGCTGATAGGCGCGGCAGCAAGTTGAAGGTCTGAAACACAAAGCCAATCTCTCGGTTGCGTACTTCAGCCAGCTGCTGGTCGTTCATTCTGCTGGCCTCCTGTCCACTCAAAAAATAGGCGCCTTGCGAGGGGGTGTCTAAACAGCCAATCAAATTCATGAGGGTCGATTTGCCCGATCCTGACGGCCCCATCAGGGCAACGTACTCACCCCTGGCTATGCTGAACGTTACCGAACGCAAGGCATGGATTTGTTCTTGCCCCATCACATAGGATCGGCCAACTCCTTGGAGGTCAATGACTGTGTTCATTCGCGTTGTTCAATTACCTTGGGCACACGAAAGTAATCGCTGTCGCTTCTTGGCGCATTTTTCAATGCATCTGAATGACTGATTTCTTGCCGTACCTGATCATCGCGAAGGCGACCTGGATCCTCATTCATATAAATTAAGGGCTCTATACCGCTGATATCTAATTCATCGAGCATCGCCGCATATTCGAGGAAACGATTCATATCGTGGAGCATTTCTGCTTCTGACTGGGGATCAAAATCAAGCCGTGCCAAGTGGGCTACGCGTCGTATGGTTTCGCTGTCGATGTTCATCATGTTGTTCTATGGATTGAATGATGATGGTACGGGTAACTTCGGCGAGTTTTTTTTCATTGAAATCGTAGTCGGCTGGGTAGAGTGCGGGGTGACAAACAACACGACACCGACCCCAACGATAACGCGGCCATGCCTCATCGCTCATTACCCACCACGAATTATGCAAAGATACCGGAATTATAGGCACATTAGCGTCAACAGCTGCTCGAAACGCCCCCATTCGGAAAGCCTTAGGCAGTGGCGGATTGGGCAAAATGCCCCCTTCTGGGAAGACCACCAGGCTGTCGCCCTTTTGAAGCCACTCGCTGGCTTTTATGAAGGCCTCATGCGCGCCTATTTTTTTTTCTCGGGGCACGGGAATATCTATGGTCTGAAAAAACAAACGAAATACGGGTATATCTAGAAGCTCCGCCTTCGCCATAAAATGATAATGATTGTTGGCGGCAAGCGCCATTAAAGGAATGTCGATATAGGAATGGTGGTTGGCGCAGAATACACACGGGCCCTTCACTTGACTGCCTGGCAGGCGTTCAAGCCTCCACCCAACGCCTGTTAACCCAAACAGCACCTTCGCCCAGATCCGTCGCATTTGATTGACGGCAGGGTATCCCTTGGGGGAACGCAGTAGGAGCCAATATGCGGGATATTGAATCAAAAAAAGAAGACAAAATATGAACAGAAACCAAAGCGCCCCCAATTTGCCCATCCAATAACGAAACCCTCCCGTTTCCTTCTTATAACGAAACCCTCCCGCTTCCTTCGTATTACGAATCCCTCCCGCTTCCTTCGTATTACGAATCCCTCCCGTTTCTTTCATATCCTGCAAAACTAACACAAGCTCATTGAATTTCGTATTTTGCGAGCCAGTCATGGATATCGTTGTTTCGGGCATTCGCTCTACAGGTCGCCTTCATTTGGGCAATTATTTTGGTGCTGTACGTCAATTCTTGGGCATGCAACGCACTCATCGATGCTATTTTTTTATTGCCGACTACCATTCGCTCACTACGCATCCTGATCCGGCAGCGTTGAAGGCGTCTTCCCGTCAGGTGTTGATCGAATATCTCGCATGTGGTATTGATCCAAGCATCGCCACCATCTACCGCCAAAGTGATATTCCAGAAATCCCTGAGCTGTATATGTTGTTGAATATGCACGCTTATGTGGGTGAATTAGAAAGGGTGGTATCATTTAAAGAAAAAGTAAGGAAGCAACCCGACAATGTGAATGCGGGCCTACTAACCTATCCGGTTCTGATGACGGCCGATATCATCATTCATCGGGCCCGTTGGGTACCGGTAGGCAAGGATCAGGAGCAACACCTGGAGATGGCCCGAAATTTTGTTCAGCGATTCAACCGATTCTATGAAACCGATTTTTTTCCTGAACCCTATCCTTTTCGTCAAAGTGATGGGCAAATGATTAAAGTGCCTGGCCTAGATGGTTCGGGCAAAATGGGCAAATCAGAAGGTGAGGCACAGGCCATTTTCTTATCTGATGAGCCTAGTGTTATCCGTAAAAAAGTCATGCGCGCTGTAACCGACAGCGGACCTACTACTGTTAATACGCCGCTCGCCGCCACGATCACGCATCTGTTTCAACTCCTGGAGCTGGTGAGCGCACCGGATGTGGTGAAACACTTTTTAGATGCCTATGCTCAATGCAACATTCGCTATGGTGATCTAAAAAAGCAACTGGCAGAAGATATCATCGCATTTTTATCGCCCATTCAGGAGCAGATCAAAGCCTTGGAAGCTGATGATGCACGTCTCAAGCGGGTATTGCACGATGGAGCTGAAAAGTCACGCCAAAGCGCCGGACATACCCTTCAGATTGTACGCGAACTGATGGGCTTTAATTCATAGATCATGGGGAAACACATAGCCATAGCCGGCAATATTGGTTCCGGCAAGACCACCCTCACAGGATTGCTGGGGAAACATTATCAGTTGCAAACACATTTTGAGGATGTAGACGGCAATCCTTACCTCAATGACTTCTACGAAGACATGCAGCGGTGGTCGTTTAACCTTCAGATCTACTTTTTGAATGCTCGATTTCGTCAGCTTGTAGACATCCGAAAGGGTACGGAGGCGGTCATTCAAGACCGAACCATCTACGAAGACGCTCATATTTTCGCGCCCAATCTTCACACCATGGGACTCATGTCGGGACGTGACTACGAGAACTATCGCAGCCTTTTTGACGCCATCGGCAACCTGGTTCGTCCGCCCGATCTTCTTGTGTATTTAAGGGCATCGGTACCTACCTTAGTGCGGCAAATTCAGCGTCGTGGACGTGATTATGAGGATGGGATTCGCCTCGACTATCTGCGCAAGCTGAATGAACGCTACGAAGCATGGATTGACTCCTACACGCTTGGAAACTTATTGATCGTGGACGTGGATCATTTGAATTTTGCCGACAAACCCGAGGATCTTGGACAGATCATTTCACGCATTGACGCTCAATTGCACGGACTATTTCCAAACGAACAATAAAAAAGACGCGCCGAGGAGGGCGCGCCTTCCGATCAAAGGGAGTATTAGCGCTTTAACTCAAAAGGGGCGCAATGACAAGGGCCACGACCGATATCAACTTCAATAAAATATTTAGGGAAGGACCAGAAGTGTCTTTGAATGGATCTCCGACGGTATCGCCAACCACCGCTGCTTTATGTGGGTCCGACTTCTTATAGTAGGTTTGTCCGTTGATGACTACCCCTTCTTCAAACATTTTTTTGGCATTGTCCCAAGCACCACCAGCATTAGACTGAAAAATAGCCATCAATACACCGCTGGCTGTTACCCCGGCTAAAAGTCCTCCGAGGGCTTCAGCCCCAAAAATCATTCCGATTGCCACTGGTGCAACAACCGCCAAAAGGCCAGGCACAATCATTTCGCGTATTGCTGCCTGAGTGGAAATCTCAACACACTTCCCGTATTCTGCTACCCCATCTGCCGCCTGAAATATTTTGCGGTCTTGCTCCGACCAATCTTCCATCTCCTTATCGCCATTTTTACGCATCACTTCCAAGGCCGCTTTAAGCGCCGGGATGCTGCTGAACTGACGGCGAACCTCTTCGATCATAGACATGGCTGCACGTCCGACGGCACCCATAGCCATGGCTGAGAAAACAAAGGGGAGCATCGCTCCTATCATCATACACGCCATAACATCAGCCTCGGATAAATCGATGGTTGATATTTTGGCCGATGTCATGTAAGCCCCAAACAAGGCGAGGGCTGTGAGGGCTGCGGATGCAATAGCGAATCCCTTACCAATGGCCGCGGTGGTGTTGCCCACTGCATCGAGTTTATCGGTGCGCTTGCGCACTTCTTTGGGCAATTCACTCATTTCTGCAATTCCACCGGCATTATCTGAAATGGGACCATAAGCATCTACAGCAAGCTGGATACCCGTATTGGCCAACATGCCTACTGCAGCAATCGCGATGCCATACAGTCCAGCAAAATGGAAGGCACCAATAATGCTCATGGCAATAATCAAGGTTGGAAGGGCAGTACTCATCATGCCCACACCCAAACCCGCGATAATGTTGGTAGCCGCACCCGTTGAGGACTGTTTTACAATATCCAACACAGGCTTTTTACCGGTTCCGGTGTAATATTCTGTAATCAATCCAACCAATAATCCTGCAATTAGCCCAATCACAGTGGCTACAAATACATTAAAAGATGACATTTCCCGAACTTTGCCACCATATAAAACATCAATAAACTGCCACTTTTCAGGCAACATCCAGGTTATTATGAAGTAACTGGCGGCAATCATGAGCGCGGATGACAAAAATTCACCTGTATTCAGCGCCCTTTGGGGATCGCCTCCTTCTTTAACACGAACGAAAAAGGTGCCCAAAATAGACATTAATATTCCGGCACCCGCCAAAACTAAAGGCAGAAGGACACCCGAAAGACCATTGAACTGGTCGTTGAAACCCGTGGTCATAAAGGCCGCACCCAAAACCATGGTGCCAATAATCGACCCAACATACGATTCGAATAAGTCAGCTCCCATACCCGCAACATCACCTACGTTATCCCCAACATTATCGGCAATGGTTGCTGGGTTGAGGGGGTGATCCTCTGGTATGCCCGCCTCTACCTTCCCCACCAAATCGGCGCCCACATCAGCAGCTTTGGTATAAATTCCTCCACCCACACGGGCGAACAAGGCGATAGATGAAGCGCCAAATGAGAATCCTGTTAGAATTGTGATGACTCTGTTGAGATTTTCTGCCGTATCGGTACCAAATATGGTATGAAAAACCAAGAAAAGAGTCCCCAAACCGAGTACACCCAATCCAACAACGCCCATTCCCATGACTGAACCACCAGCGAATGCAATTTCCAATGCTTTACCCAGACTTGTTCGGGCTGCATTGGCTGTGCGCACATTGGCTTTGGTGGCTACTTTCATTCCGATAAATCCGGCCAGTGCAGAACATAAGGCACCAACCACGAAAGATAACCCAACCAATGGCGAGGATATTTCAGAATTGGCTGTGAACGCCAGTAATCCGGCCACTGCCACCACAAACCAGATTAAGATCTTGTATTCAGCCTTTAAAAAGGCCATAGCACCTTCCGCGATATGCCCGGCAATTTTTTGCATTTTTTCGTTACCCGGATCCTGTTTGGCTACCCAAGAGGAGCGATAGAACGTGTAGAGCAGACCTAAGACCCCGGTGAAGGGAATCAGGTACAATAAAGTGTTGGTTAAATTCATAAAAATAGATTTATTCAAAAGTGGCGCAAAAATACAATTAAGCCACGCATTTGCAACATTCCTTTCAGAATATAAGGGACTCCTATCCAGTCAACCCCATAAATTTAGAGTGGGCCAATGATTGCTCAAGCCCACAATTGCTTATATGAGCGAGCAATAACTCGATTAAGCCAGCTATTACATGATTATACAAGTAATTTCTTGATTAGGCCGTTTCGTTGAGTGGAGCCTAATATTGATCAAGCCGGTCCTTATGACCTGAATTCAAATTTTCGTCAGCGTCCGCAAGTAATTGATGATGTGCCAACCGTCATCTTCGCTGATTCCATAGGCCGATATTTTAAGCATAGCATTCCTACCGGTTATCAACTTCCAATGCAGGGCCCCGTCGGACTGTGAAGGCGTCTTTTCGAGTAGGTTAGACGCCTTAACGGCTATGCCCGCAGGCACATCGGCTTTACCATCGGCACCGTGGCAAGTTACGCAATATTGAAGGTAGATGGCCTTGCCTTTTTCGATGGAGGCTACTGATGCAGGCTGCGGGTTCATCACCTGTTGTGTGGATTCAGGTGCAACCCAAACCTGAGCCGTATCGCTTTTCGGCTCAGAGGGCTCACCGGCAGGAAGCTGCTCATCTGTTCCCTTGCCGCCACCGCATGAAGATAAGGCAAGAAAGAAAATGCAGGCCACCATTAAGAAAGCGTCACTTTTCGGATTGAACATTTTTGGTAGATTTAAACTATGAAAAAGGACTATTCCTGTCTATTTTGGTGATCGGGCCTCGTGGCCAGAAGGTACAATACCGCCATGCGTATGGCCACACCATTTTCCACCTGTTGCAATATAATCGAACGACCCGAGTCTGCTACATCTGACGACAACTCTACCCCACGGTTAATGGGGCCCGGATGCATAATCACGATTTCCTTCTTGATTTCATCGAGTAATCTCCGATTGATACCGAATGCTCGGGTATATTCACGAAGTGAAGGAAAATACCGTGTTTGTTGTCGCTCGAGTTGAATGCGCAATACGTTAGCCACGTCGCACCACTCGAGAGCCTCCCGTACTTGATGGCTAACGCTTACCCCAAGTTCTTCGATGCCTCTAGGCATGAGGGTGGCTGGCCCACACAACATGACCTCTGCTCCCAATGCCTTCAAACAGAAAATATTAGACAGGGCTACCCTTGAATGAAGGATGTCGCCAAATATGGCCACACGCTTCCCCTGCACAGAGCCCATTTTCTCTCGTATCGAAAATGCATCTAATAGTGCTTGTGTGGGGTGCTCGTGGGCGCCATCACCGGCATTCACAATCGGGCAGGAAACGTGTCGAGCCAAAAATTGGCAAGCACCCGCATCAGGATGGCGCATCACCACCATGTCGACCTTCATGGCGAGAATATTTCGCACAGTATCGACCAATGTCTCGCCCTTTGAAACGGAACTACCCGATGCGGAGAAGTTAACTACATCTGCCGAGAGACGCTTTTCTGCAAGTTCGAATGAGAGTCGGGTGCGGGTCGAACTTTCAAAAAAAAGATTGGCGATGGTCGTGTCGCGCAATGAGGGGACTTTTTTGATGGGGCGGTTGATCACCTCTTTGAAATGATCCGCCGTCGTGAAGATCAAATCGATCTCTTCAGCGGTGAGGTCGCGGATGCTGATCAGGTTTGAATGAGCCAGTGCCTTCATCCGGTTGTTTTAATCAGGGTAATGTGGGCGCCCTCGGGTTCATCCCAGCAAACCCGAACCCGCTCATCGTCGTGGGTGTTGACTTCCATTCCGCAATAGTCGGGGTGAATTGGAAATTCCTGTCGGAGCCTTCGGGACACCAAAACCATCAGCTCAACCCGATCGGGTCGACCAAAATCAAGTAACGCATCCAATCCTGCACGTATGGTTCGTCCTGTGAACAAGACATCATCTACCAAAACCACCTTTTTTCCTTCCAAACTGAAAGGGAGTTGCGTGGCATGTGCCGATAAGGGTTCTGAACGATGACGAAAATCATCACGATAGAATGTTACATCCAGTGCGCCCTGCGATGGCATGTTCAGCCGGCCTTGTTGCGCTGAACCTATATGATGCCCATCGCGCGAAACATCCATTTCGCATGATAAATCATCAATCCGTGCCTTTAGAACCGCTGCAAGACGATTGAGAAAAAAAACACCACGAGGTTGAAGACCAATGAGCACCGTGTTATTAAAACCAGGATGCCGCTCCAACAATTCCTCGCTCAGGCGCTGCAGGATGAGCGACAGATGCGCCGGGCGAACAATAACACGACTTTCAAGGATCATCTCGTCGTGTTTTTAACTTGCTTTGTGCCTGCTACATTGACGGTCGCTGTGCTTGCTCCTTGGCCCTGCTTAGTGCTTGCTCCTTGGCCCTGCTTGGTGCTTGCCCTATTGTGTTGCATGATGCCCGATCCATCTTGTGATGACGGTTCGTCAAGATTTTCTTCGTTTTCGAGCGCCAAAATCGTATAAAAATGAAGCTCCGTGAGCGGAATAACCGATAATCGACTGTGTTTGATGAGCGGGAGGTCATGCAAGTCCGGATGTGTTCGCATTAGAGCGAGCGAAACCGATTGCCGAAGCGGACGAATGGGCTTCACACGCACCGCGACCCAAGGACCATCTGGAAATCCGTTTTCAGGAAATGGATCAGACACGATCCGCATAAGTCCCACCACCTCTTTTCCTTGGTTGGAATGGTAAAACAATCCTTCATCACCGGGTTTCATGGCAGCGAGGTTATTGCGTGCCTGGTAGTTTCGAACACCATCCCAAATCCCTTCACCGTCGCGCAATAAGTCGTTGAAACTGTACACAAATGGTTCCGATTTTAACAGCCAGCGCGCCATGCTGCAAAACTAACCAATTTGTGACAAGTCCCAATACGGATGGCCCTCCGAAAATACCTATCTCGGTGTGTAGAGTGCCCAAGGAATGATCATCTCTTCCAATGAGATTCCCCCGTGTTGAAAGGTATGTCTGTATAAATTCACATAGTGGTGGTAGTTATTGGGGTAACAGAAATACTGATCGCAACCTCCGAATACATAGGAACTACTGAGTGAATGTCGGATCAGTCTTGCCTCCTCCGGTTTTTCAATAACAAACAAATCGTCGTTGTCGTAGCTCAGGTTTTTCCCCTCTTTGAACCTCAGATTGGTATTGGTATTTCGATCACCAACGATGCGCACAGGTTCGGCCACCCGAACCGTTCCGTGGTCTGTGGTCACAAACATATGGCATTTTTTGTCGGCTACCCTGCGCATCAACTCCCAAAGGGGCGAATGTTCAAACCAAGAACGGGTGATGGACCGGTAGGATACTTCATCGTCGGCCAATTCCTTAATGACATTCATTTCACTGCGTGCATGGCTGAGCATATCCACAAAATTATAAACCACCACCACCAAATCGTGCCCAAACAAATTACTGGCATTTTCAGCCAGTTGTTTGCCCTGTTGCAACTGGGTAATTTTGTGGTAAGACATACGCAAATCATGTCCTGACCGCTTGAGGAACTCTTGAAGGAAAAAGGCCTCATGCATGTTGCGACTTCCCTCCTCCTCAGTCGGTGACACCCATTTATCGGGATAACGGCTTTTGATATCGAGGGGCATAAGCCCGGCAAAAAGGGCGTTACGTGCAAATTCAGTGGAAGTTGGCAGTATGCTCATGTAGGTGCCACTTTCCTCCGTTTGAAAATACTCCGAAATGATGGGCTCTAAAACCTTCAGCTGATCGAGCCGTAGGTTATCGATCACAAACAGAAAGGTGGGACGATTCTTTTCAAGCCGAGGAAATAGCTTTTTACGAAGGAGGTTATGCGATAGAATTGGGATGTCTTCTGAAGGGTTTTTGAACCAATCGAGGTACTCATTTTTGATAAATCGGGTGAATTGGCGATTGGCTTCGGCACGCTGCATGGCCAACACCTCTTTCATGCCTTCATCCTTACTTTTCTCCAACTCTACATCCCAATACACCAGTTTCGCATAAGTATCCATCCAGCCCTGTGCCGATAGGTCGTCGTTGAAAGCGAGTCCGAGGTTCCTAAAGTCCTGTTGATATTCAGCGGTCGTCTTTTCCCCTACCAGTCGCTTTTGGTCTAAAATTTTCTTGATGCTGAGCAGGATTTGATTGGGATTGACCGGCTTGATGAGGTAGTCTGCAATTTGGGAACCAATGGCCTCCTCCATCAGGTTTTCTTCTTCATTTTTGGTGATCATGACCACCGGCACCTGCGGACGAACCGCTTTGATCCGCGGCAGAACCTCCAATCCTGTTAATCCGGGCATATGTTCATCCAAGAATACCAAATCAAACGCCTCGGATCGCACTTTTTCGAGCGCCTCGGCACCACTGCCAACGGCGACTATGCGGTAGCCCTTACTCCCCAGAAACAAAATCTGTGCTTTGAGTAGGTCGATCTCATCGTCGGCCCACAGTATGGAAATTTGCTGTGCTGTCATTGTATTTTTACGCAACATAAACGAAAGAGCTGTGCCTTCGGTGTGCCGACTGAAAAAAAAATATTGTGAACAAATATAAAATCATCAACGACCCGATTTACGGATTTATCCGACTGAATGACCCGTTGCTTTTTGATCTATTGGAACATCCGTTGGTTCAACGACTCCGAGAGATCCGGCAATTGGGCATGAGCTATTTGGTTTACCCCGGTGCCACACACAGCCGGTTGGCACATGCCTTAGGCGCTATGCACCTGATGCAGCAGGTCATCCTCATTCTGCGCGAAAAAGGGGTTGATATCCCACACGCAACAGGCACTTCAGCCTGCGCTGCCATCCTACTCCATGATATTGGCCACGGCCCGTTCTCCCATGCCCTCGAGCATCTGATTGGAGGGCCGGTGAACCACGAATTTTGGACACGCGCCATGATGGAACATCTCAATGAATTGAGCGGAGGTGCCCTCACCGAGGCCATTTCCATTTTTGAGGGCACTCACCCAATGCCTTTCCTCCATCAACTGGTGTCTTCCCAGTTGGATGTTGACCGACTCGATTACCTAAACCGCGATAGCTTTTTTACCGGGGTGAGTGAGGGGATCGTGGGTTGGGACCGTATTATTCAAATGATGCATGTTCATAGGGGCGCACTAGTTGTGGAGGAAAAGGGAATATATTCGGTTGAGAAGTTTCTTTTGGCCCGCCGACTGATGTATTGGCAGGTCTACCAGCACAAAACGGTGTTATCAGCTGAGTTCCTGATGCGCAGCATCGTTGAACGTGCCCGTGAATTGCTCGCATCTGGCCAAACCCTTGAAGGCTCAGACGCTCTGCTGATGCTTTTGAAACAAACTGAGACAGTCAACACGAAGGAGCACCCCTATATTTTATCAGCCTATGCGGAAACAGACGATCACGACTTTTTGGCTGCTGTCAAAAAATGGAGTCGAAAAGGTGATCGTGTGTTATTGACCTTATGTGCGCAATTACTGAGCCGGAAGCTCAACCGGGTTGTCCTTTCGGCAGAAAAACCCGATCCTGAACGCATCAACCAAATTCAGCATCAGATTTGTGGTGCCTATGGGATTAGTGCCCAAGAATCGCTCTATTTTTTTAGAACAGGTAGTATTGTAAACCATGCGTTACGCACCGATCGAGAGCCCATATACATTTTAGGAAAAGACCATACTGTTAAAGAGATTACCGAAGCCAGTCAAAACCCGCATCTGAAAGCACTTACGGGTGTAGTAGAAAAGTATTACCTCTATGCCCCTAAAGAATTTCTGTGAAATTGACGCCATTTTTTTCGTTATTTGCCATTTATTTTCCTGTTGACCACCCCCTCTGTAACCTAACGATTTATGACGCTGACCTCTGCCCAAATTGCAGAGCTAACTGGAGGTCGTTTATTAGGCAAATCTGATGTGCCTGTAACGCGTCTGGCTGAAATTGAGCACGCCCGCTCAGGTGATCTTAGTTTTTTATCGAATCCCAAATATTTGGGCTTCCTTGAAACCACCAAGGCTTCTGTATTGATTGTGAGCCACGACGTCGCCAGAGACCATCCGATGCCGCAAAGCACACTGGTGGCTGTTGATGATCCTTATTCTGCTTTCAGTAAATGCCAGCAAGTATTTAGCGCGTCGAGCCCAATAGAACCAGGGATCCACCCCCTCGCCTGTGTTTCCGAGGGGGCACAGATCGGCAAGGGCGTTTCGATTGGAGCCTTCGCTTTTATTGCCCACGGCGCACAGGTTGGCAGCGGATCCATCATCATGGAACAAGCTTATATCGGCTCGGGCGTGACTATAGGAGCTAATACCCAAATACACCCGGGCGTCAGAATACTTCATCATTGCGAAGTGGGCAATCACTGCGTGATCCATTCCAACACCGTAGTCGGTTCAGATGGCTTCGGATTTGCGCCCCAAAGAGAAGGTCATTACCAAAAAGTTGCCCAAAATGGAGTCGTGATCATAGAGGATCACGTAGAAATAGGGGCTTGTTGCACCATCGACAGGGCAACCATCAGTGCAACACGAATCCGCAAGGGGGTAAAACTAGATAATCTGGTGCATATCGCCCACAATGTTGAAATAGGTTCACATACAGTCATAGCGGCCCAAACTGGGGTGTCGGGCAGCACGCACATCGACAAAAATTGCGTTGTAGCCGGACAAGTTGGGTTTGCTGGTCATGTATATGTTGCTCCAGGATCACAAATCGGTGGGCAAACCGGCGTGACTCATTCTCTTAAAGAGCCTGGACAGAAATGGAATGGGACACCTGTTGGTACTTATATGGAAAGTCAAAGGCGGAACGCCGTTATGCGCAGACTGCCTGAACTTTTGAAACGTATAGAGGATCTGGAGCATAGCCTGATGAATAAAAATAACAACCAATAAGTATCTGTGAAATTATAGGAATGGAGCATCAGCAAACCCTAAACCGAACGGTTGAACTCAAAGGCGTAGGCATCCACACGGGGGCTGAGGTCATCTTACGCCTCATTCCGGCACCTGAAAACCATGGATTGGTGTTCCGTCGCGATGATCTTCCTGACACACCCTTGGTGCCCGCAGAGGTGGAGTTTGTTTCCGATACCAGTCGCGGCACCACCCTATCCCGATCAGGAGTCGATATCCATACCACCGAACATGTTTTGGCTGCTTTAGTGGGGATGGGCTTAGATAATGTACTCATTTCACTCGATGGGCCCGAATGCCCAATAGCTGACGGCAGTTCAAAACCATTTGTAGATTTAATCAGAGAAGCAGGTATCCGGGTGCAAGACGCATCAAGAAAGTACATCGAGCTCAGCTCCGCTTTCCGTTATTTTGACCCAGAGAAAGACTGTGAAATCAACATCATCCCGGATACCAAAACCAGAATAACGGTGTTGGTAGACTACGATTCTCCCGTTTTAGGCACCCAACATGCCCATCTTTCTGAAATCGGGGACTTCGAATCGGAAATAGCCCAAAGCCGTACGTTCTGCTTCCTGCATGAATTAGAAACCCTGCTCGAACATGATCTTATTAAAGGCGGTGACCTCAACAATGCCATTGTTGTGGTGGATAAGGTGGTGGCTGAACCCGAACTCAACCGTCTTCGCAGGGCATTTCAAACACCTCATATCCAAGTCACCGAACAGGGTATTTTGAACAATGTTCAGCTGCGCTATGCCAACGAGCCCGCACGTCACAAATTATTGGATGTATTGGGCGATATGGCTCTACTCGGACGACCCATTCGTGCGCACATCATCGCCAGCAAACCCGGCCACAGCAGCAACGCTGCCTGTGCCCTTGCCCTCAAAAAACACTTGGGCGCTCATGCTGCAGCAACACGTAATTTGCCACCACAAGTTGACTGGCAGGCTCGGCCGCTCTACGACAGTGAAGGAATAGCACGTTTTCTCCCACACAGGACCCCCTTCCTCATGGTAGATAAAATCATGTCCATCACCGAGGACAGCATTATTGGTTGCAAAAATGTGAGCATCAACGAGGATTTTTTTCGGGGGCACTTTCCGGGGAATCCGGTGATGCCTGGGGTTTTGATCGTAGAGGGTATGGCCCAGACCGGTGGCGTCCTTTGCCTGGGTAAAATGGATGAACCTTCGGCCTATTGGACCTATTTTGCTCGGCTACAGAGCGTGCGATTTAAAGAAAAGGTTGTACCAGGAGACACCCTGTTGTTTCACCTTACTCTTAAGGAGCCAATCCGCAGAGGACTCTGCCAAATGATCGGCAGAGCTTACGTGGGCAACCGCTTAGTGGCTGAAGCCGATATGACTGCACAACTCGCCCGCAAAGACACATGATCCATCCTTTGGCACTCGTGCATCCCGACGCGCAAATCGGAGATGGCACCGAAATCTCTGCATTTTCCACCATCGCGGCCGACGTGGTGATTGGTCAAAATTGTTGGGTTGGTCCCAACGCAACCATTATGGATGGTGCCCGAGTGGGTGATCGCGTGCGGGTTTTCCCCGGAGCCGTAGTTTCTGCCGTTCCACAAGACCTGAAATACAAGGGTGAACCCACGCTCACCTTTATAGGACACGACACCACCATCCGCGAGTGCGCCACCATCAATAGAGGAACATCAGATCGCCAAGAAACCCGTGTGGGGGCCCATTGCTTATTGATGGCATATAGCCATGTTGCACACGATTGCTTGGTAGGCGATCATGTCATTCTCGCTAATTTAGCCACGCTTGCAGGCCATATTCGCATTCATGATTGGGCCATTCTAGAGGGGATGGTGGCCGTGCAACAGTTCATTACCGTTGGTGAACATACGTTTATTGGCGGTGGTTCATTGGTCAGAAAAGATGTCCCACCGTACGTAAAATGTGCTAAAGAACCGCTTTCATTCGCAGGTGTGAATGTGATCGGCCTTCGTCGACGCGGCTTCTCGGAGGAGAGCATCCGTCAAATCGAGGACATCTATCGCTTAATCTATGTTCGTGGCCATAATATGTCTAAGGCACTTGAGTTGGTTGAGCAGGAGTCGACTCCGAGCGAAGAACGCGATCGCATTCTCCAGTTTATTAAATCTTCACAGCCGGGCGTCATCAAGGGGATGCTGGAATAAGCCCATGATTGATTTAGGCGGATCGGAATCTACTCAACTGCGCATGAGCAGTGGCGGTAAACGGTTCGAACGCGGCTGGCTTTTTAAAAATCTTGATTTCAAAGGGCATGCTTCTGAACAATGGGCCATCACGGGCCCTAATGGTTCGGGTAAGAGCACCTTATTGCTGTCGCTCGGTGGGTATCTGGAATTAACAGAAGGGGATCTTGCCTTACATTATTCTGGCCGGGATTGGCCAGAGGTCCAAATCAGCCGACATACAGCCCTTGCATCTCCCTATCTCGACATACCAGCATCACTAACCGTTATAGAATTGCTTCAATTTCATCAACAACTGAAGGGAATTCGCTTGGGGTGGGATGCCTTGGAACAATTGGGCATGAGTGGAATGAAAAGCCAGCTTCATAAAAAGACGGCCCAGCTCAGTAGTGGTCAACGTCAAAAACTGCGCTTACTCATGGCGTTTGGGTGCAATGCACCGATTCTCTTGCTCGACGAGCCCTGCAGTCACCTCGACCAACAGGGGTTTGATTGGTACCGACAACTGATTCAACTGCCCGTAGTGTCTCATTTATTGATGGTTGTTGCCAGCAACGACCCCGCCGAATACGAAGGAATGAAGTTGCTTATTCAACTGTCGAAATCCAATTGAAATTCATCTGTCGAAATCCGAATGAACAAGGAATAGAGATTTGTATACTCTTTCGTACATCACCCATTTGAATTGTATTCTAAAGGGTACACTCTGATTAATCTCGTCTTCTTGTTAATCCCAATCAACCCATGTTTCAATCAAAAAGAGCCCATAAACTTCTCACCGGTGGGTAATTTTACTTTAGGCACGAATTTGGCACAGGGATTGAACTACACTTTTGGTTGTTTGTTCAATCAAAGTGTTTTAACAGGGGAAGGGAGCCGAAAGGCTCCTTTTTTCTTTTCGGGCCTCGGAGTAATTCTCGAAGTAATTCTCGAAGTAATTCTCGGAGCGTGTCTTGCGAGCTGAAGTGGTCGGGTATTCCCTCAAGCCTCGGAGCGAGCCTCGGAGTAATTCTCGGATCAATCCGGTCTACATGCGCTCAATGAGCTCTAGTTTTCGGCCAGGCATTCGGCGCACCAATCCCTTGATTTCTAAACCAACCGTCGCCTGATACAAACGCGATAGTGGAATTCGACATAGTACTATTAAAGTGTCGAGCGACGCAACCCCATCCTTACGCATCAATTCGATCACTTTTAACTCATCCACATCCAATTCAGGAAAGAGCTGAGCCTGAATGCCACCGGCATCAGTCAAGGCCTGCTGCCACCCCATGGCCTCCACCAGTTGGGCTGTTGATGTCATGATTGCGGCACGATGGGATCTGATCAGTTCATGGCATCCCTCAGAAAACTTGTCTCCCACCCGACCCGGAAAAGCAAAAACATCGCGGTTGTAGTCGTTGGCCAGTGATGCCGTGATCAAAGCACCACCATCACGCCCAGCCTCTACCACCACTACCGCATCGGCCATTCCGGCCACAATTCGATTTCGTTTTGGAAAATTTTCGCGTTCTGGCGGGGTATCGAATGTGAACTCAGACAGCAATCCCCCATCTTCCAACATACGCTCGGCCATTTGGCGGTGCTGATGGGGATATATTCGTCCCAATCCATGCCCTAAAACAGCTATGGTTGGCAAGCGGTGACGAACAGCAGCCTCATGGGCGTGTCCATCGATCCCTATGGCGAGTCCACTCAGAACCACCACATTCAAAGGAGCCAATTCCCGAATCAGCTGCTCTGTGATTTGTCGGCCATAAGCTGTGGCAGATCGGGTGCCAACAACGGCTAATACCCGTTTGGCGTTCAGTGGCAACCGTCCGAGTCCGAACAACAATAAGGGATGGTCGGGACACTGGCGCAGGCGAGCGGGGTATTCAGGGTCGTTGTACGGATATACCTTTGCGCCCATTTTCAATTGCCGATCAAGCATATGCTCCATGCGGCTAAAATCTTTGAACGATCGTATCGCTGCTGCCGTTTTTTGTCCGACCCCCTCCACTGTATGTAAAAGCCGCCGCTCGCTTCCGAATGCCGCTTCAGCAGAGCCTAAGGATTCAATTATTTTCCGCGCCAATATGCATCCTACGCCATCAACCTCGAGAAGCGACAACAAGCATACGATTTCCCTTTGTTGATTGGCGTTCACATCGCTAAATTCGGACTTTTTAACCGCAGTCGGTTGCCGACAAAATCCATGTTTATTTTTTGTTATTTCTATGAAGTCAGGTCTTTAGATTATCATGTTATTTCGTAGTTAGCCCATATTTATTGTCTCAATGAATCGTTTCCTTCTTTATAAACTCGTGCCGTTGCTGTGTTTGTTCGGCCTCCTACCCGATCACGCTCTTTCACAATGCGTTTTGAGTGGACAAATACGCGATGCCCAAACCAAGCAGACTCTTTGGGGGGTAGGCATTCAGTCGACCGATGGCAGCGGCATGATCAGCGATGCAGAAGGGAAATTCAGCTGGAAACTCGTACAGGATACAGTAACTACCTTCAAATTCACTTTTCTAGGCTATGAAACCCAGGAAATCAGGATTCAAAGGCCTTGTTCTGAGGGCAAACCGCTTGATATTCAACTCAGACCCAAAAATCAGGAGTTAAACCCTATAGTCGTGACGGCGGGTCGTATGGAGCAAGTGCTGAGTAGGGCTCAAATATCTACCGGTGTCCTCCAAATCAAGGATCTGACGGCCAATAATTCTGTTACACCCGACGATGCGCTGAACCGATCACCTGGCATGCACGTTATCCGTGGCCAAATTTCCATTCGCGGAAGCAGTGGTTATACGCTTGGTGTGGGGAGTCGCGTCATGATGTTGCTCGATGGCCTCCCTATGCTCACCGCGGAAAGCAGCGAAATTCTCTGGAATTTTTTACCCATCGAAAACACTGCTCAATTGGAGGTCATTAAGGGGCCGGGCTCAGCCCTTTATGGGTCTGGCGCACTGGGTGGGGTTATCAACCTGAGAAGTGTGCTGCCTGGTGATCGTCCGGTTACGGAAATCACTGCATTTGGCGGTCGTTTTGATCGACCGCCGGGCTACCACAGCGACCCTTGGGCGGGTGGCCCTACACCTGGAAAAATGGGCATCAGTGTATCTCACCGCCAGCGCTTTGGAAGAACAGGCGTGGTCGCATCCCTCAATGCGGTTTCCGACGATGGATACCGGGTTGGAGAACCCAGTCGCCGCATTCGAGGCACCCTGCACGTGCGCCAGACTTTAGGAAAGGGATGGTCGGCCGGACTTCATTTGAGTCAGCTCGCTGACTCCACCAGACTGTACACCTTTTGGGAAAGCGATACGAATGCATTTATGCCCTATCCGGGCAGTACTAATCCACAACTCAACCACCGAACCATGGTGGACCCTTATGTGGAATATGAAGGGAAACAGCTCAGCTTCAGCCTCAAAAATAGATTTTATAGAAGCTACACCAATTACAATAATGAGGATTTTGGTTTGGGCTTGATGTATTACACCGAAGCACAAGCACGGTATCGGCCCAGTGGAGGTCTTGGGCGTCACTTAGTATGGACCGGTGGTGTGGTTCAGCAAACCGGACAAATCCGCAGCGATCGATTGTATGGCAACCAACAAACCGTGAACCGCTCGCTTTACACGCAAGCAGATTGGCATCAGGGCCGATTAGAAGCAAGCCTGGGCGCCCGTGGCGAGTGGTTTTTGGTGAACGGCAGCCAAAAGCTGTTTCAGCCGGTGGTCCGTGGTGGTCTGAACTTTGCATACAGCGCTATGGGCAACTTGCGGGCTTCTGCTGGTCAAGGATTCCGTAGCCCGTCTGTCGCCGAAATGTATTCGAACACTTTTGTAGGAACGGTGCGCTTAGCCAGTGACCCCAATTTAGGCGCCGAACTAAGTCGATCCATTGAGCTGGGCATCCACCAGCGGGTCCATGCGGGAAAACTGCAGGCTTATGTTGATTTGGCTTGGTTTCAATCGCGCTACGACAGCATGATTGAGTACAGTTTTGGGGTTTATATTCCGCAGGTCTGGGACAGTCAGGATTCCATTTGGCTGAGTGAAGGTAACTTGGGCGCCATCGCTCAAAAATATGCCCGCTTCCAGCCGGCCAATATTGTTGAGGCCCGAATCACGGGCCTGGAGGCCGTGGTGGGTGCCGTTGGACGATGGGGGCCTTGGGGCATTCGCATGCAAGCGGGATACACCTATACAATGCCCTTGAACCTAAAGCCTTCCACGGATCCTCGGGCCGATACGAGCGGATTGTCGGTACTGGTTGACCTGCGCAAATACCTCAAATACAGATACCTTCATCTGCTGCGCACCGATTTGGCCGTTGAATGGAAATCGTGGTCGCTCGGGGTCAATACCCGCTACAACAGCGTCATCCTGAATATTGATGAGGACTTCTACCGCTTTATGCCGGGTCTGATCGACTACCGGATCAGGAGCATAAAGGGTGACTTATTGACCGACCTTCGTTTCGGCAAACAGGTTTATGGCGACTGGCGGATTAATCTGGTTATTCGGAATTTGGGCAACCGCAGTTGGATGCCCCTACCCGGTAACATTGGCGAACAACGTAACGTCATTCTTCAACTAACTGGCCGCATTTAGAACAACTATCACCCGCTCAATGGCTCGATTGAACCAACAATCTCTATTTTCAACCAAGACTAACAAATGTAGTGCATGATACATAAGTTATTTTACTTGACCACTGCCCTTATACCTCGTAGTCGTTATTTATTTAATCGACTCTGTCTGTTGTTCATCGCCATTCTTGTGCAGTTCTGTACCGCCCTTTCGGCTTGGTCGCAGGAGCCGTCTACCAGTCCACACTATCGGGTGATCGGAACGGTTAGGGAAGAATCAGGACAAAAAGCCCCTCTGGCTGGGGTTAACGTATGGGCGCAAGCGGATGCACCGCAAGCATCACGCGGAACCACCACAGATGCGCAAGGTCGCTACGAACTCATGGTCCCCAAGGGTAATTACACCATTCGATTTAGCTACGTGGGTTTTAAAAGCCAGTCGTTGACCGGCGAATTGATTCAAAACACCACCATTGACGTGTCGTTGCGCCCCTCGACCGACGAACTTTCGGCTGTGGTGGTGACAGCGGGTCGGTTTGAACAAAGAACCGAAGAAGTGACGGTGAGCATGGAGGTCGTGCGCCCATCGGCCCTTCAACGCAATGCCATTACCCGATTCGATGATGCCCTCGACCGCGTTCCTGGCGTGCAAATGTTGAATGGTCAGTTGAATATTCGAGGAACCAGCGGCTTCAGCTACGGCGCGGGTAGTCGGGTTCAGATTTTAGTCGACGATATGCCCTTGCTGGCTGGTGATGCTGGGGATGCAAAATGGAGTTTCATCCCCATAGAGAACATTTCCCAAATTGAAGTGGTGAAAGGTGCGGCCTCGGCTCTATATGGCAGCGCTGCTCTGGGGGGCATTGTGAACTTGCGCACAGCCTACCCCACCGAAACACCGCGAACAGAGGTTCAATTATTCAGCTACCTCTATGATGCCCCAAGAGATTTCTTTAAAACTCCTTATCGGAGATCAGACGGTCGAAATCAATCGGGTTTTGGGCTATTGCACAGCCGCCAACTGGGTCGAAACGATCTCACAATTGGAGTATTTGCGGTAGATGATCAGGGTTATAGAATCGGTGAATTTAGTCGACGACTCCGCGGAAACATCAATTGGCGCCTTCGGCTGAGCGATCGGGTGAGTTTCAGTCTCAGTACAAACGCCATGACCGATACCTTCGGCAATTTTTTCTTTTGGGAAAACGATACGCTTGCATTCTTTCCAGCGCCAGGTACCAACGACACCCAGCGTTCGAAGCGATGGACCGTAGACCCTTGTCTGTACATTTATGGTGCGAACGGACAAAAAACCACCCTCCGCAACCGTTATTACCTCACCGACAATAGGGGTGATAGCACGAGAAATACCCGAGGTGAGGTTTATTTCACCGAACTTCAACACCAACGCAGCCTGCGCCCTGGCCTTATGGCCACAGCCGGCCTACTTCATCAATACAACTATGTGAACAGTGGGATTCTCTATGGTTTGCGCAGTAGTCGGAATTTAGCCGCCTATTTGCAGGCCGACCACAAAATCGGTCGTTTTAATTACTCGGTCGGCGTGCGCCTCGAACAGTTTGTCATCGATAGCGACCCTCCTCTGCGCTATCCAGTCGTTCGACTCGGGCTCAATTATCAGGCCGCTTCCTATACATGGGTTCGCGCTTCTTTTGGCCAGGGTTTCCGGACGCCTTCCATTGCCGAGCGCTATGTGAGCGGTGTAGCCGGGCCGGTTCAGGTTATTCCCAACCCGAGTCTTTCCACCGAAAAGGGCTGGAGCGCCGAAACCGGCATCAGGCAAATCTGGAAATGGGGGGCATTCACGGGAGTCACGGATCTTGCCTTGTTCTGGACCCAATACGACAATATGATCGAGTTTCGGTTCGGATTTTTCCCCGAAGGCGCGGGCTTTCAGGCCCGCAATTTGGACAATCGTTCCAGTATGATTCGTGGAATTGAATGGACCACCGGTGCCAGCGGGTCATGGCGTGCATTCAAAATCAATGGCCAGCTGGGTTACACTTACATCCAACCGATTGAATGGTATCAACCGGTTCCTGATCGCCCCGACATTCTATTGAAGGAAGATCTTAAGTACCGTACCCCCCATATTTTTCGTTCGGATGTGGAAATCAGGCGTGGACGGTTCAGCACAGGCTCAAACCTTCGTTTTAATAGTTTCATGTCAGCCATCGACGCGGAATTTGAAACCCTCATCGCTGGTGTGGATCCCTTTCGCAGCAGGCGTGCAAGCGGGGATCTGATTATTGACCTCAGAGTGGGTTATGACCTGCGGAGCGATCTGAATATTAGCTTTTTGGTTCGAAACGCGGGAAATCGCGATTATATGATTGTTCCAGGTAATATTGGTCCTCCTCGAACTTGGGGCATCCAATTACGCTACAACGGGTCCTGAACCTTCATTACTTGATGCTTCGGAACGTTCGGCTGAACCGAATTTTGTTGAATAGAGATTTGCTGTAATCGAGACTGAGCCAAACAAAGACTGCCTTGCCCACCACGTGATCTTCGGGTACAAATCCCCAATACCGTGCGTCGAGGCTGTTGTGGCGGTTATCGCCCATCATCCAGTAGTAGTCCATCTGAAAGGTGTATGCATCAGCGGGTTCATCGTTGATGTACACCTTATTGTCTTTTACTTCTAGCTTTTGCTTCTCATATACCTCGATGGCCCTCCGGTAGATGTGTATATTGTACATGTTTAAGGGCATACGCATGCCCTTTGCAGGAATAATAATGGGGCCATAGAAATCAAGATTCCAAGGATAATGCTCATGGTGCGGGAACACCTCTTCTGTATACTCTCCCTGAGGCATGACATATGGCTCCAGAATGCGCACATTCCCGAATTGCTTCATCTTCTCGGCATTCTCATCCGTGAGATTGAACATAAAATCGCCCTGCGCTGAAAAAGCACCTCCTTCCGTTACATCCATTTTTTCGAGTGTCTTCGGGTTGAAACCACTGCCATCGGTTCTCACTACAAATCGATGTTGTAATCCAGTCGGCCGATCGATCGCCTTGCCGTTGATGTAGACCATTCGGCTGCGAATGGCCAAGGTATCGCCGGGGATTCCTACACAGCGCTTGATGTAATTGTCGCGTCGATCGACGGGGCGCCAATCTTCCATCGGATAATTGAACACAACCACATCATTGTTTTTGATGCTTCCGAAACCGGGCAACCTCCTGTATTTCCATTGAACACCGTCGATATATGACTTTATTTTCAACAATGGTAGTGTATTGTGTGCCAAAGGGAAAGCGATGGGTGTCATCGGCATACGGGCTCCGTAGCTCATCTTGCTTACAAAAAGAAAATCGCCTACCATGAGGCTCTTCTCCATGGAGGGGGTGGGAATGGTGTAGGCCTCAACAGCAAAAGTACGGATCAGACCGGCAGCGATGAGTGCAAAAACAATGGCCTCAATCCACTCTCTGGTGGCCGATTTCTTCTTTGCCGTCGCCGATTTTTTCTTTGCCTTGGATTGGCCAGATTGCCAAAATTTCAAATTCATATGCTTAAATTTAATGAACTGATAAACGATACCTCTTTACATGGGAGAGGGCAGTGCAGTTGAATCCGGCTGAATAGGTAATACAGTATGTTCAACCCCTACACCGTGTTCGTAGACCAATGAGCCTCCCAACCAACCCGTATAAAGCATCAGAACGGTTGCCAACAACATCACGCCAAAAAATATACTCAGTTCACGTTCCAGCATCGTTTTTCTGCGCAACACCCCCCACATGGCCAGAACAGGAAGCAGCCAAGCCTGAATATACCCCAAGGTCTCGTGTTGTTCGATGGCTTCATGGACTTCAGCGCGCAAATCACCCGCTGCATCCTCGGCCCAACCCCCGCTGAGCGCAGACAAGAGTGCGCCCAATGCAGCACCCACCAGCAGAAACCGGCTAAACAACAACAAAGACGGATGTTTTCGCCACCAAAACAATAGGTGCGCCAATAGTGCCGACAACAAGAGGGCAATGGGGAAGTGCACGAAGAATGGATGGAGGCGAGCCAACATATCAACCCATAAATTTTGACAAATCGAGGCCGGGAATATTGGGAATCAGACCTTCTGTTGCTTTCTTAAACTCTGATTTATAGGTTCGGTGGGCCTCCTTGAGTGCGTCGTTTACAGCCATCAATACGGCTGCCTCTAGTTCCGTTGCTGATAGTTTTTGATGAGCCTCTGGCGTAATCCGAACTTCCCGGATGTGTTTGTTGGCTGAGGAAACAACGGTCACACCATCTTCAGCGGCTGAGGCGCTCACCGAGATCCCGTCGCATTTAGTTTTGACGTCCTCGACCGCTTCTTTCAGCTTGCCAATTTTGTCCATCATTCCGAATAAGTCAAACATAAGGGTATTTTGCGATAAATATAGCCAAAAACAAGTGGTTCACTGCTTGGAAACCGGCTTGGGCAGACCCCATCGATCCGCCAATGCAAAAAGCTGATCAGAAACATGGGGCGTGAGGGGAATGCCTGTCGCCAACCTCAACTCATGTGCTTGTCGTTCGGGTTCACCCGGAACCAGCACGGGCTGGCTTTCATCGACCGGATCACAATGTTTAAAACGCTCAATCCATCGATCTATTGCTGTGAAGTACTGATCGGCACTGCGAAATGCATCGATCCGCATGGCCCCAAAAATATGGCCGATTCCATGACCCGGCGGATTTTCTGGCATAGGCAAAAATGAAACAAACGGAGGTACCCATGGCCCAAAACCTGCACCGGATAGCACACCCGACAACAAATCAACCACGCTGCCTAAGGCATAGCCCTTGTGTCCAGCTTGCTTGCCCACGCTGCCCAATGGGAGAAGACTCCCCCCATCCCTAAGTATATGGGCTCGGGTTGAGATTTCACCCATTGAATCCACCACCCAGCCCTCCGGAATGGACTCACCTTTGCGCTCGGCTATTTCCAATTTACCATTAGCAGCAGCTGAGGTGGCTGTGTCTACTACTATGGCTGGATAACGACGCGCTGGAAATGCCCAACACATTGGATTGGTACCCAACATCCGCTCCCGTCCGCGGGTGGGCACAACGAGTGGACTTGCATTGGTCATGCTCCATCCGATCATATGATGGGGAAGGGCGCGCATGGCGTGATAGGCCGCGATTCCGTAGTGATTGGAATGGGATACCGTTACCACTGATGAGCCCACTTCTTCCGCCTTCTTAATGGCCAGGTCCATGGCCCATGGCGCTGATACGAGTCCCAAAGCCCCCCCAGCATGAACGCCTGCTGTCGACGGGGTCTGGTGAACGATGGTCATCTCGGGTTGAACCGAAACACGGCCTGCTTCCCACAAACGGACGTACCCGGGCAATCGCGCCACCCCATGCGAATCGACCCCGCGGAGGTCGGCGGCCAACAAAACGTCGGAAGCCTGCCGTGCGTCGTCGCCAGGGCAACCCATTTTCAAGAAAACGGCCTCTGCAAACCTCCGAAGCTCCGACTCATCAAATAAAGTCATGAATGATTGGCCTGTTGTCGTGCTCACAAGCCCTCCGCGATGAGATCAGCCAAATGAACAATTTGTTCTGGTTTCCAGGAAAGATCGGTCCGTTGCGCAGCAACCGCCCGCAGCTGCATCAAACACCCCATGTCCTCAGTGATGATATACTCTACTCCCTCGGCACGCGCCGAACGCAGTTTTTCAGCTGCCATTTGTTGAGATAACTCGGGATTGGACTGGTACAGGCCTCCGCCATAACCGCAGCAAGCGGAAATCTGAGGTAAATCGACGCATGAAAAGCCACCCCATTCTGAAAGCAGTGGTACTAAGAATTGAGGAGCTCCTTCATTTTGTAGGCAACACGACACATGGCAGGCCACCCGGCTCGTATGGCCAACATTCTTAACCATGGGCATTTGAGCATGTTGACTAACCCAATCGGATAAGGTAAACACCCTCTTTTGCAGCGTCCTCACCGCATGATGGGCGGAACCGTTATGAAGTAACAGAGGGGCGTGTACGCTAAACTGGGCCGCGCAATCGGACGACAACACAACAACAGGATGTTCACCAGAAAGCTCGGTGATGCACTTACTCGCCACTTCACAGGCTATTTCCTCTTGGCCATGCTGCCATGCAGGAGCGCCGCAACAACCCGCAGCGCCCGGCACCCGAACGGTGCAGCCTAAACGCTCCAGCACTTTTATCGCATTCATTCCCGTTTCGGGAAAAAATTGATCCACCACACATCCCACAAATAGTATTACTTCCATTCTTAAATTCCGTATTCCTTATGTTTCTTCAGCAAACCAAACATACCGATCATACCTAGGATAAAAAAAAGACTCAACATGAGTGCAGAATTGCGCATACTTCCTGTGATCAGGTTGATGTACCCAAACGCAAAAGTACCGAATACAATGGCGAATTTCTCGGTCATATCATAGAAGGAAAAAAATGAAGCATGACTTTTGGTGTCGGTAGGAATGAGCTTGGCATAGGTGCTGCGGAGCAAGGATTGGCTTCCTCCCATGACTGTACCAACCACAGCCGCCAAAAGATAGAATTGAATAGAACTGTTCACAAAATAAGCTGCGAAACAGATGGCAATCCATACCACGATACCCCACATAAGTACAGGAATATTTCCGTTTCGACGGGAGTAGTATGAGAAAATGTGTGCTCCAGCGATTGCAATTAATTGAATCAGCAATACTGTGGCGATGAGTTCTTCGCTGCCCATATTGAGTTCGCTGGATGCAAAAATAGTGGCCAATACCATAATGGTCTGGAGACCGCAGCTGGTAAAAAAATAAGCAAACAAATAACGAAGTAAGGTGGGCATCAAACGAACACGCTTCCATACACGTTTAAATTCGTCGTAGCCCCGCGACCATAATTGACCTGATCGGTTTTGTCCTGTCGACGTTTCAGGTGGCAGATGCACGAGCGTATAAAGGGCGAATCCCATCCACCAAATGCCAACCGCCACAAAACTCCATCTCGTGGCCAATGAGCGGTAATGGCCCTGCGCCTCAATTAAAGCAACTTCCATAAGCACTCCTTGATCCTGAAGTGAACGCGCCATGCCATCAACGTCAAACAAGAGACCAGGGAACATAATCATTACCAAATTCAGAACGAGCAGGGTTACGCTTCCTATGTAGCCGTAGGAATAACCCTGAGCGCTCACTTGGTCGAATCGATCCGGCGTCGCAATCTCTGGCAGAAATGAGTTATAAAATATGGATGAACCGGCCCAGCCTACTGCAGCAAGCATAAATAAAGTAAGACCGGGCGCTACATTTTCTTCTGTAAAAAAGAAAAGTGCAGCGCAGCTGATCGACCCCAAACCCGCAAAGAGTGCCATCATCCGCTTTTTGAGCCCTCCATAATCGGCTAATCCACCCAAAAATGGCGAAATGACTACGATCATAAGATAAGCCGCAGAAAGGGCGTATGAAAATGCCACAGAGGAGGGCAGCTCCATGCCCGCCCAGTGCACAGGAGCGTCCTGGTCGTTTAAATTGACTGGTTCAAAACCGGCTTTAATAGCCGCTGCTTTCGTAACAGCGTAGTAATAAACCGGAAAAATCGCTGAGGTAATGCAGAGGTTATAAGCACTGTTGGCCCAATCATACATACACCATGCCCGGATGACCCGGGGCTGGTTGTGTTCTGTCATGCCCGAAAAATAGCGTAATCGAATTGAACCCCAAAATATTGGGGGACAAAAAAAGTAAAACCTATCCTAAATAGTGCTTAGGCCTCTGTGAGGATCACAATACGGTTGCGAAGGACCTCCACAACGCCGCCTTTCACTGGGAATACTTGTTCCTTTTGTCCGACCTGCATGAGTCGGACCTCGCCTTTCGGTATTAAAGTGGCGATGATCGGTGCGTGGTTGTTCAGGATTTCGAAGCCGCCCTCCGTTCCTGGTACTTTCACTGAAGTAACTTCACCTTCAAAAAGGCTTTTTTCCGGAGTGAGAATTTCGAGTGTCATGGCCATAAAATTTCAGCATTAAGCCTGTTCGGCCAGGATTTTTTTGCCCGCTTCGATGACATCATCGATTGAACCCTTCAAGTTGAAAGCTGATTCCGGGTACTCATCGAGTGCACCGTCCATGATCATATTGAACCCACGGATGGTTTCTTCGATGGGCACCAAAACGCCCTTTAGACCGGTAAACTGCTCGGCTACGTGGAAGGGCTGCGACAAGAATCGCTGCACTTTGCGCGCCCGGTATACCACACGCTTGTCTTCCTCGCTCAATTCATCCATACCCAAGATGGCAATGATGTCTTGTAGTTCCTTATAGCGCTGCAAGATTTGCTTAACCCGCATGGCACAAGAGTAGTGGGCATCGCCAACGATGTCGCGCGTTAGGATTCTTGAGGTAGAGTCGAGGGGATCAACGGCGGGATAAATACCCAGCTCAGCGATTTTTCTGCTCAATACTGTGGTTGCGTCCAAGTGCGCAAAGGTTGTTGCAGGTGCCGTGTCAGTCAAGTC
>SYHW01000034.1 GCA_005799065.1 Bacteroidota bacterium
CGATACGTTAACCCTTAATTCTGGCATTGCGGTGAACCAGGCTTCTGCGCGTAATTCGCTCATCCGTGTGAATGTTTCGGATTATATCGGCGGAGCTGCCAATGCAAAAATCGCCTTTATGTTCCATGGCGATTATTACTTCTGGCAGATTGACGATGTGAAAATA
This sequence comes from Bacteroidota bacterium, assembly GCA_005799065.1. Lineage (GTDB taxonomy): Bacteria > Bacteroidota > Bacteroidia > UBA7662 > UBA7662 > F1-60-MAGs140. The sequence goes on from SYHW01000034.1 coordinate 167, forward strand.
ACCCAGGCGCCGAATCATGATTTGGCTTTGGTTCAGTCAATTTTTCTACCCGATACCACCAATGGTCGCTTTCAAGAATATGGAATGGTGCCTGCCCCGAATACGGGCGGCGTGGTTTTCCAGGCCTTGGTGCGTAACGTAGGGACTTCAGCACAGACCAATGTTACCTTAACGGTTAATGCGACCCGTACGTCAGGTGGAGCCCCTCTTTATACAGGCACAGGTTCCATTCCATCTTTAGCCCCAGGAGCAGAGCAGGTTATCAGTTTGGGTACAATTTTCCCTGCCACCACCGTTGCCAACATGAATGTGAGTTTCAATGTAACGGCCGATAGTACCGACGCCTACACGCTGAACAATTCGGCCACTCGGCAATTTGCCATCACAGACTCATCATTCTCTCCGTCTGTTATTGCACCGGTGTCTCAGGCCTTTTCTGGAACGGGACAATGGGGTAATCCTGTAGCGCAACAGGTTTCATTGGGTAATTTGTTTGAGATTCTAACGGCTGATACAGTAACCAGTGCTACTGCGTACCTGCAGACAGGCACAACGGGCACACAAGCTGGTTCCTCGGTGGTGTTTACAGTCCGTACCCCTGGTGCTGATGGACTGCCTGGCGATCTAACCACTGTTTTGTTTGAAAGCGATGTATATACCGTCACTTCGCAAGACATTGCCCGTGGATTTATTGTGGTACCTTTCCCTGCCAATTTGTTTGGTTCACCTCAAGACCGTATTGTGGAGCCAGGAGACCATTGGTTGGTTGCTGAAATGTTCTCCAATAATGGCGCGAATCGCATTCGCTTCCTCGACGACGTTACGTTCACCATGCCTTGGTTTGTATCCGTGTTATATACCGATCAGTGGTATAACAACGGAAACGCTATGAGAATGTTCATGAACTTCGGGCGTGCATCTTCCGGTGTATCCGTACAAGAACTCGCCTCAGATGTTCGTTTGAATTTGTACCCCAACCCTGCTCAGGGAGATTATGCCATGCTCGATATCGCTGCTGAAAGACCAGCGGGTAAAGTTTCTTGTGAAATATTAGACATGACGGGCCGATTGGTAGCTGCTCAAAGCAGCCAAATTGCAGGAATGAAGGAAACCTTGCCACTCGATATCAGCGGTCTGAATGCAGGTCTGTATCAGGTACGTGTCAGCATGTTCGGCGGAAGCCGTACACTTCGTCTGGTGGTGAATCGCTAAGATGAATGCGGTTCCTTGGTTCTCGAGTTGAACTCAAGGCCCAATGAATTCGACAATGAACCGATGCCCTGCAAGGGGTGTCGGTTTTTTTTTAGATAGATTTGTCCCCCTTTTCTAATGCCTGATGAGAGTTCAAAAGCACTTCGATATACAACATCACAATACGTTTAGGGTGTCGGCTCATGTCCGCTATTTTGTGGAAGCGGAAAAGGAAGAAGATGTGCCTTCTGCCCTTGAAATGGCTGAACACCTGGGCTACCCCATAATGGTGCTGGGCGGCGGAAGCAATATGCTCATTTGCTCGGACCTAAACCGTGTAGTTATTCATCCCAATTTGCAAGGCATTAAAGAGCATCATTATGGCACAGAGGTGATTGTAGAAGTGGGCGCAGGGGTAAACTGGCATCAGTTGGTGCGCTACACCGTGGAGCGAGGCTATGGTGGCTTGGAAAACCTGGCGCTTATTCCGGGTACAGTTGGGGCTTCGCCCGTTCAAAATATTGGGGCTTATGGGGTTGAGTTGAAGGATGTTTTTGTTGACCTTCTCGGTTTCCACCGAGATCATGGACGTATGATGATGGACGCCGGGGCATGCCGGTTCGCTTACCGCGACTCAGTGTTTAAGGGCGATTTCAAAGATGCATTTGTGGTGTGCAGCGTACGACTGCGCCTGCATAAACATGCCAAGCTGAACCTGTCGTATGATGCTTTGCAACGCGAGATACAGAAGAGGGGTCTCGAGCCGAAAAGCCCTGCAGAGTTGGCTGATTTAGTAGCTGACATTCGGGGCAGCAAGTTGCCCGATCCTGAATTAATCGGAAATGCCGGTAGTTTTTTTAAAAATCCCATAATATCTGCCGGGCAGTACAATGCCTTAAAAGATGAGTTCCCCGATATGCCGGGCTATTCGACAGGATCGGAGCAAGTAAAGACCTCAGCGGCTTGGTTGATCGAGCAATGTGGGTGGAAAGGGGCACGACGGGGCGACGCCGGGGTCTATGACAAGCACGCCTTGGTACTGGTGAACCACGGGCGTGCATCGGGCGCTGACCTATGGTCGCTGGCCACAGAGATCCGTCAATCGGTATTTGAACGCTTCAAAATCATGATTGAGGCCGAGGTGAATGTGCTTCGGGATGTCTGATTTATCATGAAATGCATGTTGTTAGCAGCAGCTCCTGCACAGCAGGGGGATGTTGGGTTGCCCGATTGGTGTTGTCAATGGGGATGATGCTCCGCGGCCATCTCAACCTTCAAGTAAGCGACCAAAGCGTCCAGTTCATCTTCTGTGAGCACATCGCTACCAAATCCCGGCATCGCATTTTTGCCCTTGCGAATGAAAGACTTGGTCGCATCGCGGTCCAGGATGCTGTGGGCTAGATTTTTAGCGCCTGCCACCCCTAAGGCACCGTCGGAACCGTGACATGCTACACAATAGAAGGTATAGAGCGCCTTACCATGGGGAACGGGATCGTATTGTTCCGAAGCCCTTTCTGTATTCACGTCAACGAGTGCCTCGGCCGGACCAAGACTCCCGAAGTAGTCTGATTTCTTCATGCGCGGACTCCGGGTCTCGGATACGCCCCAGGCGTAGACGATCAACAGCATCGACAGCAGAGCCAGGCCTTTGTTGGCCTTGCGAAACCCTATGACCGCCAAGGGAATGGAAGCGAATACGGCGATCAGCTTCACCCAAAACCAAATGCCAACATTTATGGATGGCGTTTGTAGGGCCATTCCAATCCCAGTCAATAAAAACAAGGTGCTCACGATGATCTCCAGGATGCGTGTTTTTCGGCTGAATGGCTCCAACAGAGTGGGTTTTGCAAACAACAAGATCGTTTTGACGAGATAGATCATCAAAAACAATGAAACAACTAGGGTGTGGGTGTGTAAAAGACCGGTATACATAGGGTTTTTTTTATCATTTTTGTTGGTTGGCACGCGCAAATAGCGTTCTGCAAATATCCACTACCTTCCCCTATGGCGCACCCATTCACCATTAAAACTTCCAAGGGCCTAAACAGTATCCAAAAGGCGTTGATATTGATTCATATCATTCTAGGCATTTCAGGTTATTCACAGGCCCAACCCCACTTCCCCTTCAACGGCGTTCGAGATACCCGCCCGGCCACTTGGTACCTGAGTGGGGCAACAATCATTAAATCGGCTGGCGATACCATCAAGGAGGGAGTTGTTTTAATCCGAAACGGACGAATTGAAGGGGTAGGTAAGCAAATACCGCAACCGGCAGATGCTCGGGTGTTGGATCTCAAAGGAAAATACCTGTACCCTGCATTTCTCGAACCAGCAGCCAATTATGGAATGGAGGCCGTGAAAAACCAGCGCAGCCCAAGAGGCTCGCGCCGCGAAGAGGGCCCCGTACTCATGCCCGAAAGGGAGGGTGCGTGGAATGCCAATGACGCCATTCGGGCCGACCAAAGCGCTGCTGAGCTGTTCGTGGTAAAGTCAGAGGAGGCAGAAAAGTGGCGAAAAGCCGGATACGGAGCGGTGCTTACCCATCCACACGATGGGATTATGCGCGGCACAGGTGCTTGGGTATCGACTGCTGAGGGGCCCGAAGGAACAGCCCTGTTGATGCCCAATGCCAGTACGCACTACAGCTTCGATAAGGGCAGCAGCCGACAAGATTACCCCTCTTCGCTTATGGGGAGCATCGCTCTGCTGCGGCAAACACTCTACGACTTGCAGTGGTATGCGCAACAGACGGCCGTTGGTAGAGCACATGATCAGGTGCTCGAGGCGATGCAACGCACCGCATCGCTCCCCAAGATGTTTGAAACGCCACGTAAATACGATGTGTTGCGGGTAGCCGCGATTGCCAAAGAATTTGGTTTCC
>SYHW01000035.1 GCA_005799065.1 Bacteroidota bacterium
ATAGGCTCAGATTCACTCTGACCAAGAGTCAATCGTACTTGAACTTCTGATTCTTGAATCGAATATTCTGTGGCGTAAAGACTAACTCCTTTAAAAAAATCCTTTTTAATATTCATATATGTACACAACTATTGCTCAAATATAGCAATTATCCGTTCACATATTCATACCACAATTTGTATAAATTTTTCCCCGTAGATGAATACCTTACAGGAACACTTACGAACCCAAAAGGTGTTTTTACTTCAAGCGTACCTACAAAATCTACAGGCAAGTCTTTTGTCTGCAAATGTTCTGCCTTCTGTGGCTTTTATGAAACAAAAGCCAATATTGTTGTCGCTCACTTTTTTCCAATTGATGGCACCTTGATGATGCGATACGTCAATTCCCCGTAGTTGTGCATTGACTCGGGTTACGGTCGAACGGGTAGGAGAATTGGATAGGGATAATTCACCAAAAATCGCATGAACTTCAGGCGAAGTCATCGCAATCGATATGAGTGCAGTAAAGGAAAACGCACAAATGATGAAGTAATTCTTGTTCATGGAATAAGGTGTTGATTTAAGAAGTTTGAAGTTTGATTAAGTGAAGGATGGAGTGAACGCTTCGAATAGAACAATATTGTACGCCATATGAACGGGTTATTTTGAGCCATATGAAGGGGTTATTTTGGGCTATTCGTAATCTTCCGTAAGTATACGTCAGTCATACGATTAATTCCCGTCAACCGGTCGATTTTTGCTCTCCTAAACCAAAATTATTATGTCACACATCCGAAATCAGGTGCGAATTATTGGCAACCTGGGCGCAGATCCGTTGGAGCGCCAAACAAACAATGGAAAATCGGTCACTAACTTCCCTGTGGCCACCAATGAAACCTATGTCAATGAGGCAGGGGAAAAGGTCAACGAAACCCAATGGCATCAAGTAGTATGCTGGGGTAAATTGGGGACCTTAAGTATGGAACTCCTGAAAAAGGGGATGGAGGTAGTGGTTGAAGGCAAGATCAGTAACAGGAGTTATGTCGACAAAGAGGGCGTGAAGAGAAATGTGAGCGAGGTGATTGCCTTCGATTTTCTACTGGTTGGACGCAAGCAGGCAGAAGCAGCCTAAGATCTGATCAGCGGATAATCACCAATTTTCCGGTCTGTACTTCTCTTGTTTTCATATCCATCACCGAGTATAGATAGAGTCCACTGCTCAGGGTTTGTTTGCTGTCCGACAGTACATCCCAAGCATGCTCTCCACCTGGTAAAATGCTCTGATCTGGATTGAGACCAAAGACCGAATACCAACCCGCCGTGCTTCCATTAAACCCAGATTGGGCACGGTGGAATAAGCGGGCCACTACATCACCCCCCACGGTATACACGGATATTTCGGCCTCTTCCGGGAGATTATAGAAGTAAATTTTTCTTGATCGGGAAGTATTGCCGTCCCAAGCAGCGGATGCACGATAGGGATTGGGATAAACTCCAACATTTTTTGAGCCGCCCTCATGAGCGGGGGTGCCCGAAAAAACCCTGAATGCATTCGCTGTGCGCGACGACTCCAAGGGCTCCAGACCAATATTGGTGTTTCCCCGATCGAAGGCTGTTAGGATGTAAACGTATTGCCAGCCGTTGAGGACGTCTTTTAGTTTATATGAGTATTGATATCTAGTAGTGTCTCCAGGAAAAAAAATAGGATTGTTTAGGCGGATGGCATCAAATCCGTTATTGTATCCTACGTTGTTACCGGGCTTATCCCATTGCGACAATAAGGTCGCTCTTGAAGCAACGTTACTTAACTGATCATCGCCAGGGGCTGTTCTGTATAGTCTGTAGCCTTCAAAGTCTTGTTCCTGGGTGATAGGGTCGGTTGTATTTTCACTGCCTCCGCTCCAATAAAGGGTAACTTCGTTGCTTCCACTTTCAATACGAACTTTCGGCGGAGGTGGAGGCTCTGGTAAGGTATATCGATCTAATAGTCCATTTCCATTGGCGTCCTCATTTGGATCAAGAATCCCGTTCATGTTGCGGTCTTCTCCATTGAACGTTCGCCTCGCCCAATCGAGATGCTTTCTGAGGTCAGTTCGTGCAAACCAGGTATCGAGTGGTTGATCGTCCTTTTGCGGTGCACAAACGGCCGCGAAAACCAACTCCACGGTTTCTCCGGGTTCAATTTGATGGATAGGTCCAGCGGAGATTAGTTGCACTCGATTGCCTGGGGTGTTTAGGTTGGCTGCCGGACTAAAATCACCACGGTTTTTCATGCGGTCGTAGCGCTGAATATCATTGGCGGGAGCAGCTACATTGTAGACCCAGTAGTTGGGATTCAATTTAAATCCAGGTGAAAATGGATTAGCAGGATGTAAAAATTGATTCCCTTGTATGACGCCTAGAAACTGCAATGCACCATAAGAGTTGGTAAATGGTCTGTCACCGGCAACATCATAGGCATATAGGGCAGACAGTGTGTCGTCATAGCCCAGACTGCCTTTGTTAAAAAAGGCACTTCCGCGGTCATTCGTCACGTTAACATTCCGTACAACGAGGTCGCTCCAGATCCCCATGTATACGGAGTCCCAGGGCTGTGTACTGTTGTTGGTAATGCGATAATGGAAAATGGTGAAGTAATCAGCGAATGGAAAATTCCATGCATAGGTTTCTAATCGAACCCTCGCATTGAGGGGGGTTAGGTGGTTGTTGATCGGTTGATTGGAGCCAGGGACGATCGTAAATTCGTCGGTAAACGGCACGATATAGTCTTGGTGTGAAACGGCCGAGGTGCTGAAAAACTCACTTCCTTGTAAACTGGATCGGGTCAATACATTCGTTCCTAGCAGGGGCGAAAATTCGAACCCTGACTTTCCTACTGCATAGCCCGAGGCGTCGTCAACAGCCCCGGTAGAAACAGTTACTTGACCATTGCTGATGCAACCGATCCAAAGTCCAGCTTCAAAAAGATGCTCTACACCAGAATTGAGTGGGAATTCCATCGAGGGGGGGCCTTGTGGATCGTTACGAACATTCGGCCTACCTATCGTGCCGGCATTGGTAATATGAACGCCTATGTTACCTATATTGATGGTTCTCTCTTGGAATTGGGCATTAACGGCTCTTGTGCTCAGAAGCAAAAATAAGAGTAGGAAACAAATACGGTTCATCATGGCGCAAAAATAGAAAAACAAGCTACGAAATCGGTATTCAACAGGCAGTTTTGACCAAATTCTCGAGGTATAACCGAGCACGTGGATGGCCTAAATTCAACAGAAGATCGATGACCGAAAGGTTGTTTAAAAAGCCTGTTTTCGTTGCAAATACTTGCTGATATGCGGGTATTAACTTATTTTGGGGGGCATCAACACTGTAAAGGCGACTGCCCGAACCGAAAGAGGCTGTGCCATTGGTTTTGATTTGGGTGTTCGGACACAGCAATCGAGCAAAAAAAGCCAACAGATGCAAATTCCAGTCAAAAAGCAAGCTGATTTCAGGTTCGTACAATTTCATTAATTCATCTTGATAATGTTCCCAATAGGGGGATCTACCATAGTTTGATGTCAACGACCTTAGATGATGTCGTTTCCACGGAAGCCTGTGGTCGATTCGGGTTTCACCAAACAACTGATGGTGTGAGCGCCCTCCCAAAATGGGTATACTCAGAAGCGTAGGGCCTTGGCTACCGGCAATCAGCATCCGATTTCTGCCGGTACCTTTTTGAAACGAGGTATTTCTATCGAACCTAACTTCCGTTAACCGCTGTATATTTGCCATATTGACAATGTTGGGACAATATTCCAGGATCAAATGATCCGCAGCGCTGTTTTCAGTATTGTTGCCGACATCCATAAATAAATGCTATGTATGCCACAATAGTAAGAAGTCCTGTTCTTTTTTTCATTCTGTTTCTGTTGGCCAATCTGCTTCAATGTTCATACAGCCAAGCCTTGGATTTGCAGGCCAAATCAACGGTGTTTTGCAGACCGGGTGGTGATACTTATGTAGAAGTAAGTCTTTCCGTGAACAGCCGATCGGTACATTTCCAGAAACAGCCAACCGGCCTGCTGCAGGCAGCGGTACGGGTAGAATGGTTTTTTTATCAGGCCGATAGTGTGGTGAAGATCGACCGCTATCGCTTGAGCAGTCAACCCATTGATTCGGGGCAGTTTCGCGACTTTTCCTTTCTTGATCTACAGCGGTACACGCTTCCACTTGGGGTTTACCGGATTCAATTGCGTGTTGTGGATTGGAACGACACGTCTAATTACGCCACTACTGAAATGCAAGTCGATTTGAAGGGTTGGCCTGAAACCCCCATGTTTTCCGATGTCATTTTAGCTGAAAGAATGGGTAAGTCGACTCAAACTGGATTGCTGGTGAGAAGTGGCCTGGAGGTGGTTCCTCGGGTCACAGATTACTTAGGTCAGCCCAATGACACTTTGTTTTTCTATGCAGAGTTATATGCTTCCGATCAATCGAAAGACAGCTTGCTGTTGTTGAAAGCAACACTGGAGGGGATGCAAGGCCAGCCGGCACCATGTTGCAGTCGCTTCACTCGGATTTCACCCAAGCAAATTCATGTGTTAACCGACGCATTTCCCATGAGGGATGTGCCTTCGGGCAATTACCGCCTTCATCTGGAATTGAGAGACGCTGAAAACCAACTCCTCTCTGAGAAATTGGTGGATATTCAGCGACTCAATACCCGCATCGCACCCGATTATTCCAAGCTGGAGGAACCCCAAACGGCATTGAGTTTTGTTCAGTCGATTCGTTCCGAGGACTTGCCAAACCAAGTGGGCAGTGTTCGGCCTTTGTGTACGCATACAGAGCAAGCCTATGTCGACCAATTGCTTTCGGCGAATCCGAGCGAACAAACCCGACCCATGCGGACATTTTTGCATCATTTTTGGTTGCAACGCGACCCCAATGACCCAGCCGGAGCCTGGGCGCGATTTGCACTCAAAGTGGATGAAGTCAATCAAATGTTTTCAACGAAAATCATGAAGGGATTCGAAACAGAACGTGGACGAGTTTATCTTCAATACGGCAAGCCGGATAGCCGGACACAAGTGTCCAACGAACCAAGTGCCTATCCCTACGAGATCTGGTGGTATTACCATTATAAAGGACAAAGGAACATTCGGTTTGTGTTCTACAATCCAGACATGATTACCAACGACTATGAGCTGCTTCATTCCGAGGCACTTGGAGAGCCCAACAATCCGCAGTGGCGACTCATGCTGTTTAGCCGTACAACGGCATTTAGAGATCTGGACGAACAAATGAACCGCGGTCACTACGGCAGCTTTTTAGAACAGAATTTCAGGAATCAATAATGCCTAAGGGGCTAATTTTCAAAATTCAAAAGCTCGGAGTACAATGGTTAGCCGGTTGGCCCCTCTCAAGACTGTACCGTTTGTCAGATTTGCTTTTTCCGATTCTTTACCATATTCTAAGGTACCGAAGAGGATTGGTTCGGGAAAATTTGATGCGATCCTTTCCTGATCGCAGTCTGAATGAGATCAAATCTATAGAAATAGAATATTACCGCTACCTGGGTGATCAGTTTGTGGAGACCATCAAGGCATTTAAGATGGATGATCAAGAATTGCGACACAGGATTACCATTGAAAATCCAGAAATATTGGCAGGACTTTTCGAAAAGGGACAATCCATCATGCACATCCTTGGTCATCATGCCAACTGGGAGTGGTATTCTAAAATGTTGGCCATGAACATGCAACATGCCCTGTGGTTTGTTTATAAGCCGCTGAGCCAGGATGGGTTCGAGCATTTGTTGGCTGGTATGAGGCAAACACATGGAATACAGGTGGTACCCATGAAAGAAGTTTCGCGTAGGTTAAGCAGCAGTCTAGAGAAAGCAGTTTGTTGTTATTTTGGGTCCGATCAATCACCCACTGCACACAACCGATTTATGTGGATCCCCTTTCTTAATCAACCAACGGCAGTTTTTTTGGGGGCCGAGGAGCTTGCCAAGCGCCACAATATGGCCGTGGTATTCGGAAGTATGCGCCGAAAACAACGGGGATATTATTCCATAACGATGGAAAAGTTGACCGAATCCCCAGCCGATTACGAAGCAGGAGCCATAACCCAATGGCATTCGGCAGCGCTCGAGCGTCTTTTGCAAGAGCAACCCCAATACTGGTTGTGGTCACACAACCGATGGAAACTCAATCCAAACCAGCACATGGGCGTGTCGCCCAATGCTGTTTCAAATCCAAACCCGACCCATTAAATCGTGCACTGCAGCATAGTCATACTCAATTGGAACGGAAAACGGCATCTACAGGCTTGTCTGCCCTCTGTATGTGCCACCGACTACGAGGATTTTAGCATCTGGGTGGTCGACAATGGATCGACAGACGACTCGATTCCGTGGCTCCGTGAACATTTGTCGGATCATGTCAAAATATTGGAGTTGGCGGAGAATACGGGTTATGCCGGTGGATATGCGCAAGCATTAATGCAGATCGAATCGGATGTCTATGTATTGCTGAATTCAGATGTGGAAGTCACTCCGAACTGGTTGCGACCAGCTATGTCCGCCTTCGCAACCAACGCCCGTTTAGCCGCGGTTCAACCCCACATTCTCGATTATTATAACAGGCATAAATTTGAGTATGCAGGTGCAGCCGGTGGCTTTGTCGATTTTCTGGGTTACCCATTCTGTGCCGGGCGCATATTTGAGCAAATTGAGGAGGACCAAGGACAATACAATTCCCCGAAGTCGGTTTTTTGGGCGTCCGGAGCATGTCTGTTTGTTCGATCCAAAGCTTATCATGCGGTAGGTGGTCTAGATCCAATTTTCTTTGCGCATATGGAGGAAATTGACCTGTGTTGGCGGCTTCAAAATGCAGGTTTTCAATTGTGGCAATTGCCGGAATCTGTTGTATACCACATGGGGGGCGGAACTTTAGCTTATGGAAATCCCAGAAAAACTTATTTAAATTTTCGAAACAGCTTAATAAACCTGCAAAAGAACTTACCCACTAGCGAACGTTTCCTAAAAGTCGGACTTCGAATGATGTTGGATTTTCCTGCTGCCGTTAAATTTCTTCTTCATGGTAGTTGGGCTGACGCTTGGGCAGTCTTTAGAGCCCACATGTCATTCTACCGTTTGCAGTCCGCAATCCGTCGGAGCCGCAGGGCAAGTCTGAGCCAGCCCAAGCCGTCGAGATCATTGAATGGGATGTTTCGAGGCAGTATTCTATGGGTACACGTGAGTGGACAGAAAAATGGGCTTAGCTCTTTTTTGCGTCGCCAAGAGCTGAAAGGTGAGATAATAGCCCCTTCAAGGCCAGATGATAAGAATGCAGGCCAAATCCAGTAACCAGGCCCACGCAATGGGCCGACAAAAAGGAAACGTGGCGAAAGGGTTCTCTGCGGTGCGGATGAGAAATATGAACCTCAACAACCGGACATGCAATAGCGGCGAGTGTATCGCCCAATGCGATAGATGTATGGGTATAGCCGCCAGCATTAATCAAAATTCCATCGCAAGAAAAACCATCCCGTTGCAATCGGTCAATAAGCTGACCTTCGTCATTGCTTTGAAAATAATCGATTTGATGCGTCGAAAAGTCTGCACGTAGTTCAGGAAGAAAGGAATCAAAAGACCGTGATCCATACCACTCTGGTTCTCTTTTGCCCAATAGATTCAAATTAGGGCCGTTTATAATGGAAATGTGCATATTTTAGATTCAAATAAATTTTATCTCTACGACGCTACAGTAGGACGCGGTTGACTAGGTTCGCGCTAATTTTGAATTTCAGTTCCTCAGTGAAAGTAGTGTAGACCTCAGTGAAAGTAGTGTAGACCATTTTGAAAGAAGTGCAGAAATGAATTGGAATAAAAGCAAAAGAATCTGAAACAACCGCTTCAAAAAGGCAAAAATATGGAGTTCCGATATGTTTGGGTCTAAAACCAAAATGAAGTGGGCAAAGATTCTGGAGCAATTTCAGGCTTATTTAAGATTGGAACGTGGATTGTCGCCGGCCACCTGCAGTGCATATCAATCCGATCTTCAGCAACTGGCCGATTACCTCTCTGAGCAAGCAACCACGGCAGACAGCACATCGATCAATAGTCCTCAAGCCCACAGCGACCTGCAGGAATCCCAAGGGCCTGCAGGTGATGACCATTCAGTCGCACGGGCGCAACCTGATTTCGTTTCCGTTGATCCACAACAACTACAGATAGAAGACATCCGTAGGTTCATCGAACATAAGTCGACGACCGGGTTAGAACGAAGCAGTCAAGCGCGCCTCATTTCCTCTGTGCGTATGTTATTCCGATACATGAATGAAGAGGGTATTCGTTATGATAATCCAGCCGAATTACTCGAAACCCCCCGATTTGGGCGCAAACTCCCGGTTGTATTGAGCACAGCCGATATCAACGACATGATTGCCGCGGTTGATTTGAGCAAAGCTGAAGGGCATCGCGACCAGGCGATCGTGGAGCTGATGTACAGTTGTGGCCTAAGGGTGAGCGAGTTAACAAGCCTCCATATTAGTGCCCTCCATTTTGAATTGGGATTTATTCGGGTTATCGGAAAAGGAAACAAGGAACGCTTGGTGCCGGTTGGAGCGCCAGCGGCACGGGCTGTTCGTCTATATCTCGATACCCGACGTCGACAGCTGACCCCAACGAGCGATGCAAGAGATGTCCTTTTCTTGAGCAAAAACGGGCGGCCGCTCACCCGAATGAAAATCTATCTCTTGATCCGGGATTTGGCCCTTTATGCCGGTGTGCGCAAGAACATTTCTCCGCATAGTTTGCGGCATGCATTCGCCACCCATTTGGTGGAAGCGGGTGCAGATTTAAGAGCCGTACAAGAAATGCTGGGTCACGAGAGCATCACAACGACCGAGATTTACACCCATCTAAGCCGCGAATATTTGAGCGAAGTAGTTAGAAAGTTCCATCCCCGATCCTAATGAAAAACCCACGATGCACAACCTTCTACACAAGCCATCAGAATGACCTCTAACCCTCTACCGCACATAAACGTAAATAGCGATATTCACCATCCCCATACATGAACACTACTTTAGGGTCGATTCGCACCTTACTTTCTCTCATTAAATTCGAGCTTCGCTCGGAATGGAGGCAACAAAATGTTTTTGCTGGGATCTTTTTGTATGCGGCAACAGCGGTTTTTGTGGCCTACATGACCTTTCGGATCCTACCTGGCCCCACTTGGGTGGCCGTCTATTGGCTCATCATGTTGTTTTCTTCTACGCATGCCATAGGCAGGAGTTTTGGATCATCCAGTGGTGTTCGACTCCTGTTTGAGCAATCACTTGCTGCTCCTGGCGTCTATCTGGCATCAAAAATCATGTACAACATCTTCTTGCTGGTGCTCATTCACCTACTCACTTGCCTCTGTATGTTGGTGTGGGGTGGAAATCCCTTTCAAGATCTTGTACGCTTCAGTTGGGTTGCCGTAGTGGGGCACATTGGTCTTTCGGGAGCACTTACCCTCATTGCCGCGATCAGCCGGAAGGCAAGCGGGCAAGCCACACTCATGGTGGTGCTTTCCTTTCCCGTGGTGATGCCCTTGATGTTGTTGTTAATCCGATTGAGTATGCATGCGCTCGACGGGCTAAACCCGGAGGCCGGACAAACCTATATGGTTCAACTGTTGGCGCTTGATTTACTCATACTATCGACAGCATTTCTGTTGTTTCCGTACCTTTGGCGAGATTAATATGCCTCGATTACAGCCTTATAAATGGATCACCCTTCTGATGCTTTCCCTCGTAATTCCTATGGGATGGATGGGTGAGGTGCCCCGCAAAATCATACTCAACGAAAGCATCCGGAACCTTTACTTCCATGTTCCGATGTGGTTCGGCATGATTTTCCTGCTTGCAGCGTCTGCCTGGCATAGTTTGGTGTATTTAAGGCATAAAAAATTGCAACACGACGACTGGGCAGATGCTTATTCTGTCGTTGGACTTCTTTTTGGCACGCTTGGTCTCTCCACCGGAATGATCTGGGCTCAATTTACTTGGGGTGCATGGTGGAGTGGCGATCCTAAACAGAACGCGTCTGCCATTGCACTGCTGATGTACCTTGCATACAGGGTATTAAGGAACTCCTTTTCTCAGCCCGAGACCCGCGCGCGTGTTTCGGCGGTCTACAATCTCTTTGCTTTTGCGTGTCTTATTCCCCTTTTATTTATCTTGCCCAGAATGACTGATTCACTGCACCCAGGCAATGGAGGGAATCCAGGCTTCAATAGCTATGACCTCGACGGACGCATGCGCGTTGTGTTTTACCCTGCGGTTATTGCCTTTACTCTATTGGGATTTTGGCTGTCTAATGTATACACACGCCTCCGCCGGATCAGTCATTTGCTTCAAGATCGTTATACCCGAAACTGAGATCGTTATACCCGAAACTGAGATCGTTATACCCGAAACTGAGATCCTACATGTCCACCATACTCCTTCAAAATGCACAGGCATCAGTCGAAATGGCTGATTTGATGCGCAGCAACGGCAAAATTTATGTATTACTCGCCGTAGTACTCCTTATATTCGCAGGAATTGTCTTTTTCTTGATGTTTTTGGAGCATAGATTGTCGAAACTTGAACAAGAAGTGGAGGATGATTCATCCCAAAACTGAGTAACCTTTAAGGAGCACATAACCAAAACTCTAAACATACAAAACCAATTAATATGGGCAACACCACCGACTCTCATAAACACAGTTTTTTTGCTGACGTATCCGCTTATTTCGACAAGGCCGCTGCATTTGTTGCAGCCCCTTCAGGGGTTTTGGATCAGGTGAAGTACTGCAACAGCATATACAGCATGCGGTTTCCTGTTCGTGTAGGCGATTCGCTAGAAGTGGTAGAAGCCTATAGAGTAGAACATTCGCATCACCGAATGCCCACCAAAGGGGGAATCCGATATGCCCTCTCCGTCAACCAAGATGAAGTCATGGCGCTTGCGGCCCTTATGACCTATAAATGTGCCATCGTTGATGTGCCCTTCGGCGGGGCTAAGGGAGGTATCAAAATCGATCCGCGTAAATACACCGTCGAACAGTTAGAACGCATCACCCGCCGATACACGACCGAGCTCATCAAGAAGAACTTTATCGGTCCGGGTACAGACGTTCCAGCCCCCGATTACGGCACTGGCGAGCGTGAAATGAGTTGGATCATGGATACCTACACGACTTTTTTCCCGAATCAAACCGACGGGATTGCATGCGTAACAGGGAAACCCGTTACCCAGGGAGGAATTTCAGGTCGTCGCGAAGCCACGGGCTTGGGTGTTTATTTTGGGGTACGTGAAGCCTGCAGTTTCGAGGATGACATGCAATCGCTCGGTTTAAGCACCGGCTTGGCAGGCAAAACGGTGGTCATTCAGGGTTTAGGCAATGTGGGTTACCACGCGGCTAAGTATTTTCATGAAGGTGGATGTAAGATCATTGCCTTGGCCGAGTATGAGGGTGCCATTCATCATCCCGATGGCCTTGATTACTTGGCTGTAGTGGAGCACCGAAAGGCCACAGGCAGCATACTCAACTTTCCGGGGGCCACCAATTTAAGCCATACAACCGATGCGCTCGAATTGGCCTGCGATATCCTCATTCCCGCTGCATTGGAAAATCAAATCCATGAGGGCAACGCAGCACGAATAAAGGCTAAAATCATAGGCGAGGCCGCCAATGGCCCCATTACTGCCGAGGCGGAATCGATTCTCAATGCCAAAGGAATAATGGTATTGCCCGACATTTACCTCAATGCAGGTGGGGTTACTGTTTCCTATTTCGAGTGGTTGAAAAATCTTTCACATGTTCGGTTTGGTCGCCTCGGAAAACGCTTCGATGAAAATTTGAACAAGCAAATCATTGCAGCGGTGGAAGATTTAACCGGACGAAATCTTGATGAAACGCAAAAGCGGCTGATTGGCCGGGGTGCGGATGAAGTCGATTTTGTTTACTCGGGTTTGGAGGAAACAATGATCGAGGCATATAGGCAACTTCGAGACGCCCGCAAGGAAAATCCATCAATCCCAGACTACCGCACAGCGGCATTTGTAGTCGCTATTCGTAAAATTGCCCGGTCCTACGAGTCGCTAGGGGTTTTCCCATGACACAGCCATACGCATTTCAGCCTTTCCTATTAGAAAGTTTTGTCTACAAATTACCTCGACGGTCTTGTTCGCGTTCAATGGCTTCAAAAAGTGCCTTGAAATTTCCTTTGCCAAATGAACGTGCACCTTTTCTTTGAATGATCTCAAAAAATAGGGTAGGCCTATCTTCTACAGGCTTAGTAAA
Source organism: Bacteroidota bacterium (assembly GCA_005799065.1). Classification (GTDB taxonomy): domain Bacteria; phylum Bacteroidota; class Bacteroidia; order UBA7662; family UBA7662; genus F1-60-MAGs140. The sequence goes on from SYHW01000035.1 coordinate 12,311, forward strand.
AATTTGAAGCAGATAGCCCTCTTCATCGCGATCTACTAAAATATTGAGCGCGCGTAAATCTGGAAGATCTTCGTCGATATGACCCACGCGGTCTAATAGATCTTCGTAATACGTATCGGGCACTTGCAAAAACTCAACGCCTCTCCGGCGCAATTCAGCTACCGTGTTTAGAATATTGTCGGTTGCGACGGCAATGTGCTGAACACCCGCCCCTTGATAGTACTCCACATATTCTTCAATCTGCGATTTCTTTTTCCCGCGGGCAGGCTCATTGATGGGAAATTTCACGAACCCATTGCCGTTCGAAACCACCTTCGACATAAGGGCTGTATAATCAGTCGAAATGTCCTGGTCGTCGAAGGTGATGAGCAATTTAAAACCCATTACCTCTTCGTAGAACTGAACCCATTGGTTCATCTCACCCCAACCTACATTACCCACGCAATGATCCACATAGCGCAGTCCTACGTCCCCATGGGCTATGTGCCATGATGGCTTTGAAAACCCGGGCATAAACAATCCAGAATAATTCTTGCGTTCTACAAAGGTGTGCAGGGTATCTCCATAGGTGTGTATACTGGCCGTCACAACTTCTCCGAATTCATCTTCAAACCGCTGCGGCGGAGTATGTGGTTTAGCGCCCCTGGCAACAGTGGCCTCAAAGGCCGCACGTGCATCATCTACCCATAAAGCAAGAACCTTCACGCCATCACCATGAATCCGTACGTGCTCACTGATGGGCGAGTCGGGCACAAGGGAGGTCGTCAGCACCAGGCGAATCTTGTCTTGTTGAAGCAAATAAGAAGCGCGGTCTCTGCAACCCGTTTCCGGGCCAGCGTAGGCGATTAATGCGAAGCCAAATGCTGCCTGGTAGTAGTAGGCCGATTGCTTGGCGTTGCCTACATAAAATTCGATGTGGTCTGTGCCCAAAAGGGGCAAAAAATCAGTTTCTACGGCGTTTTGTGTTAAGGTTTCGGTATGCATAGTTTGAAGTAGATTCGGTTAAGATTATTCGTACTGATTTTCCATCCAAGAGCGGAAGTAGCGCCCATCATCGATCGACAAAGCAGCATCCGTGAGGCCCAGCGGACGAAATGTATCGACCATGACCGCATACTCGGCGGTATCTTTTTTGCCAATGCTGCGTTCATACGCGCCAGGATGCGGCCCATGTGGAATACCTCCAGGGTGAAGGGTGATTTGACCAGGGGCAATGTCGTTGCGGCTCATAAAATCGCCATCGACATAATAAAGAATTTCTTCGCTGTCGATGTTGCTGTGGTTGTAGGGAGCCGGTATCGACAGTGGGTGGTAGTCGTAGAGCCGGGGCACAAAACTACACACCACGAACGCCTTGTTTTCAAACATTTGATGGACCGGAGGTGGCTGGTGGATGCGTCCGGTGATGGGTTCGAAATCATAAATCGAGATGCCATAGGGAAAGTTATATCCATCCCAACCGACAACATCAAAGGGATGAGCGGCATAAACGACCTCATGCATCATTCCCTGTTTTCGAATTTTGATGCGAAAATCACCTATTTCATCGTGCGTTTCCAACTCAACCGGGAGTTTGTAATCGCGCTCACAATAGGGTGAGTGTTCCAACAATTGACCAAAGTGATTTCTGTACCGTTTGGGCGTGTACAGTGGCGAAGAAGCCTCGATATACAGCAGGCGGTTTTCGCCCTCCTTGAATTCAAATTGATGAATCATGCCGCGCGGGATGAGCAGGTAATCGCCCGAAACAAAGGGTATGTTGCCCAGTTGGGTACGCAATGTACCAGAGCCCCGATGCACAAACACCAGCTCGTCGGCATCCGCATTTTTGTAGAAGTAGTCGGTCATCGAACCCTTGGGGGCAGCAAGGCCAAGAACCAAATCGTTGTTGGCCATCAAGGGGGTACGCGAATCCAGATAATCGTCTGTAAAGGGCACATCGAAACCCATGAGCCGCCTCGGTGTAATATTGTGCGGGCACGACAGAACAGGGCGCACGTCTATGGGTTGATCCACCGAACGAATAATTGTGGGACGGTGGATGTGGTAGAGTAGGCTCGACATCCCATCAAAGCCAATGGTACCAAAAAGTTGTTCGTAATAAAGGCCCCCATCCGACTTCCGAAATTGCGTATGACGCTTGGGTGGTATGGAACCTAGTTTGTGGTATATGGGCATAAAAAATATTCGTACAAATATATCCGAAATTATTTCATCATCCTAATCTATCCAATCGGCGATGAACACATTCGTGGCCCTGGTTCCATCATTCAAACGATTCGATGAAAATACAATCTTTTTACCGTCCGGGGAAAACATCGGGAAGGCATCGAAAGTTGGGTCAAATGAGATCTGTTTCAGGTTTTCGCCGTTTAGGTCAACCATAAATAGGTTAAATTGATAACCCCGTTGACTGTGGTGGTTCGATGAAAATATGATTTTTTGTCCGGAGGGATGAAAGAAAGGAGCCCAATTGGCCTTGCCCAGACGGGTAACCTGGCGCAATTTGCGTCCATTCGTACGGCAGATAAAAATCTCCATTTGGGTGGGTGCCACCAGACCTTGAGAAAGCAAGTCTTTGTAATTCTTCAGCTCTTCATCTGTTTTTGGACGTGATGCCCTAAAAACGAGCCATTTGCTGTCGGGTGAAAAAAAAGCACCTCCATCATAGCCGGGCAAGTGTGTAACTTGTTTGGTCCGACCATTTTTCAGGTTCATTACATATAAATCGAGGTCGCCATTACGGATGCTCGTGAACACCATTTTCTTGCCATCGGGTGAGATCGTGCCTTCCGCGTCATATCCCGGCGAATCGGTGAGTCTACGAATCAATTGGCCCTGGTTAGAGGCAACAAATATATCATAGCCCGTATCGATGGGCCAAAGGTATTTGCCGTCCTCGCGTGGTTTTGGTGGTTTGGGGCATTTTTCGCCGGCCAAGTGGGTCGATGCATACAGAAAAGTGGTATCGCCCGGCATAAAATAAGCACAGGTGGTTCGGCCTAAGCCTGTACTGACCATGCGCGGGCGAACGCCCTGTCTTAGAACATCGAACATGAAGATCTGGTCGCACTCCACCTTCCAATCACGGAAATTGGACTGGAACACCAGACGTTTGCTGTCGAAACTCCAGTAGGCTTCTGCATTATCGCCACCAAAGGTGAGTTGCATTAGATTCCGAAAGTGCTTTTCGCCTTCTAATTGAGGATCTCTGCCTTCTTTGGATAGGTCTAATGGTTGCATGATGGGGTCTTGGGCATGCACTTGAGCAAACCAACCAACGGCCCAATAGGCAAAAAGAAAAAAACGAAGCGAGTAAATAAGAGTGAATTTCAATGGATCAAGGCGTTCGATTTTTTGCATAATTGACCTATTTTTGTCGGCCTGCAAAAATACCGCAACCCCTTTGGAAAAAGCGCCTCTTTGTGTAAAATCTATGCCCCCAACAAGAAAAATTAAAGCTTCTTTTGTGTGTGCATTGTACGTTTGTCTCGTGCTTTGGTTTTCGTTGCAACTCACTGCATGCAAAGAACCGGCAAGCACCACAGAATCAGAAGTAATAACCGAAGCTCCGGCATTAGATCCCGAATTATCCGAACTTAACCGTCGTGTACGTTCCGAACCCCGCAACCCCGAGCACTATCATGCCCGTGCACGCTACTACCTGCGCAAAGCGCAATATGAACCAGCAATGGTCGACCTTCGGTCTCTTTTTTCACTCGATACAGGTCGGGCCGACTACTTTCTGACCGCAGCAGAAGTATACATAAAGTTGGGTGCGATTTCTCAGGCCGATGATGCCTTGGCTGTGGCCACCCGTAAAAATCCAAAGTTGGCCGATGCTCATGTGAAGCGGGGAGAATTGGCCTTTATGAACAAAAAATACAATTCCGCCATATTCTACCTGAACGAAGGATTAAAGGCAGATATACACCACGCTGAGGGTTATTTTTGGAAAGGGATGGTGCATCTAGAACAAGGCAAGCGCGAACAGGCTGAATCTGCGTTCCTGACTTGCATAGAGCAACAACCAGAACATACTGAGGCCATGATGCAACTCGGACTCATGCATCAATACGACAACAGTGCAATGGCTTACCGCTATTTCACCAATGTGATTCGGATCGATTCTAATTATTTAGAGGCATTGTACGCTCGGGGCACCCTGCTACAAGACCAGGGATATCCAGATAGTGCGCGGCACGATTATCAACAAATACTCAACCGGAATCCGGCGCATCCCGATGCCCTATTCAATTTGGGATACACTTTTTTAATCGAGGGTAAGTACATAGAATCTATTCGTTGGTTCGACCGACTCATCGCGGCTGATCCGGCCCATTACCGGGCGCTTCAAAATAGGGGATTGGCCTATGAACAGAGCGGGCAAAAAGACAAGGCTTTGGCAGACTTCAAGCAGGTTTTGAAGATTCAGCCAGGCTACGACAAAGCCCTGGAGGCCATCAACAGAATCAAATAACGCATTAAGTCAATTAAAAATGAGCATTCAAATAACACTTCCAGATGGTTCAGTGCGCCAGGTTTTAGAAGGAAGTACACCATACGATTTGGCATTATCGATCAGTGAAGGTCTAGCCCGCGTCGTATTGGTGGCTGAGGTTGATGGACAACCATGGGATTTACACCGCCCCTTTGCAGGCGACTGCCGTCTAAAATTGCTGAAATGGGAGGATGAAGGAGGGAAATATGCATTTTGGCATTCCTCAGCCCACCTGCTCGCCGAGGCATTAGAAGATCTCTATCCCGGAATCAGACTGGGGATTGGTCCACCCATTGAACAGGGCTTCTACTACGACATCGACTTTAATGGCCATTCATTTGGTCAGGATGATTTTGAACGGGTAGAGCAAAAAATGGCTGAATTGGCTGCCCGCGAATCACGTTTCGAAAGACAAGAGGTAAGCAAATCCGATGCACTTTCGTATTTCCGTGCTAAGGGTGATCCCTATAAATTGGAGCTGATCGATGGTCTCAACGATGGTGAAATCACGTTCTATAAGCAGGGAAGCTTCACGGATCTGTGTCGTGGTCCGCACATTCCCCACACGGGAAAAATCAAAGCCATAAAAATCACCTCTGTGGCGGGGGCCTATTGGCGTGGAAATGAAAAAAACGCACAGTTAACCCGGATTTATGCCATTACCTTTCCCAGCACGAAAGAGCTTTCTCAGCATCTGGCCTTGTTGGAAGAGGCCAAAAAGCGTGATCACCGCAAATTGGGGCGCGAATTAGAACTATTTACATTCAGCGAAAATGTAGGTATGGGCCTCCCACTTTGGCTGCCCAGGGGCGCCCTATTGCGCGAAAGTTTAGAGCAGTTCATGCGCAAGGCACAAGTAGCGGCAGGATATCTGCAGGTCATTACGCCCCACATTGGATCAAAATCCTTGTATGAGACTTCAGGTCATTGGGAAAAATACGGGCAAGATTCATTTCGGCCGATTTATACCCCGCACGAAGGGGAGGAGTATCTACTGAAGCCCATGAATTGTCCGCATCACTGCGAAATTTACAAAAGTAAACCCCGTTCATACCGAGATTTACCCCTTCGATTGGCTGAATTTGGCACGGTTTATCGCTACGAACAACATGGCGAATTGCATGGGCTCACCAGAGTCCGAGGATTTACACAAGACGACGCGCATCTGTTTTGCAGGGAAGATCAGGTAAAAGAGGAGTTTAAAAAGGTGATAGATCTGGTGCTGCATGTGTTTAAGGCGCTCGGATTCACCGAATATCATGCCCAGATTTCACTTCGTGACCCCGAAAATCGCCAAAAGTATATCGGAAGCGATGAGAGCTGGGAGCGGTCTGAGCAGGCCATTATCGAAGCTACATCAGAAAAAGGAATGATTGCCGAACAAGTACCTGGAGAGGCAGCCTTCTATGGTCCAAAACTTGATTTTATGGTTCGGGATGCCTTAGTCCGGAAGTGGCAATTGGGAACCATACAGGTCGATTATAACCTTCCCGAACGTTTCGGATTAGAGTACACAGGTTCAGACAACCTTAAGTACCGGCCAGTAATGATTCATAGGGCTCCATTCGGTTCTATGGAACGTTTTGTGGCCGTATTGATCGAACATTGTGGAGGAAACTTACCCCTTTGGCTGGCTCCGGACCAAGTTGCGGTGTTACCTATTAGCGAAAAGTTTGAGGAATATGCACAAGGCATTGTTGAAATGCTCAGAAAACACGATATTCGCCCTGTCATTGACCTAAGAGATGAAAAAATTGGCCGAAAAATCCGGGATGCTGAATTGCAGAAAACGCCCTACATGTTGGTCATAGGCGAAAAGGAAGTGCAGCAACATTTGGTTTCTGTTCGCAAACATGGGGTGGGTGACGAAGGCGCTGAGTCTATTGATTCATTCTTATCGCGCATGCGGGCCGAAATCGATGCCGTTTCCTACACTTAATTATTGATTAACCTTTAAATTTCGACGCCATAACACTACCCGTACGTCAACCCAACCGATTCAGGAAGGAGAAACCCATAGAGCCCATCAACGAAAACATCCGTTTCCCGGAGGTTCGGTTGGTCGGTGACAATTTGGAGCCTGGAATCTACAGTATATCTGAGGCGAGGAAAATTGCCCAGGATATCGGCCTTGACTTGGTGATTATCTCTGAAAATGCTACGCCGCCTGTGTGCAGAGTAACAGACTACAGTAAATTCCTCTATGAAAAGAAGAAACGGGAAAAGGAAATTAAAGCGAATGCGCAGAAAACCGTGGTCAAAGAAATTCGTTTTGGCCCCAATACGGATGAACATGATTTCGAATTTAAACTAAAACATGCGCAAAAGTTCTTAGAGGAAGGAGCCAAGGTCAAAGCATATGTACAATTTCGGGGTAGAGCTATTGTTTTTAAGGAGCGGGGAGAACTTCTTTTGCTTACCTTTGCATCCCGTCTCGAGGAACTGAGCAAAGTAGAGAGTTTGCCCAAATTAGAAGGTAAGCGTATGTTTCTACACCTTGCTCCGAAATCCTCAAAGTCGAAATAAACGTAAAATTACCTGTTATGCCTAAAATGAAGACTAACTCTGGTGCAAAAAAGCGCTTTGCCCTCACTGGAACTGGTAAAATTAAGAGGAAGCACGCCTACAAGAGGCACATCCTGACCAAAATGTCAAAAGTTCGTAAGCGCCATTTATCTAGTTCGGCTTTAGTTGATACCACAAACGAGGCGCTGATTCGTCGTTTACTCACTATAGGAAAATAATTCGTTAACCCCGTCAGTCTACAAGCGCCTCAGTGCCACTGACACTAATCAAGCCCCATGCCTAGATCCGTCAACCATGTCGCTTCCCGTGCCCGCCGAAAGAAAATTATGGCGATGGCCAAAGGGTATTTCACAACCCGCTCCACTGTTTATACCGTTGCTAAGAATGCAGTTGAAAAGGCACTTGGCTACTCATACCGCGACCGTAAAGCGCGTCGCCGCTACTTCCGCCAGTTGTGGATTGCTCGTCTTAACGCGGCAACCCGTCAGGAGGGTATGAGCTATTCCAAATTTATGGGTAAATACACCCGCTCAGGTATGGGAATGAACCGGAAAGTTTTGGCCGATTTGGCCATGAATCATCCCGATGCCTTTAAAACAATTCTGAATTCTTTGAATTAATTCTGAATTCTTTGAATTAATTCTGAATTCTTTGAATTAAAATTCGTGGATTCTGTTCCTCGGAATTTGTTGTAAAACGATTTCCAACGCATTCCTTTGTTTTATACTTTGCTTTTGGTAGGCAAGCAGTGAGGCTCTATTGTATCCTCCTACATAATAACGCTGAAACCATGGGAGAATGGCAATCATCACATCGAGTGTACTGACTAACCGTGTGGTCCGTATGGTCAATGTCAAGAATAGCGTATTGATCAGGAGAGAGTTCATCGCTTCTCGTTTTGATCCGCTATACCATTGACCAGCCCCCGGCAGAACAGCACTCATAACCATGGCTGCATTTGGATTGGGTCGTTTTGATGCCGAAATAGCGTGTTCATAATTTAATAGGTGTTCAGCTTCTACATCAAGCTGAAACAGATGATTTTTGCATTGATCAGTAGAGCCTAGATGGTGAAGGGCCACGGCGGCGAGAAGATGATAAATGTCGGCTTGATCGTTACCCGAATTGATGGTATCCAGCGAATACAATTCAGCCAATGCAGGCGCGAATTTTCCTTGTGCAATTCGATTTCGGGCACTAAACAGCAGTAGCCATTGAGCAAGAGGGTCTCCCACTGGGGTGGCTTGGATTGCCTCTTCGTAGAATCGTAGCGCTTGATTGGGTTGTGCAATCGAATCATAGCACTGCCCAATCCGCAGACAAACCAGGTTCTTGGATGAATACTGAGGACATTCATAGAGCAGACGATTGTATTCTAAAATGGCCAAATGAAACTTTTTATGGGCCTGTAATTTTTGACCATAGTCCCAAAGAAATGTTGTGTCTGTCATTTCGTCGGCCTTCTCAAAAATTACGTTTTTGGCCAACAAAGGGAGTCTATACCCTGTACCTAGCAAAATGAATAAAAGGATCAGCGTTTTCATGGTCTAGGGCATCGATGTCAAACGATCCACCAACTCGCTTTCCCACTTTTGGGTTTTAACTCGATTCATGTGGCGTGCCCATTGTCGGGTGCCAAACAAATTCCCCAAGTAAAAACCAGTGCTGAGCGCTGCGAATGTATATCCATAACCAGGTCTGCCCGTTGAAAATCCTCTGTAGCTGTTCCATGCATTGGCTGCCACAAACAAAAAACTCGTTAGTCCGTCTTTCCATGCGCCTGAGTATATTTTTCCGCTTCCCGGGATTATGGCGGATAGGATGACAGCCTTAGGGACAGAGTACGTGTTTGGGATGTTCTTTTGTTCAATCAAGCGATTAACCCCGATTTTCCAGGCATCGTTTCGGACGCTGTGGGGGTCCGAGGTCGTCAAAAGGAGGGTGTCCGAGGTCGTCAAAAGGAGGGTGTCGATGATGCCCAGTGCTGTACTGTATTTTTTTGCCCAAATTGCATCACGAGCACATTCAGATCGAACAGAAAGAGTGGTTTCCGGCGTCGAACGTTTACCGGATTCCAAAAACTGTTGCCCGATGGAAAGTGCTTTTTCAAAATCGCGTTCGATGCGCAAAGCATCTCGGAATCCAAACAAAATCGAAGTGTCGTCTGGTGCGTTAAAATGAAGTCTTTCCCATTCTAAACGTCCAAGTTGGGTTTGGCCGCTCGAGATCAAGTAACGTGCAAATCCGGTGCTCGTTTGATTCTGAGCCTTGGAAGTCATGGGAATGCAGGCTGTCATAAACAAACATAAAAATACATAAACCATGTATAATCGCTCTTCGTGTATAGAGTAATTCATGAAATAACTATGGATGGATCAGTTGGATTGGATCAAGATTGAGTCCGCTCGAAACATCAACTTCGTATGCGCCGCGGTTCCATCCATGACACCTTGATAAGCGGTCAAATGCAGCTCCTAAACCGGCTAAAACGCCTAGGTGCCGGATGGCGTGCAGTCCGTAGGTAGAGCAACTCGGATCAAACGTACAACTGATGGCATCCTGCGACGAAATGTTTTTTTTGTAGAATCGATAAGATGCAAAGGCGAGCCAATCCCATTCATGCCTGGGTGTTGGGGTTGGAACAGCAGCTGCTGTTTCATGCATCTGGTCAGTTGGCAGAATCAGCCATGAATGATCTGATTTACCGTTTGTGAGTGGCTGAGCCGCTGGGTAGGTTGCGGAACCGAGGATCGCGACGATAATGAAAATCGGGAGTTTGATCATTGATCACTATGTTTTTGTATTCGGTAGATTGAAACAACTTTTTGTCTTGGTCAAATATTTCATCGATCACTTCTGTGGGTATCGACACATTAGAAGTTTTTAGATACCTCCGGAAAAATTGTTTTCTCAATATCTTGCCATTTGGATGATAGAAAATAACTGATTTCAGTTGTCTTTCTTGACTGGCCAAAGCAATACTCCCCATTTTTTTGCGGGCTGCGGCTGGTGGAGACCAATTGCTGATGACAAGTCCCTGATCGGTTTTGACTGATGTCATTGTATAACCCGATTGTTCGAGTCCAAAACCGCCCAATTGTTGGTTTAAACTGAGGTGTAAGACACTGAGTTTAGGTTTTAACGTACTCGGCTTTACGCTGATCAATGTGTCATTTCGAATAGTCCACTGCACACTATCGACGAAAACCCAAGTTTCTTTCTCCGGGAATTTCACGTCAAAAATCAAGCGGCCAATACGAACATCATAGAAAACGGTACCCATAATCAAACCGGCTTCATTACTACCCACTGTTTTCGATTTGACTGTACATTCGGCTTTTATTCGATAAGCTTGTTGCCCTAAGATTGGGCTGCTCAAGGCTGAAAAAGTGTAGATGACCAAGCAAGTGGCGGTCAACTTGAGCAAAAAAAAGCGCCCGCGAAGGGCGCTCAAAAAGACGGATATAGGCATCATTACGAACCAGCGGACAAACTGCCGATGGCACTAAAAACAACGCTTACAGCAGTTCCTATCCAAAATGACAACTTCTCATTCTTAGATTTGTTGGAGTTAATGGCGACTACAAAAAAGCCAACAGGCCAGCAGCAGAAGCCCCAGGCAAAGGGTCCCCATTCCATGTCATCCAAACCAAATGCTGACTGCTGAAGGCCATGTTGAGCGAACACCATGGCACTGCTGGATGATGTGGTACTGAAGGTTGGGGTGGATAATTCCTGCTCGAGTTGATCGAGGGCGGCCATCTCTGATTGATATGTTTGCTCATCCAACATGAAATCGGAAGCAGTCGTTGTGGCCATCGACCATGAGGCCATGAAGCAAATAGAAAGGGCTAAAATGATTTTTTTCATAAGTTGGATTTTAATTTTCAAAGATATTAAGCAGTATGATTTGAAAATCCTATTATCAAAATTTAATTCAGACTACCGAGTGCCTTACCGATGCTGTCCAGCGCCTGTTCTATTTCGTCGGCGGTGATGCACAAGGGGGGTGCTAAGCGTATAATATGACCATGGGTTGGTTTGGCCAAAACGCCCCGTTCCATCATGCGGAGGCATAGGTTCCACGCCATATCATCAGCTTTTTCCTCTATGTCGCTGCCTACAACCAAAGCATTAAGCAATCCTTGACCCCGAACCTTCTTGATGATCGGGTATTTACGCTGAAGGTCCATCAAGCCTGATCGAAGTTGTTCGCCCCTTTTTACGGCATTATCTATCAATCCTTCCTCCTGTAAAACCGATACAGCCTCCATAGCCACGCGACAAGCCACCGGATTACCTCCAAATGTTGAGCCGTGTTCACCGGGTTTGAGTGTGAGCATCACTTCATGGTCGCCCAATACAGCACTAACCGGATAAACACCGCCGCCAAGGGCTTTGCCCAAAACAACCAAATCGGGTCGCACATGCTCATGGTCGCAGGCCAACATAGATCCCGTTCGGCCCATTCCTGTTTGAATTTCATCGGCAATCATCAACACGCCATACCGTGAACATAAGGCGCGCACCCCTGTTAAATATCCTGGGTCTGGCACCACAACACCCGCCTCACCTTGAATCGGTTCAAACATAAACCCAGCAACATTAGGCTGAGAAAGAGCTTTTTCCAGCGCCTCCAGGTCGTTGTAAGGAACAATATTATAGCCAGGCACAAAGGGGCCAAAGCCCCGTCGTGCGGAAGGGTCGGTAGATGAGGAAATGGCACCAATCGAACGCCCCCAAAAATTTCCTTCCGCAAAGACCATGACGGCTTGGTTTTCTTCCACTCCTTTGACATCATAGGCCCATCTTCGGGCCAGTTTTACGGCACTCTCAGCCGCTTCAACCCCCGTATTCATCGGGAGGAGCCGATCGTAGCCCAACAATTGGGTCATGTATTGTGTATATTGACCCAGCAGGTTGTGGTGAAAGGCCCTGCTGCACAAACTCAGCTCAGCGGCTTGTTCTATAAGTGCACCCACGATTCTTGGGTGTGTGTGCCCTTGGTTGACGGCAGAATAGGCCGATAAAAAATCCAAATACTCATGACCTTCTACATCCCATACCCGGCTGCCTCGTCCTTTTTTCAGTACCACGGGCAATGGGTGATAATTATGGGTGCCAAAACGATCCTCCAAGTCGATTGCTTCGCTTGTTTGAATCGATTGAGGATTGAATGGTGAATGGGCAGAGGTGTTCGTCGGTTTTTTGGTTACCGTGGCAAGTTCAGTCATAATAATTTAATAACCGGGTTGATTTATTTTCCTTTTTTCTTATCTTTGCGCCCTGTCTTTGGTTGCGATCTGATGAATGTTTGGAAAGTAACAAAGATAGCCAAAAACGAACGAAATGTCGAGAATATGTGATTTGACCGGTAAGAAGGTCATCGTAGGAAACAGGGTTTCTCACTCCAACATCAAGAGTAAGAGGCGTTTTTATCCCAATCTGCAAACCAAGAAATTTTTCATTCCTGAAACCGGCGAATGGATTACCCTCAAGGTTTCAACCAGTGCCATCCGCACCATCAACCGGAACGGCATTTCGGCGAGCATCGCCAAATTTTTGCGCAACGGTAAAATCTGATCCCAATCATGGCTAAGAAAAGTAAAGGCAACCGCATTCAGGTAATCTTGGAATGTACTGAGCACAAAACCAGCGGAATGCCTGGTATGTCGCGCTACATCACAGTGAAGAACAAGAAAAATACAACGGAGCGCATGGAACTGCGTAAATACAACCCTGTATTGAAGAAAATAACGGTACATAAAGAAATCAAGTAATGGCAAAGAAAGTTGTGGCCACCCTCAAACGGGAGGCATCTGAAACCGAAAAAATCGTGAAGGTCATTCGCACCGCACGTTCACCAAAGACTGGAGCCTACACCTTTAAGGAGGAGTTTGTTACGGCTTATAAGGTGAAAGACTTCTTCTCTAAATAGCCATTGATTGCTCGCCCAACTCAGCGGCCAGCATCTTCTTCTATGCCCGGACAGCCCTTGCTGAATCCGGGCTTTGTGGTCGTAAAGCAGATCAATCAGCAGCATGGGAATATTTGATTTTTTCCGCAAAAAACTCAACCGCGAAGCGCTCGTTCAGGGAATGGAGCGAACTCGTGAGGGTTTCTTTTCAAAAATTTGGCGCTTGTTTACCGGGGGTCAGGTTCTCGATGATGAGATGCTTGACCGCCTCGAAACCCTGCTCATTGAGGCCGATACGGGTGTTGATACGACCGCAAAGATCATTCGAAACCTTCAGGAGCGTTCAAAATCGGAAAACGGACTGAAAGGGGAGCGGCTACAGGAGGTGTTTCGCGAAGAAGTCATGTCTTTATTGCAGCAAGCACCCGAAGCTGACTTGGATTTTTCGCGCACAATCGACCATCACCCGCATGTGATTTTGGTGGTCGGAGTCAACGGCGTTGGAAAAACCACAAGTATTGGAAAGTTGGCCTGGCACTACAGGCAAGCCGGCAAGAAAGTGGTTGTGGGCGCGGCTGATACTTTTAGGGCTGCAGCGATCGAACAACTCCAGGAGTGGTCGCGTCGGGCCGACAGTCGGATTGTTACCCAAAAAATGGGATCGGATCCTGCATCAGTGGCCTTTGATACGCTGAGTTCGGCACTGAAGCATGGTGAGGAGGTGGTCTTGATCGATACAGCAGGTCGCCTACACAATAAATCAGGCCTCATGCAAGAATTAGGAAAAGTGCGATCCGTTATGTCGAAGGTCATCCCGGAAGCCCCCCATGAGGTCTTATTGGTGCTTGATGCCTCGACGGGTCAAAACGCATTGGAGCAGGCCAGAATTTTTGGTGAAGTGACACAGGTTACGGGTCTGATTCTCACCAAACTCGACGGAACAGCACGGGGCGGCATTGTGGTGGCCGTGAGTGATCAACTAGGAATCCCCGTACGCTATATCGGTGTGGGAGAAAAGGCGGAGCACCTACAGCCTTTCGATCGCCATGCCTTTGTGGATGCCTTGTTCAGCGATGCTACCGCATGAGGGCGCGTGGAACCGCTCCTGCCCGAGTGCATGTTGTGACTCTAGGTTGCTCTAAGAATACGGTCGATTCCGAAAATTTGGTTACGCAGCTAAAGGCGGGAAATATACCCGTTACCCATGGCACAGCCGACAAGGGCGCGCGCATTTGGGTAGTCAATACATGTGGATTTGTTGAGCAAGCCAAACAAGAATCGATCGATACCATATTGGGATGCATCGATGCCAAAGAAGCGGGGCAGATCGACAAACTTTATGTGACCGGTTGTTTGAGCCACCGCTACCGCGACCAACTCGAAGAGGAAATGCCCCAAGTTGATGCTTTTTTTGGGACAATGGAATTGCCCCGCCTGCTCAAAACCTTGGGTGCCGATTACCGACATGAACTACTGGGAGAACGTCTGATTTCTACGCCCCGCCACACCGCGTTTATGAAAATTGCTGAGGGTTGCAACCGCCCATGTGCCTTCTGTGCCATTCCCCTGATGCGCGGACGCCATGTTTCGCGACCCATAGAGGAATTGGTGAATGAAGCACAAAATTTGGCAAAGAAGGGCGTCAAGGAGCTGGTACTCATCGCTCAGGATTTGACTTACTATGGTTTGGATCTCTATGGCAGCCGGAGACTGTCTGATTTACTGGTCGAATTGGCCCAAACGTCAGGAATACAGTGGATACGCTTACAATACGCGTACCCATCGCAGTTCCCTACAGACATCCTTCCGATCATGCGCGATGTACCATCGATCTGTCGTTACCTCGATATGCCGCTGCAGCACGCTTCAGACCCAATGCTTCGACAAATGCGGAGGGGGATTACCGCTGCACGTACAGAGCATTTGCTCGATGAGATTCGTAGACAAGTGCCGGGCATTCATTTGCGCACCACACTAATCAGCGGTTTTCCGGGTGAGTCCAATGCCGATCATGCCACCCTCATGAAATTCGTAGCGCGGCAGAAATTCGATCGATTGGGGGTATTTACCTATTCTCATGAAGAGAATACCGCCGCATTTAATCTTACGGATGACGTGCCTGCTGCCCTTAAGGAAGAACGAATGGAGGAGATTATGGCGCTCCAACAGGAGATTTCACAGGAGTTAAATGAGCAAAAGATCGGACAGGTGCTTACCGTTTTGATGGAGCGGCGAGAATCTGGATTTTGGGTGGGAAGAACTGAATTCGACTCGCCAGAAGTAGACAATGAAGTTCTGGTTGATGCTGAGGCCTGTGGGAACATTGAACCAGGAACTTTCGTTCCAATACGCATTACAGGTGCGGAGGCCTTTGATTTGTATGGAGTACCTGTGCTTGATATGGCCTAACCACCGGATCCTCAAGCTGATGTTTCCCAATGGCTAACTTCTCTGTTTCATACCGTAGCATGAGGCAAACTGGGTCATTTTCCAAACTGGTGCTAGACTACACCGAAGGAAAACAGAATATGCGGGATGCGTTCCCCAACAATATTGATCTGGACTCCATCATTCAGGCAGCCCATCTTCAGAAAGAGCGTGATTCAGCCTTGCGCAGGGGGGTTTCGGATCGCATCCATGAGTTGTATTCTTGCATCGATCAGCCCAATATCGACGACAAACAACTGGCACGCTTAGGACATGAAAATACCCGTTTCGTTGTCACGGCCCACCAGCCCATTCTACTGGGTGGTCCGCTTTATGTGTTTTACAAGTTGAGCAGTGTCGTGGCGCTGGCCAAGCGGCTCAACGAACAACCGAATAAGAAGGATCTTCACTTTATTCCGTTGTATTGGGTGGGTGATGAAGACCACGACATTGAGGAAATTGGCCATTGTCATGTTTTGGGTAAGAAAATTAGTTGGATGCCGAAACAAGGTGGGGCCACGGGTCGGATGTTGATTGAAGATGCCGAGGCGTTTTTGTCTCCCCTTGAGGCCATTTTGGGCCATCGGCCGGAGTCGGACCGATGGATGCGATTGGCGCGTGACTGCTACCGAAACGGAATTACGCTTTTGGAGGCAACTGTGCGCTGGACGGACGCCCTTTTTGGTTCGGCAGGTTTGGTCGTCTTTTCCGGAGATGATCCTCGATTAAAAAATATGGCCTTGCATTTGTGGGAGAAAGAAATCAATCAGCGGTTTTCGGGGGATGCAGCGCTAAGGGGCAGTGATCAACTTGTAGAAATGGGGTATCACGCGCAAATTTCACCGAGATCGGTTAACCTTTTTTGGCTGGAAGATGAAAGTCGTTCGCGCTTGATGCGTTTGGAAGATGGTGGATGGCAAGCTGGCGAGCAAGTTTGGGCCAATGACCAGGCCATGATTCATCAAATCCATGCCGATCCGGGCATGATTAGCCCGAATGTTGTGCTCAGGCCTTTATATCAAGAATTTCTACTTCAATCTGCGGCCTTCATTGGCGGTCCCGCAGAGCTTGCTTACTGGCTTCAGCTTTACCCGGTCTTTCAAGAGGCGGGCGTAGACTTCCCCCCCGTACTTCCGCGTGCATCAATTATGCTGATGGATGCAGCGATGTGTAAGCGTTGGGAACAATTGGAATTAACGGATGATATGTTTTTTCAGTCAAAGGAAGACTGGGTTCGCTATTATTTAAATCAGCAGTCAGAAAGCAGACTTTCTGATTTTGAATTGATCGAAAAGATCCGACAGGGTTATTTGCAATTGTCGCAGGAGGCAGCAATGATTGACCCCAGCTTGAAGTCTTTTGTATTGGCTGAGCTCACTAAAGCTGAAAAATCGGTCGAATCTATTGCACATCGGGTACTGAAAGCCCGAAAGCAGAAAAGTGAGGTCCAAATTAATCGTTTGCACCAATTGCATGACCGGCTGTTTCCAGACAATAAACTACAAGAACGGTATGACAATTTTTTGGGTTGGGTGGCGTCCGATCCAGATCTTGAACTCTTCGATTATTGCCTGCACCACCTGGATTATCCGGCCCATTACTTTTCAATTGTACGCCTTAGCGTTTAATTCAATACATGCTGCCATATGTCGTTGCCAAAGGCGAAGACCATCAGGAGCAACACAATTGCCATACCCACATACTGAGCGCCAATGAGCACTTTCTCGGGTACAGGACGTCGAATAACCATTTCGATCAACAGAAACAGCACATGACCACCGTCCAATGCCGGTATGGGCAACAGATTCATAAAAGCAAGAATCATAGAAAGCAAGGCTGTGGTCATCCAGAAGCGATACCAGATCCAATCACCTCCGTACATTTTCCTGGCAATGGCTATAGGCCCCACCAGTGATTTTTCGACCGGGATTTCTCCACTGAATACCTTCCCAAAGCCCCGTACATTGTCGGCAATGGTCGACCAGGCCAAGGCAGCCCCAGCCGGGATGCTTTGCGCTAAACTGAATTCCTGACGGGCCGTCTTGAGCTGCTCCAATTCCGGATAGATACCGATCGTGCCCTGTTCACTGACGGTCAAATCCGATTGCATTGTTTCGCCCTCACGCAAATATTGAATGGGCACTGTTTTGGATGCGCGTGCCTTGAGTATCTCCTGAAGCTGATCGAAAAAAAGGATGGGCATTCCATCGATGCTGATTATGCTATCGCCTGCTTCCAGACCGGCAGCCTCAGCCGGCATGCCCTGAACTATTTCTCCCAGACGGAATCGATGGCGTGGTGCGAGAAAGGATAGACCATTTTCTGCTTCTAACAACTTGCCGGCCATGTTGGCAGGTAGATTAATCAAACAAGACTTTCCATCTCTCATCACTTGAATCTGGTTGTCTTCACCCAGAAAAACATCCATAGCCATAACCTCATCAAACCGTTCTACTTTCTTCCCATTCAGAGCGATAATTCGATCACCTGGTTGAAAGCCTACCTCCCGGGCAATGGGTCCAACAGCGACACCATGGGAAAGTGCCTGATTAGGCAGATATTCCTGACCGTAGTACCAAAAAATACCTGAAAAAATGAGAATACCCAATAGTGCATTGACCGTTACCCCGCCGATCATCACGATCAACCTCTGCCAAGCCGGTTTGGAACGAAACTCCCACGCCTGGGGTTCTGACTTCATGGCGTTTGTATCGAGCGACTCATCGATCATGCCGCTAATCTTCACGTACCCGCCCAGGGGGAGCCATCCCAAGCCATACTCAGTATCGCCTTTTTGGATGGAAAAGAGTTTTTTGCCCCATGCGTCGAAGAATACATAAAATTTTTCGACACGAATGCCAAACAGGCGGGCGGCGGCAAAATGCCCCCATTCATGCAGCAATACTAAGATAGTAAGCCCAAGGAGCATTTGGGCGATCATGATGAGTATATCCATGAGGGAAATAAAACGCAAAAATACGAGGTTCGGCGTATGGGATGGCCAAGATAAAATCGGATATTTCGATCATGTCTGAACGCCTGCAATTGAGTCTACTGTTATCTCATGTCGTGAGTCGGCAAGCGGTTGTCCTTGAGGCAGCTTTTCGAACCCGTCATATTCCATTAAGCGTAGAACAATTTCGCCTAATGTATCTGGTTTGCCATCAGCCCGCTGCCCACCAAGAGTTCTATGCCCGTAAACTGGGACGTGATCGCTCGTCGCTTACCCGAATGCTGCAGCAACTTGAAAAGGCCAAAATGTTGGTGCGCGCTCCTTCTGATCATGACCGAAGGAGTATGCATGTAGAACCATCGCTGGAAGGGGCCGAATGGACTCATCAAGCGAAATTGGTGGCCGATGAGGCGATGCGGCAATTGTGGGAAGGCATTGCAGCAGAGGAGCGGGAGCTGCTTAATGGACTCCTCGTGCGTCTACGCGGAAATTCTTAATGAATGTCTCGATGCCGACCCATTGAAAGTTCATTCACCAATTTCATTGACCCAAATCTGTCTTACAAGATTACTCCTTCGACAAAAATGTTCTTGCCATCAAGGTTGGCTCGAACTCGGGTTGTTTATGCGATCGGCAGCCTCATCCAGCATCTGTTGGCATTGTGTAATGAGGTTTGTTGCCTCGTTATACAAACCCAAGCTGTCGTCGAGGCTGCCCTCGTCTTGTTGCAGGCGCGCCATCAAAGCACGAATTTGGTTCATCTTGGCTTCGATCGATGAAGGGGATGCCTTTATGGGTTCAGTCATAAACACGAAGATAATTACAACTTTGTAAATGACGCGGTTTTGGCTGTTTTCTGCACCATAAATACATGATTTTGCAACAGATTGGGGTCTCAATGGTATATTTGATCCGGAAAAACTATGATCAAAAGTAATAAGCCCTATGTGGTTGGGGTTGGAGGCGGGAGCGGATCTGGAAAAACAACTTTCCTAACATGCCTCACCCATCGATTAGACCCAATACAATGTACCTGCATTAATTTGGATCACTATTACAGATCCCTATCTGAGCAACCACGTGATTCAAAAGGGGAAGTAAACTTTGATCTGCCTGAATGTATCGACCATGAGGCGTTTCTCACTGATTTTCACAGACTGTGCATGGGTAATGAGGTGATCAGGAAGGAGTATACATTTAATCAGGCAGGTAAAGAACCCGAAATGATTCGGCTTCTACCCAATCCCGTACTTCTGGTTGAAGGCCTTTTTTTGTTTCATTTTAAGGAAATCATGAACGAACTACAATTAAAAGTTTTTCTGGATGCGCCCGACGAACTACGTCTTCTTAGGCGTATTACCCGCGACGGAAACCAACGTGGATATCCCGAAGAGGTAGTGCGTTATCAATGGGAAAATCATGTTAAGCCCGCTTTTGTTTCCTTTATTGAACCGTTTTTGCCTGAATGCGATTTAATTATTCCGCATAGCCGCGACAACCATGCCGCGGTTGATGTTTTGGCCACATATATAAACCAAAAAATTCAATGGAGAACCGTTTTGGAATCATAGGTCTGGGACGATTTGGCAGCACAATTGCACGCAAGTTGTCTGAACGTGGGGCGGAAGTGATGGTTTTTGATAAGTCTGAAGATAATGTCAATGCTTTGAGGGATGATGTAGCCTATACAGCCTGTCTCGATTCAACCGATATTCGGGCACTGAAAGAGCAGAACATTACGGATTTGGATGCTGTGGTTGTGGCCATTGGAGAAAATTTTGAGGCGCTGTTACTCACAACAGTAAATCTATTGGAGTTGGGTGTTAAGCGGGTCATTGCTCGTGCTTCGACCCCTCAACAAAAAATGGTTCTTGAGAAAATTGGGGTAAAAGAAATCTTGTCGCCAGAAGATGAGGTGGGTATTTCGGTAGCCGGACGTCTCATCAATCCTGATTTGGTAAGCTACTTTCAACTGCCCGACGACTATCAAATTGTTGAGTTGAAGGTGCCGCCAAGGGTAGCCAATAAAACGGTTTCTGAGATTGACTTGCGTAATACCTATCACCTCAACCTCATCACTTTAAGAAGGGCATTTGAGGTTAAGGGTTCGGATGGCCAAAACAAAGACGAATACCATATTTTGGGTGTCCCTAAATCTGATACCATGCTTTATGACAAAGATTATTTGTTGCTACTCGGAAAGAGTATAGATGTGGAGCGATTTCAGGAGGTGAATCGATAAGCGACATCGCTTGAGGTAAACCGATCATAGACATCGTTCTTGAAGCGAGCCCATAACACATCGAATCTGAAAAAAAAGGGGGGGGCTATCGTTCACCTCGGTAGCCCGATTCTTTGAATATTTCGCTGGTAGATTTTGTTAATAGTTCATGAAGACTCATCTCTGGATGTTTCTTCATAAACCGCTCCACAATTCCGTTGCCGATCCATTCCCCCAACCGTGGTGGTGCCTTAGGATCCAGTTCGAGTGTGGCCGGCCCATCCTCTAAAAAGCGACTTTTCGAACGTCTTTCGCTGGAAAAAATCAAGTTTTGGGTCATTAAATATTGCCAAATATCTTTTTCATACTGTTTTGCCCAGGAGACTTGGGCGCCTGTGTACCGAAAAAGGGATGAATCGGATATTCCAGGTAGCAGTCTTCTGATGGCATAATGGATCTTGCCTGAAGTGATCATTTCTTCAAGTAGTGAGGCAGTCGATTGAGGGGGTGATATTTGGTCCTGCACCAGCAGGCGAAGGGCATCGGCTATTAAATAATCGCGCGTCATCCTGCGCGTCTGGTATTCATAAATATAGGGGGCAGTCGAATAGTAGCGGTAATTTTGCCCGAGGTAGGTGTCGAGACCGATGAGTAGGTCACCACGATCGTCTAATGCCGCCTGGTACCGGAATCCGCTCAGAAATGTGGTGATCTGCCTGGGCGTCGGGCTGTCAAATGCCTTTCTGAAACGGGCAATGGCACTGGGCAGGTTTTTGTAGAGCAGGGGGTCTTTTTCAATGGGAAAGGAGTTTAATATATCGGTGGTGAGGCTATCTGTGTATCGATCACGTTGAAAGGCACAGAGGTAATCTGCCGTGATGTTGCTGTCCGATGGACCCATTCCAAGCATTTCTTCTACCAAAAGTGCATAGAAAATGGGGTGGTCATTGCGCAGGAGCGCTACCTGTGCAGGCCCATTTTCTGCAGCCTGAGCTAATTTCTGTTCGAACCGAACCACCTTTGGTTCCAAGTCTGGAACTGTTTCATCTTCAACTTCATCCGTGCAGCCCGAGATCCAGACAGAAGATCCGAGCAGGAGGGCCAACATAAATGAGGGCCATAACTTTACATGGGGTATAATAGGAGTCGTCATACAGCGTTGCAAATCACGATATTTGCACGATGTTTTACAAGTATTTATCCAATATGCTACAAATACAATCGCTTCGCTTTCTGGTGTTTTATGGGATTCTTGCTGTTGGTCACATGCACATGAGTTGGGTTCGGGCACAAGGCCAGTTATCTGATGTACAATGGCAGTTTCAAGTGGAAGGCAATCTGACGCGAATGGCTCCTCAAACGAGAAATATTAATCGGGATGGGGTAGGACCAGGCTGGGGATTGGGCCTTCGCGCTCAATTGCCTATTCAAGGAAATTTGGCCGCTTATTCGGGACTCTCTGTGGTTCGTTCGGCCTTTGGAGCCAGCATAGATTCTGGCAGGTTCCTCAAACGTGATGGTGGCCAGGTGGTGGCACCTGATGTAGCCTATCGCTATCAAACCACTGCTTTCCGGTTGCCTGTTGGTCTCCTTTTGGAGAGTCAGGATCCGGAATTGCCTGTTATTGTAGCTGGCGTTGGACTCCACCTGGATGTTTTGATGAGCCGCCGGGCACGTGTAGCTAATTTGCCGGCTGTTTTCGATCCAGATGAGTATTTCGACATCATGAAAGTACGTGATTACGTTACTGATGGCACCCAAGAAGACCGGATCAGTCGATTTAGAGCGGGTTTGCACATCATGTTGGGCACCGATGTGGAATTTGGAGCAGGCAACAAGGTGCGGTTGGCAGCGAATTTAGATACCGGACTCAGTGATGTCATCCGAGGCAATTCTGTTTCAGCCCGACAAAGCGCTTTCTACCTATCGGCGGCCTATACATTGGGTCGTTAATGCGCATAACAGTTGTTCAGTTTAATCCGCTCATTGGGCATGTGGAAGCCAATGCACGGCGAATCATTGATCAGTCTATCGCTTGCCGTGATCGGGGCATAGACTTAGTGGTATTCCCCGAATTGGCCTTGTGTGGCTATCCGCCCCTGGATCTACTCGAGTCCGAGCATTTGGTAGAATTGTGTAGGCAATGGGCTTCGAACATTGCCCAGCAAACAAATGGGATAGCCGTTATTTTTGGATTACCTCTAATAAATCCGCTTTCATTTGGCAAATCATTGCTCAACGGTGCTTGTCGGACCGGTGATGGCCAGGTTCAACAATTGTGGGCAAAGTCACTATTGCCCGATTATGATGTGTTCGACGAGGGCAGGTATTTTGCCCCTGCGCCCCCCCACTACAACCAACTTTGGACGCATGGTGGGGTTCGTATTGCCGTTAGCATATGCGAAGATCTATGGCATCATTCACTGAGCAATCTCTACGAAAGAGATCCTTTGGATGATATTCTATATACCCAGGCCGATTGGATTCTGAATATTTCTGCATCCCCTTATCATATGGGAAAGGAAGCCCTTCGCCATTCTGTTTTATCTGAGGTGAGCGCAAGGTTGAGGAAGCCCCTTTTGTATGTCAACACCTGTGGAGCACAAGCCGAGCTTATTTTCGATGGCGGGAGTGGATTTTATGATGCCAATGGATGGAAAGTAGCGTCACTTCCCTGCTTTGAGTCTGTAGAAGCTGATGTAGACTGGTCATCTGGTGTTTGGTCGCCTGGGCCGGGATGGCAAGTACAGGAGCAAGGGGCTTCGTTTTCTGATCATGAACTGAATTTGCTTCGCAGTGCACTTGTGTTGGGGATTAGAGATTTTTTTTCAAAACAGAATTTGAATAAGGCCGTAATCGGATTATCGGGAGGAATCGATTCGGCATTGGTGACCGTGTTGGCGGCTGAGGCACTCGGAAGTGATCGGGTTACGGCAATTTTATTGCCGTCTCCTTATTCATCAGCGCATTCGGTCGATGACAGTTTAGCGCTTGCTGATCGATTGGGCATTCAATGCATACGTATTCCAATACATTCCGCATTCTTCGCCCATATGGAGTCGCTTGAGCAGGCCTTTGGCAGGCCGTTGCAAGACCTAACCGAGCAAAATTTGCAATCTAGAATCCGTTGTGCATTGCTTATGGCTGCGGCGAATGAATGGGGCGCCGTGCTCCTCAACACGTCCAATAAAAGTGAAATGTCGGTTGGTTACGGCACCTTGTATGGGGATACCTCTGGTGCTCTTTCGGTATTGGGCGATTTGTTAAAAACAAGGGTATATAGGTTAGCAAGGCACATAAACAAATCTGGCCCTTTGATTCCTGAACATATCATTGAAAAAGCGCCAAGTGCTGAATTAAAACCGGGTCAGGCCGATAGTGATGATTTGCCGCCTTATGATGTCTTGGATGCAATTCTGGAATTGTACGTAGAAAAAGGATTGGCCCAAGATCGATTGATGAACCTTGGATTCGATGAGCATTTGATTCAAAAAGTTATCAGAATGGTCGACGCCTGCGAATTCAAGCGTTTTCAAAGTCCCCCGGTTTTGAAGGTAACAGCGAAGGCATTCGGTCGTGGACGCGTGATGCCCTTGGTTGGGAAACTGGTATTTTAGTCACCCCTGAAAAAAGGCTGGCAAAACCTTTGATCGATTAATTTCCCAGTAATTGTCCCTTCGCGTCGCGAAACTCAAAATGATTCAAACCAAAGCCAACGTCTTCTTTCAATTGAATCCACTTTTTGTATTTCCACCACCATTTAAGAGGGTGGTTTAACAAACCTGAGGTCAGGTAAGCCTTCAGATACGGATTGAGGTGGATAGACTTCACCATCAATTTTTCTTCGGTCAATAAAAACTCCAGCCTGCTTTCAAGTTGATCTGCGGCCTGAATACTGGGCTGAACGGTGCCTGATCCCATGCAAGCGTTGCAAACCTCCTGGGCTGTTACACTCACCTCTTGCCGAACCCGTTGACGGGTAATTTGAAGTAAGCCAAATTTGCTGATGGGTAATATGGTGTGTCGGGCACGGTCAGTTTTCATGCATTCAGTAAGCCGATCGAATACTTGTTTTCGATGAGCGGGTGGATTCATATCAATGAAATCGACCACGATGATGCCGCCCATATCCCTTAATCGAAGTTGACGAGCAACTTCTTCTGCTGCTTCCAAATTGATGTTCAGAATATGCTCGTCGCGTTCGGTCGCTTGTTTTCCCCTGGCTCCACTGTTCACATCGATAACATGCAACGCCTCGGTGTGTTCGATCACCAAATAGGCACTGCTGCTGAGGTTCACGTGTTTGCCCAGTGCTGCCATGATTTGTTTATCGACACCATGGTGTTCAAACAAACCGATTTTACCCTTGTGGAGCTTAACGATCTCTGTTTTCTCTGGCGCTATGCTGCCGATGTAATCGCGGATGTCCTCCCAATTACGCGGATCATCAACGTAAATATGTTGAAAGGTATCATTAAACACATCGCGCAGAATACCAGTGGTTCGCGCCATTTCTTGCACGACCCTGGCTTTCGGCTCCATCCCTTTAAGCTTGAGCATGGTTTTCTGCCACTTTTCAATCAGTTCCTTGATATCGGCAGTGAGTTCTTCGGTACTGCATTGTTGAGCGGCAGTTCGCACAATCACGCCGTAGTTCTTGCGTAGGGCGGCGGATGCGATTCCTTTCAAACGTTTTCGTTCGTTTTGTTGGGTTACCTTTCTGGAGATATTGATCGACTCAGAGAAGGGGAGAAGCACGCAGTAACGACCCGCTAAGCTGATATCGGTGGAAATTCTGGGGCCTTTCGTTCCAATGGGCTCTTTAGTAACCTGTACCAAAATAACCTGACCCCGCTGTAGAATACCTTCTATTTTTCCATTTTTATCGGAAGTAGGGCTTAAACTAATATTCTCGATCGATGCTGACTTTCTTTTGCCGGAAATCAGCTCCTGTAGGTATTGATTAAACTCCTTAAAAACAAGTCCTAGGTCCTGGAAATGTAGGAATGCGTCTTTTTCTGAACCAATATCAACAAAACAAGCATTCAGTGCAGGGGTAATTTTGTTGACCCGGCCCAAGTAGATATCACCCACCTGAAAGTGTTGGTCATTCTGCTGACTTGTGAGTTCAATAAGGCGACGATCTTCGGTAGTGGCCATTTCGAAGCCATTATCCAAAGATCTTATGTACATTGATTTTGCCACAATAAAAATAGTTACAAAGGTGATTGCGCACCTTCGATGAATCTAAAAATTACTTGCTAGACGCTCTAGCAAGTGTTTTTACTTCTTTTTGTGGCGATTCTTTCTGAGACGCTTCTTCCTTTTGTGGGTGGCGATTTTGTGGCGTTTTCTTTTTTTACCGCAGGGCATAACAAATAAATTAAGGTTTTTGAAACTGACGGATGTACTCATCGACCTGCTGGTGCAGTTCGGGATCGGGTACGAGTCCTTTGTATTGATTTAAGAAGTAGAGGGCACTATCTGAATTGCCCATTTCGTGGTAGGCTTCACCTAAGCCTAGATAGGCATCGGGGTAAGCAGGATACCACTCAATGATCTGACGAAAACGTGCCACCGCCTTGGGGAGTTGGCCACTGGTGATGGCCATTCGTGCCAAATGATAGTTGGCGCGAAGGTGACGGGGTTCGTTTTGGGTGATATTTCGCAGGCGCATGATGCCTTCCATCGGGTTAGCGGAGGTGAGGACAACCGCTCTTGCCCAATCAGCCTGAATATCGAGATTGGTCGAATCGAGTTTCGACGCTCTTTGCAGGGTCTCTAAGGATTCCCCAAACAAGAATTTTTGAATGTTGCTGTCGGTAGAGAGCTCAGCAGCGTGCATAAGCATAGAGCCTGCAGCATGCAAGGCGCTGCTGCTTCCCGTTTGGCGTGCGCCATAGAGCCGAGAGAGCGCAGAGGCAGCGGGTAAACCCTTTTTATTCCAAAATGCACTCAATCCCTCATACATCATGGCGCGTTGCTCGGGATTCGTGAGGGTATCTATGGCTTTTTCCATTCCAGCAACCTTTTTGCGTTCTTCCTCATTGAGCGACTGATTGGCCTCCTCCCAAATTTGGGTTTCGGGAAGCGGGGACTCTTGATCGGATTGAGCAGGTCCCGTTGTTGCAGGAGCCGTCCTGTTTCCAAAGAAATAGATGCTTAGTGCTGCTGCGAGCAGAATGACCACCCAAATAACTTGCTTGCTGCTCATCGGTTAATCATCTTCGCCCGGTAAGGGCAAGCCATTCAGCTCGGCTTGAAAAATTTTAGAAGGCTTGAAATGTGGGATGATCCGCTCCTCTAACTGTATGGCACTTTTTTGCTTGAAATGATAGCCCACTTTCGCCGAACGTTTTCTGGCCTGGAAAGACCCGAACCCACGAATATAGAGTGTTTCGCCCGAACCTAATGCCTGCTTAATGTTCACCAAACAGGCCTCAAACACCTGATGAACATCGACACGTTCTATCCCCGTTTCTTGGGCAACTTTTTGTATGAGGTCGGCTTTAGTCATCTTCAAATTTTCAGAATGTAAGGAAATTAATTCCCTAATATTGCTGAAGAAATGCAAAGATACGAGAAAAGCAAACAAAACGCAACTGCTTAACCGTGAAAAAGGAAGAACGAGGGCATGCCGTAAGCGAAAGGGTACAATCCGGATTGGCATCTGATTTACTGAATTGGTATGACGAAACGAAGCGCAGCCTGCCTTGGCGAGGGTCTCATGATCCTTATCATATCTGGGTTTCAGAAATAATGCTGCAGCAAACCAGGGTTGATCAGGGGATGGGTTTTTACTTGAAATTCATCGAACGATTCCCCGATGTAAAGCATTTAGCCGCAACCAGTGAACAAGAGGTTTTGGCCCTATGGCAAGGATTAGGATACTACTCTAGGGCGTTGAATTTGCATCAATCGGCCAGGATTATCGCAGAATCGCACAACGGTTGCTTTCCTGAGAAGGCAGCGGATTGGATTAAACTACCCGGTGTGGGCGTCTACACGGCATCAGCCATTGCCTCTATCGCATTTGGCGAACCGAAGGTGGCCGTTGATGGGAACGTTTTGAGGGTTATTGCCCGCTTGACTTGTGAATCTGGTGCTATTTCTGATGCAAAAGTGCGTAGGGGCATTACCGAAAGGGCACAGTCGTTGATTTCAACAACGAGGCCAGGCGATTTTAACCAGGCAATGATGGAATTAGGGGCGTTGGTTTGCACCCCTAAGCGACCAAAATGTGAATTTTGCCCCATTTCTCATTATTGTCGTTCGAAAGTACTCGATCAAGTGCATCAGTATCCAGTCATTCAACCCAAAGTTCCGCCGAGGCTGGAGAATATGTGGTATATTCTATATTTCAACAAGGATGGGGTATATGTACAGCAAAGAGGAAGCAGCTCCATTTGGCGAAAAATGTGGGCGTTTAAGTCAGTATCTGAGGATGCGTATAAAACCCTCCTCCAAGCCGAAATTCAGGTTGCACACGCGACCCCATCACCAGAATTGGAACGCCGAATGGAACATCGCTTGACCCATCGTTTGTTGCGCATTTATTTGCTTCCTTTTCGATGTGGTGTTGGATTTACAGATGATTCTCTTATTTTTGTCACCTACAAGGAACTTAAAAACTATCCATTTCCGGTGGTTTTTACTAAATATTTAAAAGAAATAGGCTTATGGGAGGGCTAAACAAGGTTATGCTCATTGGGAATTTGGGAAAGTCTCCTGAAATTCGGGTTCTGGATAATGGCAGTAGGGTAGCTACCTTCCCACTGGCTACCACTGAAAGTTATAAGGACCGAGATGGTGTTCGTCAATCCAAGACTGAATGGCACAATGTAGTGTTGTGGAGGGGTTTAGCAGACTTAGCAGAGCGACTTCTGTCAAAAGGGGCGCAAGTTTATATTGAAGGACACTTGGCCACGAGGAAATGGGAAGACAAGGACGGGCATCAACGCTTCAATACTGAGGTAGTGGGCGATAATTTAATACTGCTTGGTAGGTCTCCCGAAAGGAATGAGAATACATCGTTTTCTTCTACGGAGCGTATGGTTGCACCAGAATCGGACGGCAAGAACGATTTGCCTTTTTAGTAAACCCAAACAAGAATTTTGGACCTACCCCCCGCAGAACCGGCTGACCCATTGCCGGTAGTCATCGACCAGGTCGTTGGTTTTAGCCTCGTCGATGCATTGTTTCCGTTGTTCGGAATTTTCTTACTTCTTTTGGGATCTGCCTTGATTTCCGCCAGTGAAGTGGCTTTTTTTTCGATGAAATCAGGCCTCATAGCGGATTTGACGAAAGGAAGCGCCTCATCAATGCGAATTCAAAGACTTTTGGCACGTCCAAGGCATTTGTTGGCCACTCTGCTCATTGCCAACAACCTGTTCAACATCAGTATTGTTATTGTGTCGTACCAACTTTTCGACCGATTAATGCCGGGTGAAACGGAAGGATGGGTAGCGTTCCTGCTCAATTCAGTTGTGGTGACCTTTGTGATTGTTATTTTCGGTGAATCGCTTCCTAAGGTATTCGCCAACTCCAATCAATCAAAAGTGATTCAATTCGCGGCCATTCCCATTTCTATTTTGGATGTTCTTTTCCGACCTATTTCTTCTTTATTGGTAATGGGTTCTCGTTTTTTCGATCGTTGGATGAAAAAATCCAATACTGCACTCTCGTTGGAAGAGCTTGGGGAGGCCATAGACCTCACGTATGAACAACGGCATGATGCGCCAAGGGAAAAAGATATGCTCAAAGGAATAGTTGCATTTGGTACTTTGAGCGCTCGCCAAATCATGGTGCCTCGAAGTGATATTCGAGCGGTCGACATTCGCCTGCCTTTTGCTAAAGTCCGCGAGCAGGTTCGAGATTGGGGCTATTCGCGGGTTCCTGTCTACAGGGACTCATTGGATGAAGTGGTGGGAATTTTGTATTTGAAGGATTTATTGCCGTATTTCGACCGGGATGATGCAACTCAATGGACCAATCTGCTGCGTAATCCGTTTTTCGTCCCCGAAAAAAAGCGTATCGATGATTTGTTTCGAGATTTTCAGGATCGGCATACGCACCTGGCTTTAGTGGTTGATGAGTTCGGCGGTTGCTCGGGGCTCATTACCCTTGAAGATGTTCTCGAACAAATAGTGGGAGAGATACACGATGAATTTGACGAGGCGGAAAATAGTGGAATCATCAGCATCAACGAATCAGCGATTCAATGCGACGGGCAGACGCTGCTTCAGGATTTGATACGCATAGACGATGGCTTATTCGATGATTTAAGGGAGTTTCAAGAAAGGGCCGATTCGGTTGCCGGATTAATCCTTGAACTTGCGGGAAAAATACCTGAGGCTGGAGCGGTGGTTGCTTGTGGTAGACTTGTGCTCGAGGTGTTGGAATCTGACGATCGAAGGATTCGCAAAGTTGAGGTCCGGAAAGTGGATGTTCATGACGTAACAACTAATCTCACAAGCAATGACTAGAACGGTGAGTGGTTTTTTGGGCATGCAAGCGCTTTTCCTGTTCTATTCCATTTTGTTTTTTGGATGTGTGCGAGAACAACCGATGCCCAGACCTTATGCATACCATAGATTGTATTTGCCTGATACAATTTCAACAGATACGCGATTAAATTGTCCTTTTCAAATCAGCATAAACCAAGCGGCCATGTTGAGTTACCCGAAAGGGAAAAGTGGTACCGCATGTTGGGTAGATCTTCATTATCCCAGCATCCATGCCAGCGTACATTTCACCTATGTCCCATTACAAAACAGGGATCATCTTGGCGACTGCATCAAAGGTTCACAGGACTTAGTTTTTAAGCACACCATTCGGGCGAGTGAGATTTTGGAGGATCCATTGATGATTGAGGACCATAAGGTGTATGGACTGTTTTATCGTTTATCCGGGCATTCTGCGAGCAATTCTCAGTTTTATGTCACAGATAGTACGCATCATTTCTTGCGTGCAGCACTGTATTTCGATGCTACCCCACATCCCGACAGTATGGCGCCGGTAGTGGATTTTATGCTCGGTGAAATGGAGCGACTTGCGTCTGGCGTCCGTTGGTCGGATCCTGCGAAGCTGTAAGGCAACCCAGCATGGACGCACATCGACTCCTGCAACAATCAACAGAATTCATCAAAGGGGTGGGGGCCGCCCGTTCAGCCCTGCTTGCGCGTGAATTGGATATACACACCTGGGAGGATGTGCTTTATCATTTTCCTTTTCGTTATATCGATCGGCGGACATTCCAAAAAATATCGGAAGTGCATGTGCAACTTGGTATGGTTCAGCTTTGTGGGCGGTTGCGGGATGTGGTGCACAGCGGAACGGGTCGCGGGCAGCGTCTAACGGCATGGCTCAATGACGGAACAGGTGAAATAACCCTCGTTTGGTTTCAAGGAATCGATCGGCTATTCAGTCTGTTGAAATTGGGCCAGGAATATGTGGTTTTTGGTAGGCCTGTCGCTTTTCGGGATGAGCTTTCATTGCCCCATCCAGAAATTACACCGCTCGATCGATTTCTGGAACAGGGTGCCGGATTATCTCTTTACCCGGTGTATCCGGGCACGGAAAAGCTTCGAAAAAATCGACTTGAATCTCGGTTTTTTTCCCAGATCACGCGCTTTGTTTTAGAAAAAACCCATGGTGGTATTCAAGATTACCTTCCTTCGGACATTCGGGCGCATCATCGGCTTTTGGATCGACAAGCGGCGATGTGGGGCATACATCACCCGCAATCTGAGGGAGAGGCTCTTGCGTCGCGACACCGACTCAAATTTGATGAACTATTTTACCTGCAGTTTGGCTTACTGCACAATAAAATCAAGCGACAATCGGGCAGCCGAGGTCATTGTTTTGCGCAGGTGGGTGATCGGGTAAATCGTTTTTATAACGATCATCTTCCATTTCGTTTGACCGAAGCGCAAAAGCGTGTAATCCGAGAGATTAGAACGGATATGGGCACGGGTAGGCAAATGAACCGTTTGCTGCAAGGTGATGTAGGCAGTGGAAAAACGATTGTAGCCCTTATGGCGATGCTTCTTGCCCTCGATAATGGCTACCAGAGTTGTCTGATGGCGCCGACCGAGGTTTTGGCTGTTCAACATTTTCAATCGATTAGCGAGCTCCTGCAACATATGCCCGTCCGGGTTGCGCTGCTCACAGGCAATGTCCGCGCTAAAGAGCGTAAGGCATTATTGCATGATCTTTATTCGGGAGAAATACACATTTTGGTCGGCACACACGCCCTGATCGAGCCTCCGGTGGTCTTTGCTCAGTTGGGATTAGCCATAATTGATGAGCAACATCGCTTTGGTGTGGCCCAGCGGGCTGCTTTATGGGCTAAAAATGTTCCTCCTCCCCATATTTTGGTGATGACGGCAACCCCAATCCCCAGAACATTGGCCATGACCCAATATGGTGACCTTGATCTCTCCGTGATCGATGAGCTACCGGCGGGTCGACGACCGATTATGACCCGACATGTCATGGACCGGCAGCGTTTGTCGGTTTTTCAGTTTCTTCGGGATCAAATCGCATTGGGCCGACAAATTTATATTGTGTATCCCATGATCGAAGAGGGCGACGATGAACAAATGAAGTACCTTATGGATGGGTATGAGTCTGTGAGTCGGGCCTTCCCAGTGCCCGATTACCAGGTGAGTATTGTTCATGGGCGAATGCGGCCCGATGATAAACATATGGAGATGCAACGTTTTGTGGCTGGTAAGACCCATATAATGGTAGCCACTACGGTCATTGAGGTGGGGGTCAATGTTCCCAACGCCAGTGTGATGCTGGTGGAGAACGCCGAACGCTTTGGACTTTCTCAGTTGCATCAATTGCGGGGAAGGGTAGGACGTGGTGCCGACCAGTCTTATTGCCTACTCATGACCGCCAACGAGCCCAAAGGAGAATCCATTCGAAGAATTGAGGCGCTTTGCTCAACCACGGATGGCTTTAAAATTGCGGAAATTGACCTTCAATTGCGTGGACCTGGAGATCTCTCAGGCACACAACAAAGCGGAATGCTGGATCTTTCACTGGCCGACCTCAGAACGGATGAGGCGCTGATTGCCGAAACACGCCAAGCGGTTGAACAGTTGTTGGCTCACTATGTTGATTATTCGAAGCCTCCACTCAGTTTGTTGTTGATGGGCTATCAAGCGCAAAAAAGCCGACACAAGAACTGGGGAGAAATCAGTTAAGTGCCGCATGTCGGTGGAATTGTGCAGTCTAGAATTCAACCGTCGAAATTCAACCGTCGAAATTCAAACAGCGCTTTCTTCATGGTCCTGGCCCCTGCGCAAACCATACTTTTCAAGTTTGTTGTAGAGGTGTCCCCGTTGTATGCCGATGTGTTCGGCGGTTCGACTCATATTCCAATCGTATTGGTGGAGTTTATGAAGAATAAATATTTTTTCGGCCTCCTCTTTGAATGCCTGGAAATCATCGAATAGCGCGGGGTTTAAGGGATTAGATTCGTTGAGTTGAGCAGAAAGTGTGGATTGTTCGAGCTGACTCGGATGGGCATGCATGAGGATGTCCTCTTTGCGGATGTTGTTGCCACAGAGTATGACCAATCGCTCCACCACATTATGCAATTCGCGAATGTTGCCTGTCCATCGCAATGCACTCAAGGTTTGCAGGGCATCTGGGGAGAACTTTTTGGCGGCCATCCCATAGGACGCACAGATTTCTTCGGCGAAACGCATGGTGAGGTTGGGAATGTCCTCACGTCGCTCACCCAAATTTGGTACATGGATCAGAATGACGCTGAGCCGATGGTATAAATCGAGCCTAAATTTCCGTGACTCAATTTCTGCGAGTAGATCTTTGTTGGTCGCCGCCACCACGCGCACATCAATGGAAATGTCCTTCTCTCCTCCAACCCGAGTAATGCGGTTTTCTTGGAGTGCCCGCAACATTTTAGACTGTGCTTCGAGCGGCATATCACCGATTTCGTCCAAAAAAAGGGTTCCTCCATGGGCTTGTTCAAATTTGCCAATTCTCTGCTTTATGGCTGAAGTAAATGCGCCTTTTTCATGCCCAAACAACTCGCTTTCGATTAATTCTGAGGGGATAGCGGCACAGTTGACTTCGATCATGGGGCCTTTGCGTCGGGCGCTTTTTTCGTGAATCCAACGGGCCACAAGTTCTTTTCCCGTCCCGTTTTCTCCCGTAATTAGTATTCGGGCATCTGTGGGTGCTACGCGTTCTATCGTACTTTTTATTCGGCGAATCGACTCGCTATCCCCTATGATCTCTTGGTTTCTGGCTACTTTTTCCTTGAGATTGTTGGTTTCCACCACCAGTTTTTTCCGCTCCAATGCATTGCGCACGGTAATGAGTAAGCGGTTGAGGTCGGGTGGTTTATGCACAAAGTCGAATGCACCAAGGCGGGTCGCTTCCATGGCCAATTCCTCCGTTCCGTGCCCAGAAATCATGATGATGGGCAGCTCGGGGCGGAGCTCTTGCACACGCGCAAGCAGCTCCATACCATCCATGCGCGGCATTTTGATGTCGCTGAACACCAAGTCGAATTGACTCTGGTTGATCATTTCCCAGCCTATTATTCCATCTGCGGCTTGTTCGACTTCATAGCCCTCAAGGCTTAGGGTTTCGGCTAAACTGGAACGAACACTGCGTTCGTCGTCGATGATTAGAATGGATGGCATAAGAATGAAGGCTAAAATAGGGGAAAATTATTCTCTTGAGCAAATCGGTGGCGGTACTTTTGGGTTCTCTGGGATGCGCTGAAAAAATCCGAGCCCTTGCGGGCTCGGGCAGTCTTGTAAGCCGGATTCTGTGCATCCACTGGTGTGGAGCCTCTGTCATTTATCTGAGCGGCCTACCCTCCGAACGATGCGAGCAGCATCATGATCGGTTTACATGGCCTTGCAACCCAGGAGGTTTACCCGTTCGCACAATTGCTTATACGAACTGTGGGCTCTTACCCCACATTTTCACCCTTACCCCGAGGGGCGGTTATTTTCTGTGGCACGTTCTGCCAGGTTGCCCCGACCACCGATTTCCAGTGCCTGGTGCTCTGTGTTGTCCGGACTTTCCTCCCCGCCTATATGTGCGGAGCGACAGAGCCGACTGCCCGGCAAATATAGATTATTGAGTGGATTCTGCGGGCGTTCGCACAAAAGTACTGTCATTTAGGTGTTTTAAAAAGGCTTCCAGATCCTGAAGTTCAGCCGTTGTGAGTACCCTTCCTGTTCGGGGTAGATCCGAAGGCAGGTTATGTGAATCCGAAGGCAGGCTATTGGAGTAATTACTTAGAACTGCTCGGTTGTAATGTTCTAATACCTCCTTGATGGTGTTGAATCGCCCATCGTGCATATAGGGTGCTGTGAATGAAAGGTTTCGGAGCGATGGCGTACGAAATCGAGCGTAGTCACCCCAATTCATACTGATGCGTGCCCGTCCGGTATCGGGTCGTCCGACTTCAGGTATTCCGTTTCTATGAAAAAGCCCATCGGTGAAATCGGGGCCGTTGTGGCAAGATGTGCAAAAAGTTGCTTCAGAAAAAAACAGCTTCATTCCTCTTGATGCTGCCGGCGTTAGGGCTGTGCTGTCCTTTCTGTAGCGGAATCGGTCGTATCGACTCGATCCAGAGAGCAACGAAAGCTGGTAGCTCTTGAGCGCTTGCATTACCGTATAAGGATCGGGCATGCGCTTGTACACTCGGTTAAAATCTTGAGCGTATTCCGGTATGCTGCGCAGCCGCCTCACCAGGGTGTCGATCGGTAGGTTTAACTCATGTATCTCATTCATGGAAGAAAGAGCTACCTCCGAAAGGCGGGCAACGCCCCCATCCCGAAAAAATCGATTCTGTCTGAATAAATTGAATAAGGGTGGCGTATTGCGTTGGGTGGAATAGCCACCTGTGCCTAGGCTTAGGGCAATCGAATCCCCGAAGGCAAACTGGGGTTTATGACAACTGGCGCAGGAAATGCTGCCATTGGCTGAAAGTCTTTTGTCAAAAAATAACTTCTGCCCCAGTGCCATTTGGGATAATGTAAATGAACCAGGATTTCGCAGACTATCAGGCAGGGGGTATAAATCAGGTATTTCTTTTATGTGATCGGCAGGATGCGGTCTTTCTGTATTCCACCTTTCTCCCGTATTTAGGATGCAGCCTCCGAGAAAAAGCAAGAGTAGCCCATTGGTAATAATCTTTCGTCCCATTAATCGAGGGGCGGTTGATAGGCGAGGTTGCTGATAAAGGATGAATCGGTTAAGGCATGTAAAAAGGAGATAATGTCTTGTTTGTCTTGGTTTGATAGGTTTAGACCGCCTTCTGATTGATAGGCTACCCTTAAGTTGGGATCTAGATTCGGACTGTTTTTGAGGTTATGACTGTAATGATCCAGTACTTCTTCTAGTGTTGAAAAACGGCCATCATGCATATACGGAGCTGTGAGCGCGATATTACGGAGGCTTGTGGCTTTAAACTTCCCCCGATCGGAGGATAGACCCGTCACAGCTTCAAACCCTGTGGCGGGTTGCTCGTCCAGGCCATTATCAAAGAATGCATCGGCACGAAACAAATGACCGCCATGGCAATGAAAACAGTCGGCACCTTTGGGCCTACCAGACGATGGCGCACTGTATTCGCGCATAAACAAATCAAGTCCCCGTTGTTCAGATGCGGTAAGTGGATTGGCTACTGGGTTTTGCCGAAATCGATCGAAACGGCTGTCGCCCGATACTACCGTTAGAAGGAACTGTTCGAGTGCACGCGAAATACGATCTGATGTA
>SYHW01000036.1 GCA_005799065.1 Bacteroidota bacterium
AGGTGTTCGGATCCACTGAGTGGAGCGGGCGCGGTCTATGTGTTTTCCAGCAAAAGCCGGGATCGAGCGTGTGTCATACCAGTTGGTGCCCTCCAGTCCGATGGGAAAGGCTATTCGCTGTTTCCACGATCAATGGCCCAAAATAGAGGAGATCTTCAGAGATGGGCGCTATGAACGGACAACAACCTACCTGATTGAAAACAAAATCAGATTAGCCGTTTGTTCGAGTGGCTTGTTGAGCAAGAATAATCGAATAACGGATAATTTACTATAATTGTCGCTTAATTTCACCGCACCTTACCCGTTTAGCTCGGTTTATGTTTTCAAAATCATGTGAATACGGCCTACAGGCCATGCTGTACATTGCCATGAACGCATCGGAAGACCGAAATGTTGGACTACGTGAAATCGCGGTCAACCAA
Source organism: Bacteroidota bacterium (assembly GCA_005799065.1). GTDB lineage: Bacteria > Bacteroidota > Bacteroidia > UBA7662 > UBA7662 > F1-60-MAGs140. Next base: position 423 of record SYHW01000036.1, read on the forward strand.
GGCATCCCGGTGCATTTTCTCAGCAAAATCCTGCAAATGCTGGTAAAAAGTAAACTACTCAATTCCGTGAAAGGTCCCAACGGCGGTTTTACCCTTCGCAGAAAACCTGAGGAAACCAACCTGCTCGACGTGGTGGCCTCCATCGACGGGCTCGATCTTTTTGAGCGCTGTGGTATTGGTTTGAAATTGTGTTCCGACAACCATCCATGCCCGGTGCACCATAAGTTCAAGTTCTTGCGTGAGAGCATCCGGGATACACTCTGTAAGGAAAACCTGTCGGACTTAGTGTTCGATATGCAGGAAGGAAAATCCTATGTGGCCTTGAAGAATAAACCCTAGCGGATTTTGTCGCGCCGCAAACTCATTCATTTCGAGGAAATGGACCAGATGCCGCATGTACTGCAGCATCCGGTCGACATGCCCGGCCAGTGGGCCAATTTCTGGGGCAACGACCATCCGATGGTTTTGGAGGTGGGATGCGGAACGGGGAACTATGTGCTGGGATTGGCCACGCGCCTGACGGGGTGGAACGTGGTAGGGGCCGATATCAAGGGGGCGCGGATGTGGCACGGGGCCACCAAAAGCCGCGATTTGGGGCTTTCGAATGTAGCTTTTCTGCGCTGCCGCCTCGAACAGCTGCCCGATTATTTTGGTCGGGATGAAGTATCTGAACTTTGGATCACCTTTCCCGACCCCCAGCCCCGCGCTTCCCGCGAGAGAAAAAGGCTTACATCCCTCCGCTTTTTGCAGATTTACCACCGTATTCTCAGGCCGGGCGCACGACTTCATTTGAAAACCGATGATCCCAACCTATTTGCGTTTAGTGTGGAGACATGGAACACCGCGCGCATGAAGCTGCTCCAGGTGTCCTACGACCTGTATGCGGACGTCATTCAAGGTCCAGCCGTGGACATTCAAACGACTTATGAATCGAGGTTCCTCGCTGAGGGCAAGAAAATTCACTACATGTGCGCCGAATTCACCGATGAATTTCCGGTTAGCGTAGTCCAGCCTCCTCCAGCAGATCAGTGAAGGCTTGCCAAGCCGAGTAGTCGCGCTTACCCACCGCTGTTTCTTCTTGTCCGCTCAAGCACACCCCATAGGGTTTGAAGCGATCCACCCATTCCATTGGGTTTTGCATCAAGGTCGGGATTTCCAAAAAACAGCGGTTCGGCCCGAACAGACCCGCCCAATTTTTGGGAAGGTCATCTGGGCTCGGCTGCGGGTTTGAATCGGTTAATAAAGCACTTGGATCGAGCAATAGGTAGTCGAGGTCGACCCGAAAAAGATCCGGAAGTTGCCTGGTCTGGGCATCGACTTTCCAAATGATCGGACAATCTGGTCGAACGGCAACTGCGTGGGGGGTATTGCCTGATAATGTGACCTCTAGTGCATCTGGAACCACGGCAAGGGATTGTGTAGCATTCAAATCAAAGTCCATCATTCCTGTTGGCACGTCAAGCCCGTCCATGATGCCCGCTGGGGCATTGCGCTCGTTTTTTTCCGAACAGATCGTTGACTGTTCTGCTTGCCCTAGTTTTGCCAATTCTGTTGGGTTGAATGCGAAAAGTGGCAGTTCGCGCGCGGTGATTTGAAGAACAGGCACCGGACCGCTGATCCACTGCCGAATGTCGATATAATCCGCCTGCGAAATGCCGTCTCCGATTGATGGATACCAGGGAAAACCGAGGAACTCGGCACCAGCAGCCGAAGCAAAGCGAGCATCGCTCAGGTGACTTACCGCGCGGAAGTAGAGTTGCAGTTGCATGGGACTGTATAATGGGTATCGATTAAGTTTGTTGGACGGTATAACGGGTATCGATTAAGTTTGTCGGACTGAATGGGTATCGATTAAGTTTGTGGGACTTGTACGTGCCCGGCAGCGCAGCAAAAATAGGAGAATCATGCACCCAAATCCGATGCCCGATTTTTTTGAACAAGTTTTTCAGGTGGTGCGGCTGATACCGGTCGGACGAATCTCAACCTATGGGGCCATTGCGCGCTATCTGGGTAGTGCACAGTCGGCCCGTATGGTCGGCTGGGCCATGAATGCCTCACATAGTGTGCATCCACCGGTACCCGCGCACCGGGTATTGAATCGCTACGGCTGTTTAACAGGCAAAATGCATTTTGCCGGACCTCAGGCCATGCAGTCGCGATTGGAAGAAGAGGGGGTGTCGGTGGTCGACAATCAGGTGCTGAATTTTGATCGGATTTTCTGGGATCCATCGGTGGAGTTGTTGCTCTGAGTTGGTCGATTTTCATCATATTTGCTTGTGGAGGTCTGTGGTCGATTGCATCCAAAGCATCCGCCATCACCTTAATATCGCCGAGTGTCACCCCAGAAAATGATCTATTGTCATCCCAGAAAATGATCTATTGTCATCCCAGAAAATGATCTATTGTCATCCCAGAATTTGGTCGATCATCACCCCTAAATTTCGCCGGTGAAACAGCAGGATCAACGGACGTCGGCTGCCATTTCAGTGGCTCGGTTCTACCAATGGATCGATGAGGGTGAACACGAACAACAGGATTTCAAGGAGACCATCAGCAGTTCCAAGAAAATTGCGCGAACCCTGTGTGCCTTTGCCAATACGCGGGGAGGACGCATACTCATAGGGGTGCGCGACAACCGCAGCCTCCGTGGAATAAAAGTAGAGGAGGAACAACACATGATGGAGGCGGCCGCTACTTTTTTCTGTAGGCCCGCTCTCGACATCCAATGCACACGCATCGAGATTGGAAGGAAGATCCTCTTGGTGGTGTCGGTAGAGCCCGCCACTGATAAGCCTATTTATGCCATGGGCGACGACAACAAATGGTGGGTACACATCAGGGTGGGTGATAAAACCCTTTTGGCCAGTAAAACCGTGGTCGACGCCCTGCACCGTTCGGTTTCTGCCGATGGACGCCTTATTCAATTGGGCTCTAAAGAGGAGGGGCTCCTGCGGCACTTGGCCGAACACAGACGGGTAACCCTCAAGGAATTTGCCCGCATGATGAACATTTCCACTTGGCGGGCGCGTCAGATTGTGGTGGGTATGATCAGTGCCGGACTCCTGGAGGTGCACACGGGCGGGCATGAGGAATTTTATACCCTTACCTAGCGGCGCCTCATTCTTTTTATTCAAACCGCTTTTGGTATTGTTTTTTTTCCTATATTTGCGCTCCTTAAAAAAAATAGCTGAATTAAGTGGATACGTTAAGTTACAAAACTGTCTCTGCCAACCGTCAAACGGTTGAGAAGCGTTGGTATCTCATAGATGCCGAAACAGAGATTGTGGGTCGCCTTGCGAGCAAGGTAGCCGGCATGCTTCGTGGAAAGCACAAGCCGTCTTTCACCCCACACGTAGACTGCGGCGATCACGTCATCGTGATCAATGCAGACAAGGTGCGGTTTACAGGCAGCAAACTGACCGACAAAAATTACTTCTTCTACTCGGGCTATCCCGGTGGAAAGCGGTTCGAGTCGGCACGCGACCTGTTGAAGCGGAGGCCTTCCTACGTTGTGGAGAAAGCCATCAAGGGCATGTTGCCCAAAAACCGTCTCGGCAGGGAAATGTTTCGCAGTTTGCACGTTTACGCGGGCAGCGAGCATCCCCATTCTGCCCAGCAGCCTGAAACCATCACCCTAAAATAATATGTCAGCAACCCCCAACAGCAGCCTCGCCAATACCATTGGCAGGCGTAAGAATGCCATAGCCCGGGTCTATGTAAGTCCAGGAAATGGCAACATTGAGGTAAACGGGCGTTCCTACACGGAATATTTCCCCCTCGCTACCTTGCAGCAAGTGGTATTGAAGGCGTTTTCCGCCACCCAAACCAATGGGCAATACGACGTGAAAGCCCGATTGAATGGCGGTGGCGTGAGCGGACAAGCGGAGGCTCTGCAGCTGGCGCTTGCTCGTGCCCTCGATCAGATCAACGGGGAGTTTCACAGTGTGCTTAAGGCAGAGAAGATGTTGACCCGCGACCCGCGTATGGTGGAGCGCAAGAAATTTGGTCAGCGTAAAGCCCGCCGTCGTTTCCAGTTCAGCAAGCGTTAATCCGGACCTCAATCATGAATCTACCTACCTACCAGGAAATGCTGGATGCCGGTGTGCATTTCGGCCACCTCAAGCGTAAATGGCATCCCAAAATGGCTCCATATATCTTTATGGAGAAAAACGATATTCACATCATCGACTTGCACCGCACCTCCGAGAAGTTGGAGTTAGCGGCTCAGGCGGTGAAGCAGATTGTGAAATCGGGTCGCAAAATCATGTTTGTGGCCACCAAGAAACAAGCTAAGGAAATTATTGAGTCGGAGGCCCGCCGCTTAGGCATGCCGTTCGTAACTGAGCGTTGGCTCGGCGGGATGCTCACCAACTTCGCCACGGTTCGTCGTTCGATTAAGAAGATGACCAATATGGAGAAGATGGAAACCACGGCTGATTACCAAAACCTCTCCAAGAAGGAGCGTTTGATGATTGGTCGTGAGCGCGACAAACTCAAGCGTGTTTTGGGCGGCATTGAGGATCTGAACCGCCTGCCTGCGGCGCTGTTTATCATTGACATCAAAAATGAGCATATCGCGGTGAGTGAGGCCCAAAAGCTGAATATCCCAACCATTGCCATGGTCGATACCAACAGCGATCCTGGTTTGGTTGACTTCCCGATTCCTTCGAATGATGATGCCACGAAATCCATCGCCCTTATTTGTGGGGTGATCATGCAGGCCATCGAAGAGGGTATGCAGGAGCGCAAGCATCTGAAGGAAGAGGATGGTGGTGAGGCCTCAGAGGCCGTTGAACAGGCTGAAGGCGAAACAGTGGTGGCTGAAGCCGCGGCTGAATCGGCTGAATAAGCATCCATCTGATTGAGCTGAATAAGCATTTCTTAAACCCATACAACATTTACTCCATGAACATTTCAGCATCAGACGTTAATAAGTTGCGGCAGCAGACCGGTGCCGGTATGATGGATTGCAAAAAGGCCCTCACAGAGGCCAACGGCGATTTTGAAGAAGCCGTAGTGATTCTCCGCAAAAAGGGCCAGAAAGTTTCTGCGAGCAGGGCCGACCGCGAAGCCAATGAGGGCGTTGTGGTGGCCATGAGCGACGCAACAGGTTCTTTTGGCATCTTGGTGGAAGTTACCTGCGAGACTGATTTTGTGGCCAAGAATGAAGATTTTGGACAATTGGCCCGCCGTGTGGCTCAACTGGCGATGGACAACAAATTTACCACACTCGACCAATTGCAGTCGGCCGGGATCGATGGCATCACAGTGGCTGAGAAAATGATCGAATACACCGGTAAAATCGGTGAGAAAATCAGTGTAAGCCGCTACGAAACTTTGCAAGCTGAGGGTGTGGTATCGTACATCCACAGCAACGGTAAGTTGGGTGTGATGGTGGCTTTAAACCAACCACTCAATGAGGCGATTGAAGCAGCGGCTCGCGATGCAGCCATGCAAATTGCAGCGATGAATCCGGTTGCAGTAGATAAGGATGACGTGGATCCATCGGTTGTGGAGCGTGAAATTGAAATCGGTAAGGAACAGGCCCGTCAGGAGGGTAAGCCAGAGACTATTCTGGAGAAGATTGCCATGGGTAAGCTCAATAAGTTTTACCAGGATAACACCCTGATGAATCAGGCTTTTGTGAAGGATGGCAGTGTAACAGTTGCACAAATGCTGGATAAGGCATCGAAAGGCCTGTTGGTTACACGCTTCGTTCGGGTTGCTATCGGAGGTTAATCTCGACCTTCCCCCATCGGAGGTTAATCTCGAGACCCCCTCAATCGGGATGGGCATTTTTCGTTTCATTTCCTATCCATGACCCCAACGAAGGTTGGCGGGAAATTCCTACTTTCGCATTTGGTATGAAATACAAACGAATCCTGCTCAAATTGAGTGGAGAGGCCCTCATGGGCGATAAGGCCTTTGGAATTGATCAACAAATACTCGATCAATACGCTCGAGAAGTTAAATCCGCCTGGGAAGCTGGGGTTGAATTAGCAATAGTGGTAGGCGGTGGCAATATTTTTAGGGGCGTACAAGCGGAAAGTGGTGGAATGGATCGGGCTCAGGGTGATTATATGGGTATGCTGGCCACCATGATCAACAGCATGGCCCTTCAGGCTGCTCTCGAAAAGATGGGTGTGAAAACGCGGCTGCAATCTGCCATAAAAATGGAGCAAATTGCTGAGCCGTTTATCCGCCGCCGTGCTATTCGCCATCTCGAAAAGGGTCGCGTGGTGTTGTTTGGCGCGGGCACGGGTAATCCGTACTTCACGACCGACACAGCGGCTTCCCTCCGTGCCATCGAAATTCAGGCGGATGTGATTTTGAAGGGCACCCGTGTCGACGGCATCTATACCGCAGACCCCGAAAAGGATCCCACAGCTACACGTTACGACCGAATTGGGTTCGACCTTGCTTTACGCGACAACCTTCGGGTAATGGATATGACGGCCTTTACCCTATGCCAGGAAAACGAATTGCCCATCATCGTGTTTGATATGAACCGAATCGGCAACCTCCTTAGGGTTGTGCAAGGCGAAGAGGTCGGTACGCTCGTCACGTCCAAATCATCTCATTAGAATCTCCCCAAAATCATCTCATTAGAATCTCCCCAAAATCACCTCAGAATCACCACAGAGTCTCTCCAAAATCTCCCCAGAATCTCCCCAGAATCTCCCCAAATTCATCTCAGAATCTCACTAGACCATGATTCACGAAGACATACAGCTGTACCTCGACCAAGCGGAGGAGGATATGGGCAAAGCCATTCATCACCTCACGGTTGAAATGGCTAAAATCAGGGCTGGAAAGGCGAATACGGCGGTGCTCGACGGCATCAAGGTCGATTATTACGGCAATTCGACACCCCTCAACCAAGTAGCGGGTCTCTCCACATCGGATGCACGCACAATGGTCATCCAGCCATGGGAAAAGTCGATGCTGCAACCCATTGAAAAGGCGATCATCATAGCGAATTTGGGGCTAACCCCATCGAATGATGGTTCGGTGATCCGTATTCATGTACCTCCACTCACAGAAGAGCGTCGGCGCGAATTGGTGAAGCGCACCCGAAACGAAGGTGAAACGGCCAAAGTCGCCGTACGTAATATTCGTCGAGATGCCAATGAGGCCATCAAGAAGCTCCAAAAGGATGGGGTGCCTGAGGATATGGTGAAAGAGGGGGAGACACGCGTGCAGCAATTGACCGACAAACAAATCGCGCGCATCGATGAACTCTTGGTGGTCAAGGAAAAGGAGATTATGACCGTCTAATCGCGATTAAACCACTCTTGCATAAAGCGGCGGGCAAAAAGGCGGCGGGGAACGCTGTTCATGACCTGTAGTTCTTCACCGAAATGGGCGGCTTCATCGAGAAAACGCAACATGCGTCGAGCCGGATTTCGTGTAAAGAGCCGCTCAAATAGTTCGGCCCCACTGTAATCGCCGAGGCACAGAACTGAAAGCAAGGTATTGTCGTAGAGATGGTAGCGCTGTCGCCTAAAATCGGGTTTCACAATGGGTGGTCGTGACTGGCGGAGTAATGCTGCCAGGGCGTCGCTGTGACGCTGGATGTTGCTGAAGGTATATCCCGTGGACCCTTTAGTTTGCCCACCGGCCGTCCCCAAAAATACCACATGGCCTTTACGCACTGGAAAGACAGCGCTGCTCATGGGAATTTTGCCTTCTTCTACATGCCCAACCTGCCATGAACCCAATTGGAGGTGGGTCTTCAAATACGAACGGAGACCATCTTCATAGGCGTAGGTCGGCCATATCTCCGACGAAAACACGGTGTATTCCACGAGGGCATGGGTGGATGAGTAGGGCAGCACATACACAAAGCAGGTGCCATCGCGCTGCGGCGTTCGAAAGTCCATGAAGACCGGGCAGTCGGGCTTAAAAGCCGCCTGTTCCGTCTGAATTTCCCATCCCAAAAAATGTTGCCAGAGAAAATGTCCCTGCTGGGCCGATTTCAACACATCGTTTTCGAGAAGGCTCGAAAAAACCCAGCGTGCCGTAAAGCTGCCGGCAGACGTATGCACCTCGGCACCTGTTTCGCCATGTCCTGTGTGGTAGACCTCGGCTTGGCACCATTCTATGTGGCTGCATGCTGAAATTTGGTCGAGGGCAAATCGGTAGAAGTCGGGGCCACGCAGCATTTTGTAGCGGTAGCCCGCCAGGTCGAGGCGCTGAGCGGTGTTGGGACCAAAAAAATCGAGCTGCGACCACTGGCGCTTGCATGTTGTGTCGAAAAGGCCATCACCATCCTCCCAAAAACACCAGGTGCGGTCGTTTTCGGTTTTGGCGCTTCGGTCTATCAGCAGAATTCGGCGATTGCTGAAATCGGCATGGGCCAGGCGGAGTGCGAGGCTCAGGCCAGCCGCACCAGCACCAGCGATGATGTAGTCGTAGGCTGTTCCTTTTACCGATTCCACTGACTCTACCGCTTCCAAAGAGAAGGTGGATAAAAACTACGCGCCAACAGGAGGTGACTGGTGTAGGCGGTGAGGGTGACCGTGATCGATGTGACCACTACTGTAATCCCAACCAAAATAGGTGCGGGAAGTTGACTCACCGAAGAGAGCATAGTGCGTGTTTCGGCCTCCGGAAATTTGAGCGCCATGCAGCACATCAGTGAAGCGAGCGACAACAAGGCGAAGTGCCACCACCGAACGCCGCGTATGGGGAGGCTACCGATGGCCACCGAAGCCCCCACCAGCAGCCAAAAGCTACCCATATTGAACTGCACGTGGATGAGGGTCACCAAAGCCAGAAAGTGCCAAAAAAATTGAGAAGGAATGCGCATAACAACGAAATTTAGCGGTCAAAGCGGTAGGTGGATACGTAATCGGCAACTTGGAAACCATTCACGGGCCGATAGGTATGGTAGCGTCCATCTAACCAGGTCCGTACCTGGTCGGCATAGTTGGGGCTGTTAAACCGCCCACTTTGTCCACCAGTCAGATGCATCCATGCCCGCGGACCATCGGGATGCATTTCGATGATGGTGCGCATGCTGGCGGCGTGTGTGCTGGGAAGGCGGCTGGCTACGTTTACCGTGCGGTTGCTGCCGGGGGATGCAAATTCGGGAATGTTGAGGGCGGGTAGTTTCAACCGATGTGCTACCCAAGTGGTGTGAAACCGCCCATAGAGCCATTGGGAAGGATCCGTTCCAAATCGTGCGGTTAAATCAGCTAGGCTGCTGTCCCAGGCTTCCTGCGCGAGCGCGCGGGATGCTTCGCGCCGCCCACCAGCCAGGGGTATGCTGTCATCGCTGGTCACCACCGTAAAAATATGCTGCTCGAGGGGTGGAAGGCGGTCTCCGCCACCCAAACGTGCCACCACCCGATCACGGAGGTGGTTTTTGAAATTATAGAGCAGGGTTGGGGCCACTAATGCGGTGTCCATTTGTCCTCCCCAGCCCTCCAAATAACTGCGCAGCGATCCACTAACCCCCAGAAGAACATCTCGCAGGATGGGGTAGTCCATATCCACCACATCCATGTGCAGCCGACGCATCCCTTCAAAATCGAGCGGGGGCAACGAGTCGATGAGTGCTGTGATGCGTCGCCCGCGGCCGGAGGATTCATAACGGGTACTGATGTGCGCCGCCAAGGGGTGGTCGATCTGTTCTTGGTTGGCGCTGTGCCAGTAGTCGGAGGGTGGATCGACCGAATAGAGGTAGCCCTGCAATCGGGTAAAGCCGATAAGCTGGTCGCGTCGATTCCCTTTGCGTACACCTTTGGCGGGCAAAGGGTGTAGGCATGCTCCTCCGGCCGTTACCCCACCGATATGACCGCTCCGGTCGGCCAGCACAAAGTTCTGGGGGGGTTGCAGGTAGTGTTGCAAGGCGGCTTGTGCTTCGGCTAGATTGCGTGCTTTTTCAAAGCCGTGAAAGGTGAGTCCCTCATTAGATGGATGCTGTCCAATCCAATGCACGGCGAGGTAGCGCCCGGAAAGGGTATCGGCGATCCCGAAATGGGTGTTGTAGTAAGTTTTGCGAACGGATTTGCCGCCTTTTACTGCGATTTCCACGGTAAATGGATTGAGGGGTTCCCATTGGCCATCGAGTTTGTAGTGGGTGCCCTTTGGGTTCACCTCCAACGCATAGAAGTCGACCAAATCCCAGGTAGCGTTGGTCATCCCCCAAGCCACATCATTGTTGAATCCACTAATCACAAAAGGCGATCCGGCGATGCTGAGTCCCCTCCGTATTTGGCCGCCCACCGATTTATGAATTTCATACCAGGTAGATGGCAGCGCGATTTCGAGGTGGGTATCGTTGCAGAGTAAGGGGAAGGTGGATGCCGATTGGCTGCCCCGAACCACCCAATTGTTGCTGCCCAGCGGGGTATCGTCGAGGTTCACCACACGCGCCTCGGGGTATGAATGCCCGACGCCCAGGTCCAAGTCCTCATTCACTTGTGGCAGAAGGCGCTGCATGATGCTGTCGGTTAGGCTGAAGTAGGGGTAGATTGGGTGGGGGGTACGGGTGGTGTGGGGATACCAAAATGAGCTGAGCTCGGGCCCGATGCGGGTACTGACTTCACTCGCGGCCAGGTCGTTTTCATTGTAGGTGAGGATGTGCGACATAAACCGAAGCAAGTAGAACATATTCTCTTTTTTCCATTCCGCGGGGTGGATGCCAAGCAGGTGGAATTCGAGGGGTAGGCTGGCAGGTGTTAGCCGACTGATGTAGTGGTTCACCCCGGCTGCATAGGCTTCCATCCGTTTGGCGAGCTCGGGTACGCTGTCGGCCATCCCCTGATACCAGGTCACCGCCAAACTGTCGAATTGAAATTTCCGCCAAAAAAGGTCGCTCTTCAGTGCACGATCGCCCGCCACTGCGCTGAGTTGCCCCTTCACCACACGAACGGCCATTTCCATCTGAAACAGGCGGTCGCGTGCGTGTACGAAACCGGTTGCGAAGTCGGCTGCGGCGTCGTTTTCCGCAAAAATATGGGGGATGCCGAGGCTGTCGTAGCCCACCGAAACGGGGCCGTAAGGGCTCTGGTTAAAGCGTTCACTCTGCGTGTGGCGTTGATCGATTTTTAGGGGGGAAGTTGGCCAGGTGAAAAATTTTGCCAAAACAGGCAGGCTTCCCCAGTTTTGTTGGGCGGCCCAAAGCCAGGATGCCGTCAGCACCAAGAATAGGAGTTTCTTCATGGATTCATTCATTCAAAAATAGCAGGTTTTTGTGGTAATGTCTAAGGGGTAAAACCAACAGATTGGAACAGCTGAGGTCGCGTTGTTATTATTGTCGCTTACCCTCGTATTTTGCAGGTCTAATTCAGCTCGTTTCTTATGAATCTAACGCGTACTGTTTTGTTTACTGAATGGCGTGATGCCTCGAATTCACCGGCAATGGCGGCTTCGACTTCACCGGCAATGACTACCTCGTTTCGTCCTGTGCGGCCCATTCACTTGATTTGGCTCTTCATGTCGGTTTTATGGCTGGCTATGCCGAGCAACCTACGCGCTCAAGCTGAGCAGTCGGTGGTATTGGGCAGCATTAAGGATCAGGTGAGTGGGGAGCCGCTGATCGGGGCTTCGGTGGTTATTAAGGGATCCTCGACCGGAACCACCACCGACATACAAGGCAAGTTTACCCTCCGCCACAACCGATCTTATCCCCTTTCTTTGGTGGTTTCGTATATCGGATACCGGAATTTGGAGGTACAGGCACCGGGCGATGGTAAGCCATTGAACATACGTTTGCAGGCCGACAATGTTCTGCTCAATAGTGTGGAGGTGGTCGATAGCCGTATCACCGAAAAGCAACGTGAATCGGCCCTTACCGTTGAAGCGATGGATGTTCTGGCCATAAAAGAGACGCCGGCACCGTCCTTCTATCAAGGACTGGGTACGTTGAAGGGGGTCGATCTCACCACGGCGAGCTTGGGCTTTGTCATCATCAACACGCGTGGTTTCAACAGTACCTCGCCCGTTCGTTCACTTCAGCTGATCGATGGAGTCGATAATCAATCACCCGGTCTCAACTTCTCGCTGGGCAACTTTCTGGGGGCCTCCGAACTCGATGTACTGAAAGTGGACCTCGTGGTGGGCGCGAGTTCGGCATTCTATGGCCCGAACGCCTTCAACGGGGTTATCAGCATGCAAACCAAGAGTCCGTTTACGCATCCCGGATTAACAGCCAGCGTGAAGGCAGGCGAACGGGCTTTGTTGGAAACTGCCGTACGCTATGCCCAAGTTTACAAAGACAAAAAAGGTCGAGATAAGTTCGGATGGAAAGTGAATTTATACCACTTGCGGGCCAACGACTGGGAGGCCACCAACTTGGATCCGGTCGATTTTTCGCCCGTAACCCGAAACAATCCGGGGGGGTACGACGCGGTGAACCGTTATGGCGACGAACAACTGTCGGGGGGTAATGACTATTCAGCGCCGTATAGTGCCCGCGATTATCCGGGCCTTGGGATTTTCTATCGTACGGGCTATGAGGAGAAGGACCTGGTCGACTACAACACCCGTAACCTGAAACTGTCGGGCGCTCTACACTATATGCTGAAGCCCGACGTGGAACTCATCGCAACGGCCAATATGGGCAATGGAACAACCGTCTATCAAGGCGATAACCGTTTTAGTTTGCGCGATATTTTCTTTTTTCAGAATAGAATCGAGCTGCGTAAGAAAGACAACTGGTTCATTAGAGCCTATTCCACGAGTGAGGATGCGGGTTCGTCTTACGACGCGGTCTTTACGGCTCTCCGCATGCAGGACGCTGCCAAGGGCAATGGCAACTGGAACCTCGATTATGCCCGCTACTGGGGCAGCATCAACCGCGCCCGGGTTTATGCCCTCCCCGGGATGCCCATATATCCTAATTTTTTGAGTCAGTTTGGGGTGGTCGACTCGGTATTGGGGGCCAACAGCGATTTGCTGCGCATGTGGCACCAGGAGGCGCGCAACAATGCAGATCTCCAGGGCAGGGTCACCGAACAACCGTTTTTTTTGCCGGGCACTGCTCGATTCGACTCCTTGTTTCAAGCGGTTACGGCACGCACCCCACGGGAAGGGGGCACCATGTTCTACGATCGCTCTGCGCTCTATCACGCTCAGGCCGAGAAGCGTTTCGTTTGGGAGCCCTCTCAATTGACATGGGTGTTGGGTGGAAATGCCCGCTTGTTCCGCCCCGACAGCCGGGGCAGTATTTTTGTGGATACACTCCAGGCCGACTCGACTTATCGGGTGATCCGCAACAGCGAATTTGGATTGTATACGGGCGTTGAGAAAGATTTGGGTGACTTCAAGATTAATGCGACGGTGCGCCTCGATAAAAACCAGAATTTCCGATACGTGGTTTCACCAGCCGCTTCCTTGGTCTACAAACCCTCTGAAAAGCATATACTTCGGACTTCGTTTTCTTCGGCTTTGCGCAATCCCACCCTGGCCGACCAGTATTTATATTATAATGTTGGCCGAGCCATTCTGTTGGGCAACCTCACAGGATTTGATTCGCTGATTCGTGTCCCGTCCTTTGTGAAGTACCTCGATAGCCTCGACCGCCGCAGGCTCGATTATTTCAATGTGGCGCCCATTCAACCCGAGCAGGTGCGCACCCTTGAGTTTGGATACCGCGGCATGTACAAAAAACTCTATGTCGATTTGGGTTACTATTATTCGTGGTATACCAATTTCATCGGCTTCCAGTTGGGTCTCGATGCCAATATTACTGATTTTGGAATCAGTAACCTCCAGGCCTACAGGGTGGCAGCCAATGCTCAGAGTAGGGTCACCACCCAAGGTCTTGCGGTGGGGGGTAACTATTACTACAATCGCTGGCTCTCGTTTAATTTCAATTACAGTTGGAACCGCCTGAATGTGGAGGGTACCGATGACCCCATCATTCCAGCATTTAATACACCCGAGCATAAATTTAATGTAGGACTCAGCGGACGGGAGATGGTGACTGAATTTGCGGGCATCACCATAGCGGATTGGGGCTTCAACATCAACTACAAATGGATTGAAGGCTTCCTATTTGAGGGTTCGCCCCAGTTTACGGGCCGCATTCCAACGTATGATATGGTCGACGCCCAGATCAACAAGAACATCCCTTCGCTTAAAATGAATGTGAAATTGGGGGCTTCCAACCTGCTCAATAAAAAGGTATTTCAGGTTTATGGTGGACCCCGCGTGGGCCGCCTGGCCTACCTCATGCTAACCCTCGATTTATAGGCGACAATGTACAGATCTTCGATTGAGTTGAGTACCAAGATGCCCAAGGGACTGGATGTTCAGATGGAGTGGGAAATGCGTCTTCAATCGTCGCACGCTGATTTTTTAAATACCCTGCGCTCAATAGAACCTGTTCTTGCTGAACGAGAACCTAATGAGGGCAAGTGGAGCGCCACGGGACACGCCCAACATTTGGTGATGTCGCTTCGACCGGTGTGGTTCACGACCTTTCTTCCGGTCTGGTTGCATGCACTTATTTTTGGGCGTTCCAATCGGGAGGCGCGCAACTACGGTCAGGTTACGGAAACTTATTTACGCAAGTTGGAAGGACGAAAGCCTGAGGCTCCCCCGATGTTTCGCCCTACCCAACGATCAAAAATATCGGTCTCCAAAGCCAATACCCTCCTCAATAGTATGTTAGGCCGCTATATCAAATCGTTGCGGCGATACAGCGACTCGGATCTTGATTCGTTGCTGCTCCCACACCCTTTGATGGGCAAATGTACCCTTCGGGAGATGGCGTATTTTTTGGCTTGGCATGCCGCCTACCATGAGCAATTGCTTCGTCGCGACTATCAGATTACGGCCCAATTCGACCCAGCGTGATGGAGTTCCAACGTCAGTAACCTACGACTTCCGTAATCAACGTCAGTGCCCATCGACATCAGTGCCCTACGACTTCCGTAATCAACGTCAGTGCCCATCGACATCAGTGCCCAACGACTTCCGTAATCAACGTCAGTGTCCATCGACATCAGTGCCCAACGACTTCTGTAACCTACATCAGTGCCCAATGACTTCCGTATCCAACGTCAGTGCCCAACGACGTCCATAACCAACAACGCCCGTCGGTGTGGAGTCCGAACGGGCGTTGAAGGGTTGTATATGATGACTAT